>CAJUSL010000001.1:0-12708 GCA_910589135.1 uncultured Eggerthellaceae bacterium
CCACCTGCTGCCAGATCGAGCTGCGCAAGCTGTTCAAGGGCGGCTTCTCCACCGGGCACGGCGTGCTGCGCGAGCCCAACGACATCGCCAGCTACACGGCGCTTGCCTGCATTGCCATCCAGTCCAACCAGAACGACCAGCACGGTGGCCAGTCCGTGTGCGACTTCGACTATGGCCTGGCTGACGGCGTGCGCAAGACCTACCGCCGCCTGTTCAAGAAGCACCTGTCCGAGGCGATCGACCTGCTCACCGACATTCAGGACGAGCGCACCTGGACGCAGGACACCCTCGCCGCCATCGAGGCGGAGACGGGCGCCGTGGCCTCCATCAACCTCGACGAGGCATACACCCAGAAGCTCAGAGAGGCTCTTTCCCAGGCCGGTGTGTCCGAATCCGACATCGCCGTCATCTTGAAGTACACCACCAAGAACGCCGAGGCCGACACCGACCGTGCCACGTTCCAGGCCATGGAGGCGCTGGTCCACAACCTGAACACCATGCATTCCCGCGCCGGCGCGCAGACGCCGTTCAGCTCGGTCAACTACGGCATGGACACCAGCCCCGAGGGCCGCATGGTCATCAAGAACATGCTGCTCGCCACCGAGCAGGGCCTGGGCAACGGCGAGACGCCTATCTTCCCGGTGCAGATCTTCCGCGTGAAGGAAGGCGTCAACTACAATCCCGAGGACCCGAACTACGACCTGTTCAAGCTTGCCATGCACTGCTCGGCCAAGCGCCTGTTCCCCAACTTCAGCTTCTTGGACGCGCCGTTCAACGCGCAGTACTACAAGGGCACGCCCGAGACGGAAATCGCCTACATGGGCTGCCGCACCCGCGTCATGGGCAACGTCTACGACCCCGAGCGCGAGGTCACGCCCGGCCGCGGCAACCTGTCGTTCACGTCCATCAACCTGGTGCGCCTCGCCCTGCGCGCCAAGGGCGACATCGAGCTGTTCTTCGACCTGCTCGATTCCAAGCTGGCTCTCGTCACCGGCCAGCTGCTCGAGCGCTTCGAGATCCAGGCAAACATGAAGGTGTATAACGCGCCGTTCCTCATGGGCCAGGGCGTGTGGATCGACTCCGAGAAGCTGTCCCGCAACGACGAGCAGCGCGAGATCCTGAAGCACGGCACGCTCACCACCGGCTTCATCGGGCTTGCCGAGTGCCTGGTCGCCCTCACGGGCAAGCATCATGGCGAAAGCGAAGAGGCACAGCGCCTCGGCCTCGAAATCGTGGGCCACATGCGCAGCTACTGCGACCGCATTTCGCAGCAGGAGCACATGAACTTCACTCTCATCGCCACGCCGGCCGAGGGCCTGTCCGGCCGCTTCGTCAAGCTCGACCGCGAGCGCTACGGCAGCATCCCGGGCATCACCGACCGCGACTACTACACCAACGGCTTCCACGTGCCGGTGTACCACGACATCTCCGCGTTCGACAAGATCGCCAAGGAGGCGCCGTACCACGCGCTCACCAACGGCGGGCACATCAGCTACATCGAGCTGGACGGCGACCCCACCGAGAATCTCGAGGCGTTCGAGTCCGTCATTCGATACATGAAGGAATGCGGCATGGGCTACGGCTCCATCAACCATCCGGTCGACCGCGATCCCGAGTGCGGTTACAACGGCATCATCGGCGAGACCTGCCCGAAGTGCGGCCGCCAGGAAATGCACGACGTCGACGGCAACTACGACGGCATGGAGTTCGAGCGCATCCGCCGCATCACCGGCTACCTGGTGGGCACGCTCGAGCGATTCAACGACGCCAAGCGCGCCGAGGAATCCGAGCGCGTCAAGCACCAGATCTAGCCAACATCCGGGCTATCGAAACAACCGAGCGGGGCGCCACAGGGCGCCCCGCTCTGCGTAGGGCCCAAAGGACCCAAAGGGACGGGGACAATGGCACGCCGAGGTCGCGTGCCATTGTCCCCGTCCCTTTGGGTCCTTTGGGCCAGGCAACGATTCGGAATGAAGGGCTGCTCGTCGAGCCGTCTTTTCCCATGGGTGATATACACTACGGTTCATGAATCTCGATACGTTGACAGATGCCTTGAAGACCTGGCTGGGGAGCGTCCTCCACAGCGACGGGCTCAGCACGTTGATAACCGCCGCCATCATCGCGGTGGCCACGGCCTTCGTGGCGCATCTGGTCACGGTGTTTCTTCGCAAGGTTCTGAAGTCGAACAAGGGCCCGCTGCCTGCTGTCAGCATCTTCGTCAATATCGGGCGCGTCACCGTGTGGGTCGTCGGCCTGTGCGTCATCTTGTCCAGCTGCTTCAACGTGAACGTGGGTGCGGCGGTCACGGCGCTGGGCATCGGAGGCATCGCGGTTTCGCTCGGGTTCCAGGACACGCTTTCCAACCTGATCGGCGGCCTGCAGATCATCATGACCAAGCTGGTGGAGCCCGGCGACCGCATCAAGGTCAGCAGCTACGAGGGGATGGTCACCGACGTCACCTGGCGCCACACCACCATCATGACGGCGCGCGGCGAGAGGGTGGTCATTCCTAACTCGGTCATCAACACCAGCGCGCTGGTGAAGCTTGCCCCCGAGGACGACATCCGCCTCGACATCTTCATCGATTCCGGCGAGGAGTCTCTCGACGACGTGGTTTCCAGGATGCAAGACGAGGTGAACCTGGCCGTTTCCAAGGTCGCCGTCATGATGGAGAAGGCGCAGATCAACGTCACCGGAAAGACCGAGCGCGGCTACCAGGCCATGCTGACGTTCGCCACAGGCAAGGGCACGAAGCGAAGCGTGGCGATCGATACGGCGTTGAAGGCCATCGCCGGGTCGGCGCACCGTGCGAAGCAGCACAAGAGGACCACGATGAAGAGCAAGCTCGCCGAGAAGGGCAGCGCCATCGCAAACGGCGACAACCCCATAGCTTTCATCGAGGAGGAACTTCACAAGCTGGAAGATCATGACCAGCAGCGCCGCGACCAGAAAGAGGGCTTCCATGTCGGAAAGCAATAGCCTGCGCGTGTTCGGCCTCGTGCCCGACTCGATAGTCGACGGTCCCGGTCTGCGCTACGGCGTTTTCGTGCAGGGCTGTACTCACGCTTGCCCGGGCTGCCACAACCCCGAAAGCCAGCCCGCTGGTGGCGGGACGGTCTACGAGATAGACGCGATCTTCGACGACATTGCCGCCAACAGGCTGATCCAAGGCGTCACCTTCTCGGGAGGCGAGCCCTTCGAGCAGCCCGAAGCCTGCGCTGCGCTGGCCCGACGGCTGAAGGACGCGGGCTACAACGTCTGGGCGTACTCGGGTTACACGTTCGAGGACCTGTGCGCGCAGGCACCCGGCCGCCCCGCCGTGGCCGACTTTCTCGCATGCATCGACGTGTTGGTCGACGGCCCGTTCGTCGAGTCGCTTCGTTCCTACGAGCTGGAATGGCGAGGCTCTTCCAACCAGCGCATTCTCGACATGCCAAAGACGCTCGCGGTAGGCGAGCCGGTCGAGTGGAGGCTCTCGTCGTTCAAGATCGAGCTGCCGTCCAGCTGGTAGGACGCGGGGCGGCCTTTACGGACTAGAGACGATGTTCTGTGCGGGCGAACAGCATGGTGTGATGGCGTGGTGCATGAAATTCGCTCCCGTTGGCCATTTTTTCGCCGTTTCGGGTCGTTTTATGGCTTTTGCCGCCAAACGGTAAAACATCACGCATAGAGTTAGGCCCGCTGAGCGGGGCGTCCTCGTCGGTCGAGAAACGCAGCATGGCAAAAGCGGTCAAAGAGACCCGCAAGGCTTTCCAAAAACAACCCGAAACGGCACTTTTTTGGACAAATTGGTCAAAATTCGTGCAACAGCCCCTTGAAACCAAATTCAACGCGTGCGTGAACATCTGCATTTTGATGGTCAGCCGTGCCGTTGCTGGCATATACTAACGGTGGTTCCGCCCCTCCATGTTATTGCGATGGACCGATGCTTTCATAAAGGGAACCCAAGATCGCATGTGAAATGGGGATTCGCGTCCGTTGATGCGAAAGCCAGGAAGCAGGCTGCGGGCACCCACCTTACTAGGTGGGTTCATCCTTTTGGATGGCGGCGGAACTTTTTTCTCACGTCTACCTCGTCGTCTTCGAATCGTAGCCGTTCTGCTGTTTTGCACTGCCTACTGGCGTACGGTACAATGGTGGGTACCTTTGACTCGAACCACAAACGCAAAAACAGAAGGGCATCTCAATGGCAGGCAACGGACCTCTCACAGGCAGGACTTTCAGCAACCGGTACCAGCTGGGAGAACGCATCGGCGTCGGCGGCATGGCCGAGGTCTACAGTGCGCAGGACATGGTGCTGGGCCGCATCGTCGCCGTGAAGACCATGCTGCCGCAATACGCTGCCGACCCCGACTTCACGCGCCGCTTCCGTCAGGAGGCCGCCGCTGCAGCCAACCTGCAAAGCCCTTACATCGTCAACGTCTACGACTGGGGTCACGACCAGGACACCTATTACATCGTCATGGAGTTCGTTCGCGGCTCCGACCTGAAGACCGCTATCCTCGAACGCGGCGCGATCAATCAGCGCAAGGTTGCGGAAATCGGCTCGCAGGTGTGCCAAGCCCTCACGGTCGCCCATCAGCAGGACATCATCCATCGCGACATCAAGCCGCAGAACATTATGGTCCAGCCGGACGGCAATGTGAAGGTGATGGACTTCGGCATCGCGCGCGCCAAGAACTCCACGGCCGACAAGACCGAAACCGTGCTGGGCACCGCGCACTACACCTCGCCCGAGCAGGCACAAGGCAAGGACCTTACCGCCGCCAGCGACATCTACTCGCTCGGCGTCGTGCTGTACGAAGCGTCCACGGGCACGCTTCCGTTCGACGGCCCCGACGCGGTCAGCGTCGCGCTCATGCAGGTTCGCGACCAGCCGCCCACCCCGCGCGAGATCAATCCCGACATCGATCCGGCCTTCGAGGCCATCATTCTCACGGCAATGCAGAAGGACCCGGCCGCGCGCTTTGCCACCGCAAACGACATGCGCCTGGCCCTCAACGACTTCCTGGCCGGGCGCCCGGTCAACCTGGCCGCGTTGGTTGCGGGCGGCGCTGCTGCGGCCGCCGTCGGTGCAGGCATCGGGGCCGGCATGGCCCACGCTGCCTCCAACAGCGACTTCACCCAGGCGCGCACCAGCGTGATCGCTCCCATCGGCGCCGCTGCAGGCGACATGGATTCCACGCAGGTCATGCCTGTGGCGAACATCGGAGGCGCAGGCGGCGGCAATGGGGCGCGGCGCTACAGCGGCGCGCCGGGGCACGGCGCCGGCACCGGTGGCAACGAATCCGGTTCTGCCAAGAAGAAGGGCATCATCATCGCGTGCGTCGTGGCGGTGCTTGCCATCGCGGCCGCGCTCGCGTTCGTGTTCCTGAGCGGCGACAAGGAAGATGTGCCCGATGTTACGAAGATGCCCTACGAGCAGGCCGTCGCCCAGATCGAGGCCGCCGGCTTCCAGGTGGGCGAAATCAAGACGCAGTACGACGACACGGTCGAAGAAGGTCAGGTCATCGGCCAGAACCCGAAGGGCGGCTCGAAGGCTGCCAAGGGCGCCAAGATCGACCTGTGGGTGTCGCAGGGGTCCGAGCAAGTGGACGTCCCCGATGTCACCAACATGCCCGAGGCCGACGCCAAGAAGAAGCTCACCGACGCGGGTTTCATCATCGGTGAGGTCACCCAGCAGTACAGCGACGACGTGGAAGAAGGCTTGGTCATCAGCCAAGATCCGGTCAGCGGACAGCCGGCCAACAAGGGTTCGGTGGTGAAGCTGGTCGTGTCGAAGGGCAGCGAGCAGGTGTCCGTGCCCAACATCGAGGGCCTGAGCCTGGACGCCGCGCGCAAGAAGGCCGAGGATGCAGGCCTCACCATCAACCAGACCGGCAGCGAGCACAGCGACAGCATTTCGTCCGGCTGCGTCATCAGCCAGTCGCCGGCTGCGGGCACCAAAGTGGCGAAGGGCACCGCAATCGGCTACGTCGTGTCGCTCGGCGCCGACAACACGGTGAACGTCCCCAGCGTGGTGGGCAGCTCCGAGTCCTACGCCAAGACCGCCCTGCAGAACGCCGGCTTGAAGGTGAGCACCACCTACAGCGCGTCCAGCTCGGTGGCCAAGGGAAACGTGATCAACCAGAGCATCACTGGTACGGCGAAGAAGGGCGACACGGTCACCATCGAGGTGTCCACCGGGCCCGACACGCCTTCGGGAGGTGGCGAGTCTCCCACGGAGTAGCCCGCTTTGTCACACCAGCTCTCGCCTAACCAGCGGGGGCTTTTTTGTCCACAGCGGCCCGGATTCTTGGCATCGAGTCCAGGAAAAGGCCGGCGTGACCCCATTTACAACCCCGCCCCTCTCCTGTGTCGAAAGCGAACGTCCCCTGACGCAGGAGCAATCCCGAATGCGCTTGCGCGGCCTTCCCTTCTGCCCTTTCCGACGCGCTACCCTCGGAAGATCAAATTCAGCGCTTCGCTGTGGGTGGCCTGGTTCTTCGCGAATACGCCGCGCACGGCACTCGTGGTCGTCTTGCTGCCAGGTTTCTTCACGCCGCGCATGTTCATGCACAGATGCTCAGCCTCCAGTACCACCAGCACGCCTTGCGGATGAAGCTGCTCAATCAGCGTGTCGGCCACCTGCGAGGTCAGGCGCTCCTGCACTTGCGGGCGCTTTGCGTAGGCGTCGACCAGCCGCGCCAGCTTCGACAGGCCGCAGATGCGTCCGTCGCGCGCGGGGATGTAGGCGATGTGCGCGAGCCCGAAGAACGGCACCAGGTGATGCTCGCAGACGGAGTAGAACGGAATGTCGCGCACCAGCACCATTTCCTCGTGGTGCTCGTCGAAGGTGGTCTCGAAGTGAATCGCCGGGTTCTCGGTCATGCCTGCGAACATTTCCTCGTACATCTTCGCCACGCGTGCGGGCGTCTTCAGCAGCCCCTCCCGGTTCGGGTCCTCGCCGATTCCTTCGAGTATCAGGCGCACGCCTTCTTCGATCTTCGCCTTGTCCATGCCCCATCCTTCATCAATGCGAACGTTGTGGGATAATTATAGAACCTATATTCGCAACCTCATCGGACGTTAGGACCTGCCACATGAAATGCGTCATCTCCGTGCTCGGCGCGGACCGCACGGGCATCGTTGCCGCCGTTGCGACCGTTCTTACCGAATGCGATGCGAACATCGACGACATCAACCAGACCATCCTCGGCGAGAACGAGATTTTCTGCATGACCATGCTTGCCACGCTCGACATCGCGACGGCCAGCTTCGAGGAAGTGCAGGATCGCCTCACCGCGGAGGGCGAGCGTCTGGGCGTGCAGATTACCATCCAGCGCGAAGACGTGTTCCGCTTCATGCACGAGATCTAGGTCGAACGCCATGTTCCGTTCCGCATCTTTCGACATCAGAGGCGCCGGCGCCGACCGCATCGAGGCGATTGCCGCATGATCGACGTCGTCCTGCTGGCTGCGCGCCTGCTGTTCGTCGCGCTGTTGTACCTGTTCTTGTTCTCCATCATGCGCACCGGCGTGCGCCAGGTCAGCGGCGCTTCCAAGAAGGGCAAGTCGTGGCACCTCACCGTCGAGAAGGGCCCGAAGGAGCTGCGCGGCGTGAACATTCCTGTCACCGGGCCGGTCATCATCGGCCGCGCGCCGGGGGCTGACATCGTGGTCGCTGCGGGCTATGTCTCCGGGCGGCACGCGCGCTTCCAGCTGATGGGGGAGAACCTATTCATCGAGGATCTGGGGTCGAAGAACGGCACCTCGGTCAACGGCACGTACATAAGCGACCCGGTCCCGGTTCGCAACAAGGACGCCATCGCGGTCGGCGACGTCGTGATCCGCGCGAGGTACGAGTAATGGATTCCGCCGAATACCTGCCTGAGCCGGGCGCGCGTTTCGAGAACGTGAAGCCGTTCGGCAGCCGCACCGACGTCGGCTACGTGCGCGAGCACAACGAGGACAACTTGCTCGTCGCGCCGCCGCTGTACGTGGTGTGCGACGGCATGGGCGGTCACGAAGGCGGCGAGGTCGCGTCCGAGATCGCGGTCGACACCATCGCCCGCTGTGCTCCTTCCGAGCTTGATGCCGAAGGGCTGGGGCATGCCGTCGAAGAGGCGAACCTGGCCGTCATCCAGGCCGCGCGCGACGGCGTGGGCAAGGAAGGCATGGGCACTACGTGCACCGCCGCCATGCTCGAGGGCGAGAAGATGGTCATCGCCCAGGTGGGCGACTCGCGAGCCTACCTTTTGCACAACGGCGTGCTTCAACAGATAACGCGCGACCATAGCGTGGTCGCCGATTTGGTCGAGTCGGGCGAAATTTCGCCCGCGCAGGCCCGCACGCATCAGTGGCGTAGCTACATCACGCGTGCGCTGGGGCTCGACCCCTACATGCAGGCCGACCTGTACGAGATCAACGTGGCGGCGGGCGATCGACTGATGCTGTGCTCGGACGGCCTGTATTCCATGGTGCCCGACGAGGGCATCAGCGAGATTCTGCAGACGGTGGCCAACCCGCAGGACGCCGCAGACGTGCTGGTCGACGAGGCGCTGGCGGGCGGCGGCAGCGACAACATCACCGTCGTGGTGGTGGACGTCACCGGGTACAGTCCGCAAAAGACGCGCAAGATCGTGCGCCGCGGCAAGATGACTGCCGTGCTGATCATCGCGCTGATGGTGGCCATCATCGGCATGGGCGCCGCCGCGTTCGGCTTCTGGATCAACAACTCCGCCTACCTTGGCGAGCAGGACGGCAAGGTGGTGATCTATCGCGGCGTGCCGGGCGACTTCTTCGGCATGAAGTTCTCGAACCTCGAGGAATTCACCGACGTGCAGGTCGACCAGCTGCAGGCGGTGCTGCCGGGCCCGGCGTCGCGGCTTCGCGAGGAAGGCATCGCGTGCGATTCGCTCGACGCCGCCAAGAGCCTGGTGAGCGACTACAAGAGGGAAATCGCTAAGAAGGGCGGCGGCTCGTCGGCTGGTGCCAGCGCGGGCGGTGCGTCCGACCCGAGCAGCAGCTCTTCGTCAGATTCCTCAGCAAGCGTAGCCTCTTCGAGTTCTTCTGCAGCGGCAAGCGAATAGCCTAAAACATGATGCTGAGAGCCAACGAACAGACCAAAGCCAGCGAGGGTGCCTCATGACCAGGAGAAACGTTGAGCTGCTGCTCCTGATAGTCGCCGCGCCATTAGTGATAATCATGTTCGCCATGATGGTGCTCAGCGGCGCGGGTTCCGAGGAGGGCCTGCACGCCCTGTCTTTCAACACGTTGGGAGTGCCCATCGGCATCTTCGTTGCCTTCTTGCTCGCGCACTTTGCCATCAGGAAGCTGGCTCCCAATGCCGACCCGGCGCTGCTGCCCATCACGTTCGCGCTTTCGGGCGTCGGCATCGCGTTCGTCACGCGCCTGGCGCCCGCGGCGGCGACGCGCCAACTCGTCTGGATGTTCGCGGGCGTGGCCGCGCTGGTGGTCATCCTGCTGCTGGTTCGCAAGCTCGACCGTCTGTCGAACTACAAGTACACGCTCATGATCGTGGGCGTGCTGCTTCTGCTGTCGCCGATGCTTCCCGTGATCGGCAACGAAATCAACGGCAGCCGCCTGTGGTTGAACATCGGCGGCTTCTCGTTCCAGCCGGGCGAGCTGGCGAAGATATTCATCGTGCTGTTCCTTGCGGCGTATTTGGCGCAGAACCGCGAGATGCTTTCCGTGTTCACCTGGCGCATCGGCCCGGTGAACCTTCCCAGCCTGCAGACGCTGCTGCCGCTGATAGTGATGTGGGCGCTGGCGTTTCTGATCGTCGTGCTGGAGAAGGATCTCGGCAGTGCGCTCGTGCTGTTCCTCATGTTCATCGTCATGCTGTATGTCGCCACGGGCAAGAAGTTCTACGTGGTGGCGGGGCTTGTGCTGGCGGCCGTCGCGGCTGTGATGCTGTTCTTCATGTTCGGACACGTGCAGCAGCGCGTCGACATCTGGCTGGACCCGTTCGCCGACGCGCAGGGCAGCGGCTACCAGATCGTGCAGAGCCTGTACTCGTTGGCGGATGGCGGCCTGTTTGGCATCGGCATCGGGCGCGGCATGGCCGACATGATTCCCTATGCGGAAAGCGACTTCATCTTCTCGGCCATCGGCGAGGAGGCCGGCCTGCTGGGCGCCGCCGGCGTGTTGTTGCTGTACCTCGTGTTCGCCATCCGCGGCATCTACACGGCCGCGCGCGCCAAGTCCGACTTCAGCTCATTCGTGGCGGTGGGCGTCACGTCGATCGTCATCCTGCAGGCATTCATCATTGTGGGCGGCATCACGCGGCTCATCCCGCTGACGGGCATCACGCTTCCGTTCATCAGCCAGGGCGGCTCGTCTCTGCTGGCCGGGTTCATCATCGTCGGGCTGCTGCTGCGTGCGGGCGACGAGGCCACCGGGCGCGAGTCCGAGCTGACCATGACGCACGCCACGCTGCACAGCACGGGTGTGCTCGGACGCGTATCCCTAGGCAAGCGTCTGACGAACACCATGATCGTGTTCTCGGCGATGTTCGCGCTGCTCGTCGCCAGCCTCACGTTCATCATGGTGATCGACGCCAACAACATCAAGGCGATGCCGGGCAACAACCACACGCTCATGAAGGAAGCCGAAAGCCAGCGCGGCACCATTTCCACGTATGACGGCACCATCCTGGCCGAGTCGGTGCAGCAAGAGGATGGCAGCTACGAACGCGTGTATCCGGCGGGCGATTTGGCGACGCACGTCGTGGGGTACTACTCGATGCAGTACGGAACCAGCGGCATCGAGGCGTCCATGAACGATTCGCTGCGCGGCACCGAGAACTATGCCAGCTGGACCGACGTGATCAACTCGCTGGCAGGGGTGTCGCAGCCGGGCAACGACGTGACCCTCACTCTCAATTCCAAGGTGCAGAAGGCCGCGCAGGACGCCATTGCCGGATACAAGGGAGCATGCGTCGTGATCGATCCGACGACGGGCGCGGTGCTGGGCATGGCGTCGTCGCCGACGTATGATGCCGCCAATGTGGGCGCGGTCATGGAAGCGTCGTCCAGCGCGGGGTCGGCCGGTTCGTCGGAGTTGCTCAACCGCGCCACGCAGGCGCTGTATGCGCCGGGCTCCACTTTCAAGATCGTGTCGCTGACGGCTGCGCTGGAAGACGGCGTCGCCACCGAGAGCACGGTGTACGATTCGCCGGCCGAGCTGGACATCGGCAATGCGCCGGTTACTAACTTCAACGACCGTGACTGGGGCGAGGTGTCGCTGGCGCGCGCGTTCGAGGTGTCTTCCAACACCGTGTTCGGGCAGGTGGGGGTCGAGTTGGGGTCGCAGCGGCTTGTCGAGGCGTCCAACAGGTTCGGCTTCGACAAGGAGCTGAAGTTCGACCTTCCGGTGGCCGAGTCGCTTATGCCCAACCCCGAGGAGATGACCACCTGGGAGACCGCCTGGGCGGCGGCAGGCGAGCCGGTCGGCGAGCACGAGAGCCCCGCCGGTCCGCAGGCAACGGTGCTCGAGATGGCCCTAGCCGGGTGCGGCATTGCCAACGGCGGCACTGTGTTGAACCCTTATCTAGTCGAGGGCGTGTACAACGCCAACGGCACGCGGGGTTACACCGCCACGCCCAGCAAGCTATGGCAGGCGACCAGCACCGAGGTCGCGAACCGCGTGCTCATGGTGATGAAGGGCGTTGTAGACAGCGGCACGGGCACGGCGGCTGCAATCCCGGGCGTGTCGGTTGCGGGCAAGACGGGCACCGCCGAGCACGAGGGCAAGGCCGACGACAGCTGGTTCGTGGGCATCGCCGACGCCGACGGCGCGCGCAACGTGGTCGTCGCGTTGATGCTCGAGGAGGTCGGCACGTCAGCCCATGCGCCCACGCAGGCGCGCGCCGTCATCCAGGCGGCCTTGCAGGCCAACGGCACGCTGTAGACGCCTCGCCCGGTTCGGGCGGTGGCGCCTGGTGCTGCGCGACGTCCGGGGGAGGGGTGCCTCCGATTCTCAATCTTTCCTTGCATGCAAGGAGCGCGCCGCCGGGGCCGTGCCTGGGGAAGCTGCGACAGCCGATCGTCAAGAGGCTGCAGATTTGCCCCGGCGCCGCGCGGGTTGCTACCCGATGCCAAAAATCCGGCCCGCTGTGGACAAAATTTGCGGAAGTCGGTGGTTTTGGGAGTGCATCCGGTCGGTTCCTGCATGGTCTCCACAACTCGCAGTGCTTCTACCTGGGGTTTCTTGCAACTGCCTTCCTGGCAGCAGAGCATTCTTGTCAAAAACGGCCCCAAAAATACCGATTTCCGCAATTTTTGTCCACGCGGGCGTTAAAAAGTGGCAACGGGCACCACATTTGCTCTGCTGCGTATGTGTTGCTGGACTCGCGCTACAGAATCGCGCTACGAAATGCATGCAACGAAGCACATTTAGTCCAACGCTGTTTGAGAAATCCAGAAGAACGCAGGGTTTCGGCGGTTCGCAAACCACATCTGCCGAAACGTCGCCCGTCGGTTTTCCAGAAGACACGAATTGCTGTTTGCTCATCAAAAATGGGTGTCGTTCGGAAAAACGGCCCTTGTGCCTATGCGACCACCGTTTCGGTCGGCTTCGCGGGCGCGGGCAGGTCGGCGGCGCAGTGGTGGCAGCGCGTGGCGCCCACATTGACTTCTTCTTTGCAGTAGGGGCACACGGGCGCTTCCTCGGCAACTTCCTCGCCGGCAGCGTTGCGATGCACCAG
>CAJUSL010000001.1:12718-35420 GCA_910589135.1 uncultured Eggerthellaceae bacterium
GAACGCCTTCACGATGAAGAACACGCAAAGCGCAATGATCAGGAAGTTGATGATGGCGCCAAGGAAGGCCCCGAAGTCGAGGTACTGGCCGCCTCCGACGGGAATCTGCAACCCGCTGATCTCGGTGCCGTTTCCGCCGGTGACCAGCATGATGAGCGGCGTGATGATGTTGTCGACCAACGACGTGACAATCGCCGTGAACGCCGCACCGATGATGATGCCGACGGCCATGTCCATCACGTTGCCCTGGTTGATGAAGTCCTTGAATTCGGTGACGAGTCCCTTGCCCTTCATGACGCCTCCATGCCTGCTCGATTTTGGCCATGAAGGCATTCTAGGGAGAATCTACGCCTCCCCGAGGAAGCGCAGCGCGTTGTTACGAAGAAGATTCTCAAGCTCGGCGTCGCTGAAGCCCGCGGCCACGAATTCGTCCAGCTCGGCGGTGGGGCTCCACATGGGGAAGTCGCTGCCGAACATGATGCGGTCGGTGCCGTGCAGCCGGGTGAGCTCGCGCGTGCGGCGGCGCCCGATGAGCGCCATTGAGCTCGACATATCCATGAAGCAGTTCTCGTCTTCCAGGTACTCGACGGCCAGGTCGAAGATGGACCAGCCGCCGAAATGCGCGGCGTTCACCACCAGGTCGGGGAAGTCGCGCAGGATGCGTTTCATGCGGCGCGGGTGCGAATAGTCGTAGCGGTAGTCGCCGGTATGGATGATCATGGGAAGCTTGCGAGCCTGCGCGATTTCATACACGCGCATCAGCCGCGGGTCGTCCATGTCGACCTGTTGCGTGTCGGGGTGCAGCTTGATGCCGCGCAGCCCCCGTTCGCAAGCGTGGTCGATTTCGGTTTGCAGCTCGTTGTCGGTCAGGTCTTGGTGCAGCGTCATGAATCCGGTGAACTCGGGATGCGCCGCACATTCGTCGGCGACGAAATCGTTGATGGAGCGCACCTGGTCGGCGCGGGTCGCCACGGAATGGATCACGAAGCGCTTGATGGGCGATCCTTCGCAGGCGGTCAGCAGCCCTACGGTCGTGCCGTTTTCCACATCCATGTGTATGTCGTAGAAGGCCCCCACGGCGGCGGTCGCTCTTTCGGCTATTCGCTCCGGATAGACGTGACAGTGGCAATCGATGACATCCATGCGTTCTCGCTTTCCCTTTCGGACTCGACCCATTCTAGCGGCAATGCGACTGTATGGTTACGCATTGCGCCGGAGGGCGGCTGCGCGAGAAGGTGAATGTATGATGAGAGTACGGACGAAAGGGGATTCATCATGCTTTACAGGAACATCATGGTGGCATTCGACGGGTCGGAGCCCGCGAAGGAAGCGCTGGTCGTGGCGAAGAACATGATCGGCGATGACGGCCAGGCGACTATGCACGTCGTGTCGGTGGTGTCCATCGGATCGCTGGGGCTCGGCGGCGATTTGGCGAACTCGCCCACGCCGGGCATGCAGCAGATATTCCCCGACATGCGTACCTACGACGAGGCTATCGACAATGCCAAGAAGGCGGCGTGCGGCCAGATGCGCGACGCGGCGGAGAACCTGCTGGACGGTGTCGAGTGCAACGTGACCTTCGATGCCGTCGTTGCCGTGAAGCCGGCGGCTGGCATCTGCGACTACGCGGAGGACCATAAGGTCGACATGATCGTGATGGGTCGCCGCGGACTGGGTGCGCTGCGGGCCATGCTGGGCAGCGTCAGCTATGCGGTGCTGCATGAGACCAGCATCCCGGTGGTGACGGTGAAATAGCTTGCTGCATGACAGGGCGCTTGCATTTCGTGGGCAATGCGAGTAATATAACTCTTTGCTGTTTTTAACAGCTTGAATTGCGGGGTGGAGCAGTCTGGTAGCTCGCCGGGCTCATAACCCGGAGGTCGTAGGTTCAAATCCTGCCCCCGCGACCAAGAATACGCAGGCCAGATGGATAATCCCTCTGGCCTGCTTGCTTTGTAACAGGTGGGTTTTGAGGGATCGGTGCAGATGCGGTGCAGATGAGCTCTTCCGCTTGCGCGTCTTGATCGACACCTGCATTCGTCTGCGAATTCGATGAGAACAGACCTCCGATAAGCTGAGCAGCCTTTCGATCGTTCTCGGGAACTGCGTGGGCATACCAATTCAACGTGATGGAAGCATTCGTGTGACCCAAGCAAGTTTGTGCGGTCTTGACGTCGACCCCGTTTGCTAGAAGCTGCGTTGCCTGCGTATGGCGCAACTCATGAAACCTTAACGTAGGGAATCCTGCTTGCCTTTTGAAGGTGTTCGTTCGTCGGATCGCGAAGTAAGTTCAAAGTCGATGTAGCCGATCTAAAAGAATATAAGGAAGTCTATAAGGGCATAACTTATTTTGTTGTTCATGTCGGTTTTAATAATCAGCCGAAAATATTTTACAAGGTATACCTACCTTATGAACTTGACGAGGCTTTAGGGAGGCTGAAACGAGATAATCAGCAAACATTGCTTGAGCAGTTTAAGCCTCTGTCAACAAATCCAAATGTCCTGCGCCGGCTCTGTGATGAGTTTTTGGCGGATCGCAACAAACAACTTACTGACAGCCTAATTGGTTTCAAAAGCCTAGAAGAATGGCAAGGGCAGGATGTCTTTTTTGAAAAATACGTGCTCTCTAAAAGACTGCTTTCTCCTGACGAACTTATACAGTTAGACACATGGAGCAATGGAGGCTATTGGTACGGTGTAACCAAGGATGGCATTTACCATCTGATTGACAAAGTCGAGGAAATTGAAAGTATCGAAATGGGGGTGACTCATACACTTCGCGCAGGCGAATACTCTGATGAGTATCTGCTCATGTCGGGTCAAGATTCTGAGGGCGATTTCATGTATTTCGGTGGGTTTACGGCCAGGCTTAACGACAACCCACATTTCGATTTTAAGTTTAAAGGCGATTTTAAATCTCAGCTCAAAGATGCTCGCTTGGCACGCGAAATGGCGATTAATGGGACGCTTTGGGTGGAAGGCATTCCTTTATTCCAGGGAATCAAATTCAATGAAGCAACTTTAGATGACATGAATGAGCGCATAGAGAATCTAGAGAAGGTCGTTAATCTTTTAGACTTGCTCTCTGTCAAAGTGCCACTTATTCCGAATGAAATGACGGATTTTGAGTTTGATCAACTAGGAAGGCTTGGTGCATCGCTCATAGATGGCAAGGAGGTACCACTAGGTGTACCAGATGATGACTTGGTTAATCTAAATATGGAGTTTACAAAGGGGAGGATAAAGGCAATTGCAATGCGCGGGGAGAACAATGCATATAGATTATGCGATCCTTTAGAAAAGGGTTATGTTTGTGCCTTGTCGAATCATCCAGACGATGCTTTAGCAAATATCGCTCCGCTGCCTACTTTCTTCTTGCTTAATAGAGAAGATTACTGCCGTGCTATGAATCTGGACACCCAGAAGCTCAAGGAAGCGCTCGAAGAGGTTTCTATCGTTGAGGCTAACGCGGAGGCTGCATGCTATAAGCTTCTGGATATGATTTTGGCATATGACGACGGAGCTGTTTGTAGTAGCGAACTATTGCAATGCTGTCTCCTGATTGCAGAAAAACTATGCGGGCTTGAAGGCTCATCCGAGGCTTATCGCGTCAATCGTGCGCAGATACTTAAACGCATGGATAAAATGACAGCAGAAATCGAAGACGATCTACGAGAGATTGCTTTATCTTCTCAAAGCGACCAAGCAAAAGCATCAGCTTATATTCTCCTTAATGATCATGCCATGGCAGAGAAGTGTATTAAAAACATTCCGGAGCAAGCCAGAGCTGAGTTTGAGAAATGGCCTATAGTTAATCTTTTGAACGGAGAACTATCTGCGAAGCAAGCCTTTGAAACTAAAGGGACGAGGGCAATAAAGATAATGCAACGGAAGAAGAACTCTTCAATCTGATTATAAGCATTAGTAAAGTGGCTTAATGGTTTGCTCATTGAGCAAAACGTGTTGATTGAATAACCTAGCGCAGCGTGATTCTGTACCAGCATCTATCTTAATGAAGCGATATAGGAGAATTAGGCTGATGCCATAGCCCTGCTTATTAGGGCGAGTTTATGTGGATGATAAGATGAAGCCATGGGGCTTTGAACTTGAAGAATATATCCGCGAGGGTGAGCCAGACAAGGCTGCACGTGCCGATGCTTGGCAAATTGCCATTGGGCTTCAGGCAGTCGACGGCCTCAAACCGAATAGTCGCTTGCAGAAGTACCGAAAGGCCTCGCGATGAACGAAAACAACTTATCCGAAATCGTCCTTTTCGAGTCGTCTGACGGGGCGGTATCGCTTGACGTCCAAACTGATCGCGAGACCGTATGGTTGTCCTTGAATCAAATTTCGTCACTTTTCGATAGGGACAAGTCGACGATCTCCAGGCATATCAAAAACGTCTATGAGGATAGAGAGCTTGATGAAAGCTCAACAGTTGCATTATTTGCAACAGTTCAAAACGAGGGAGACAGGACGGTCGAGCGCGAGGTTCAATACTATAACCTCGATGTCATCATCTCTGTTGGCTACCGGGTGAAGTCTCAGCGCGGCGTGGAGTTCAGGCGCTGGGCAACCGACGCACTGCGCCGCTACATTATTGACGGGCGTGCTGAGAACGAGCTTCGGCTTCAACAGCTGTCGCAAGCCGTTTCGCTGTTGGAGCGCATTTCGGACAGCCTTGATACCAGTCAAGTGCTGGAGATAGTGAAAAGCTATGCCCCCGCCCTAGATTTGCTTGATGACTACGACCATCAGCGCGTGCAGAAGCCTGGCGGAAACGTAGCCACCTACGTCTTGGATTATGACGAGTGCAAGAAGCTCATCAGCACGCTTCGATTCAATGACGAGAGCGATCTGTTCGGCGTGGAGAAGGACGATTCCTTCAAGAGCAGCATTGCGACGATATACCAGTCGTTCGGCGGCCAGGATCTCTATCCCTCTGTTCAAGAGAAGGCAGCCAACCTTCTGTACTTCATCGTGAAGAACCATTCCTTCCACGATGGGAACAAGCGCATCGCCGCTACCGTATTCCTCTATTTCTTGGAGAAGAACGACCTCCTCTATAAAGATGGTCAGAAGGTCGTAAGCGATAGCGCCCTTGTAGCTACAACCATCATGATTGCTGAATCGAAACCAGAGGAAAAGGAAATCATGGTTTCGCTCGTCATGAACTTTCTCGTATAGCTGAATTGATGTTACGTGTGTCAGATGCTATGAGAGCTGCAGCGAGTGAAAGGCCGCAATGATTACTTGTTCGAATCGGCTGAAAATGCCACGAAATTCAGTCGAAACGGACATCCAAAGTCGGGAATCTTGACCACGCCTGCCCTTTGTCTGCACGAGGCGCAGCACGGGGGCGCGTCGAACGGGCCAGCACCTCCCCTATGCTTGCGCTTTGTCGATGGTCAGCTCTCGCAGCACGGTGATGCGGACCTTCTTGCCTCCCAGCTCATCGTCCCCCAAGGCGCTTTGCAGCTCTTCGGCGGAAGGGACCTCCCCGTCGCCAGCGATCGTGATGGAGACCTCTCCGTTGGCGACATCGATCGCCTTCAACCTGAACCCGCTTTCCGCGAGCCAATCGTCGGCTGCTTTGCTAGCTGACTGGCGCAGCTCGTCATTGCGTACGATCTCTGCACTCGCATGCACGAGGGGAATGCACACCAGGCCGAGCGCAACGAGGATGCAGGCCGTCATCACGACCTTCGTCCGCCGGGTGATGGCCTCTCGGGAAGCCCGCGCCTTCTTTCTCAGGTCCGACTCGAAGAACACGACAAGCCCCATGACCTGGATGGCGAAGTAGTTGGCCAGGAAGAGGGTCAGGGCGCCGAGCGACGACGAAAGGTCCTGGTAGTAAAGGCACACGCCAACGACGCAGAGCGGCGGCACGAGGGCTGCGGCTATGGCAACGCCAGCAAGCGCGTCAGGGATGTCATCGCGCACGAGCGCGATCGCCGCCATCAAGCCCGAGGCAAGCGCGACGATGAGGTCTGCTATGCGCGGCGTTATGCGCGAGAGGACTTCGGAGTTCGTCTCGACGTCTATGCTCACGGGCATTATGGCGGTCACCAGCATGGCCACGATGATGCAGGCGAGGGAGCCCAGAAGGGTGACGAGGAGCGTGCGCACGATGCCCCGCCAGTTCGAAGACGCCAAGGCAAACGTGGTTCCGAGCATGGGCGACATTAGCGGGGCGACCAACATGGCACCGATGATGACCGCAGGCGAGCTCACCGCAATGCCCCCTGTTGCTATAACAGCCGAAAGGACGATCCGCCATGCGTAAGATGTGTATTGCCGCAGAGGGCTCTTGACCGTGACGAACGTGGATTCTTCTACCTCGGCGACGGATCGCGAGGATACGGTCCCGCCAAAAAGGGCTGCTGCCAAGATTTTCAAGAAAGACCCCGCTTCGAAGATGGACATACTTAACGGTTCCCAGTATAGACGATGGCTTTCGACGAAGGCGGCAACAGGCAGTACAGGGCAGGCAGCGCAGGGCGGGTAGCGCAGGGCAGGCAGTACGGGGCAGGCAGTGCAGGGAACAGCCCCCTGTGTTGCCTGCGTCAGAAGGCTTTCGGCTTGCCGGACGCTTTTTTCGTGCCAGAATGCCAAAGGGCGGGATCAAATGGCATCATGTTCACAGAGCGCGGTCGCCATGGCGCCGCTCGCCACCCAAAGACGAAGAGGCGTGGAAGGCCGACCCGATCGGGATGCAGGGGTTCTACTACGATCCCGAGAACAACCCGCTCGATACCCCTTCGGGCAAGATAGAGTTCTACTCCACGAGCATCCACGAGCACTGGCCGAACGACCCCGAGCGCCCCGAGGTGCCCCATTGGGTCGAGGAGTCCGACGAGCATCACGAGAGGGTGACGAGCGACCGCGCCAAGGATTACCCCTTCCTGCTGATGTCCAATCATCCTCGTTAGCGCGTGCATGCCGAAGGAGACGACATAACCTGGTTCCGCGAGATCGACACCTGCAAGGTGACCGGCCCCGACGGCTATCAGTACGAGCCGGTGTGGATCAACCCGTGCGACGCCGAGAGGCTCGGCATTGCAGACGGCGACATCGTTCGGCTGTTCAACGAGTGCGGGAGCGTGCTTGGCGGCGCCATGGTGACCGAGCGTATACGCCCGAACGTGCTCAGCCAGGACCACGGAGCGCGCGTCGATAGCATCGTCGTGGGCACGGGTGGCCTCGATCGCGGCGGCGCCAACAACCTCATCTGCCCCAGCGCCACCACGTCGAAGAACGCCCCTGGCGAGGTGACCAACGGCTTCTTGGTGGGCATAGAGAAGGTGGACGTGCTCGAGCTTGCCAAGCAGTATCCCGACCAGTTCGCCCGGCCGTTCGATCCGGAAGAGGGGGCTGTTGCAAGTTCCCGCATCGTGAAGTCCTAGATGACCTCGAAGGAGAAGGTGCCGACCATGTCAAAGAAGATATTCCCGGTGGATGTGAACCGTTGCAACGGATGCCATAGCTGCCAGATAGCCTGCAAGGACGAGCATTGCGGAGTGGATTGGCTGCCCTATGCGGCCGCTCAGCCGGACACGGGCCAGTTCTGGTGCCAGGTGCGCGAAGAGGTGCATGGCAGCGTGCCCAAGGTGAACATCACCTATGCGCCCTTCATTGGGGCCCAGACCGAGGCCGTGCGCGACTATGCTCCCGAGGTGCTGATGGAGCGCTCTGACGGCTTGGTGGTGATCGAGCCCGAGAAGGCGAAGGGCCGCAAGGACATCGCCGAGAAGTTCGAGGGAATCTACTGGAACGAAGACCTGCAGATCCCGCAGGGGTGCACCGGCTGTGCCCACCTGATCGACGAGGGATGGAAGGTCCCACGCTGCGTCGACGCATGCCCGGTAGGCGGCCTGCGCTTCGGCGACTTCTGGTTCCGCCAGGTTGGCGAGGCCAGCTATTCGGTCGAGGTGTCGGCCGACGGCTTCGCGAGCAAGAGCATCGCGGCGGACGCAACCGAAAGAGACTGCAACGTCGGCGCAATTGCGCTGGCTGGCGAATAAGCCGGTCTTCACCCTCGCGTTTTCAGGGCCGTCCGTTTCCCTAGACGGGCGGCCACCCTGCAAAGGCGCCAGGTTCGTGCCCGTCTTGGTTGGGGCATGGCCTGGCGCCTGCGTCGCTGCATCTTTTGGGCACGTGCCCAACGATGTGTTTATGCTTGCCGCAGGAACCGCTTCCTGGTGCGTATCGGCGTGTTTTCTGTCCAATGCCAAAAATTCGGTCCGTTATGGACAAAAATTGCGGAAATCGGTGATTTTGCGAGTCTTTTGGACTGTCGCCCGCATGGTCTTCATAACCTGTAGCGCCTCTACCTGGGGTTTCTTGCAGCCGCCTTCCTGACGGCGGGAGATTTTTGTCGAAAACGCTCGCAAAATCACCGATTACCGCAATTTTTGTCCAGCAGAGGGCAGATTTTTGGCAACGGGGCACTCTTGGCAGAGATTTCGCGCCTCGAAACAATGCGTTTGCGGACCAGGAGGCGAGGGTTTATCTTTACATCTTGCTGAGCAGGAACGTGACGCAGAAGATGGTGATTCCCACGAGGGCGATGCCGCAGACCATGAGGAACGGGCGCGTGTTCTTTTGGCTGATGCCGTGCACCATTCCGTGGTCGTACAGGAAGTCGCTGAAGAAATAGCATGCTGCAATCAGGACGTTCGCTCCTGCCAGGGTGCCGCCGACGAGCCACAGCTGCTCAGGAGGAGCCCATCGGTTTACGTGGCCGTCGAATCCGACCTGCATAGGAATCTCTTGCGTGCCGGGAGGCAGCGTCAGCAGAGCCAGACCCACAATGACGAGGGGTGCCGCAATCATGGCAACCCAAAACACGGCCGCCAGCGTTTTCTTAGCTATCGTCATATGCTCTCCTTAATGGCGGCAACGCGACAACGGGGATAGGAATGTTGCCGCGTTTGGCTCGCAAGCATGCCAATTGCATTAATTGCATGCTACCAGTTGCACGCTAGTTACACACGTTGGCATTCTCGACGGCATCAAGCAGCTCTTCGCGCGAGTTGATGTCCATCTTGCGGTAGATGTTGTACACGTGGCTCTTCACCGTGTGCCCCGAGATGCACAGCTTGCCCTGGATGTGTTCGATTCCGCGGCCCTTCGCCAGCAGCATGAACACCTCGGTTTCGCGGGCGGACAGCCCGTGTTCGCGCGCTACGGCTTGGCAGCGCGCCTTCCAGCGCCCACGCTCGGGCCCGGATTTCTGGCATCGAGTCCAGGAAAAGGCCGGCGTGACCCCGCTTACAACCCCGCGCGTCCCCTGTGTCGATGCGGCTTGCCCCTTTGTCGCGATGTGTCGATGCGGCCCGCCTCTGCCGTCGTCCGACATGTCGAAAGCGGCCCGCCCCCGCGTCACATTTGGATTGAAATGTCGACCAGGAACGGGTCGACGCTGCTCATGAACTCCTTGCGATGCGCCACGGTGAGCTGTCCTTCCGGAACGGTCTTGAACGCGTTCGCCACCTCCGACGCCTCGCTGAAGAACAGTTCCAGAATGCCGTCGAAAGGCAGCCGGTCGTGGCTGACGTGCTGTCCGTTGACCATGCGGTCGATGATCAGGTGCTGGTTGTAGCCGAAGAAGATGTCGGTGGGCATCTTCGCCATGCATCCGGAATGCACCACGAACCATTCGCGCGTGAAGTCCTCGAACGACACGTCCGGCGCGGTCCTTCCCAGAAGGCTTATCTTCTTGTGGCATTCGCGCTGCGTGTTCAGCGGAATGGACACGTTTTCCAGACATACATAGGTCTCGTCGTGCGCCACCGCGTTCGCGCGTTCGCGCAGCACGGCGGCGTAGGCGTTGGACGCGACGGCCTGCTGATAGGTGCCGAGGTCGGGGTAGCGCTCGATGGTGAACGCATCGGCGGTGATCGCATCCGAGCTGGCGTCGCCTTGCTCCTTGAGGGTGACGCGGTCGACCTCGAAGCTCTCCATTCCGGGAATTTGAAGGCACAGTGGCGCGTACGTCTCGTCCAGGAACGCGTCGAACTTCCCGTCGTCGAGGGAAGGGTCTTTGCGGAAAAGGTTGATGCACGAAATCATGGTGCGGCTCCTTTCGGGCGCGGGAGGGGCATGAAGGGCGAACAGAAGGGGGTGGATCTGCTCGCCCCACCTACCCGAGAGAGGGAGAGTGCTGGGGCGCGACGGCGGGGACGGAGGCTGTCGTTACATGCAGGTCCTGGCGTTCGAGCGGCAAACCTCCGGAGCGAGGAATTCCGTAATGCACCACATCATGGAATTCCGAAGCGAGGAGTTGTCCAAGAAAGCTGGGCCGCATGTCGCAAAGTGGCCTGGTGCCGCCGTCGCGCCCCCGAAGTGGGCTACATCTTTACGGCGGCGAGGCGTCCGTCCAGCAGGGCGTGTTTCAGGAAGGCGTTGGCGCCGCCCAGGGTCGAACCCACCGCGTACACCTCGGGAACGACCGCCTTGACCTGTTCGTAGAAGGTGGGATCCTGCTCTTCGGGCAGCATGACCATCACGCTGTCGCAGGAAATCTCCTGCAGCTCTTCGTCCACCTTGACCCTGACGGACTTCTTGCCAACTTCGAGCAGCTGCGCGTTGCGGACGATCTGCACGCCGTGCTCCTCGAACCAGGGAACCAGGCGTACCTTGTACTTCTGCGGCACCAGGCCGCCGATGTCCTCGCCTTCGGCCAGCAGCACGATCTGCTTCCCGCGGTGCGCCAGGAACGTCGCGCACTGCACGCCTTCCGCGCCGGCGCCCAAGACGACCACCTTCTTGCCCACGGGGAAGAACTTCTCGCTCATGGAGGCAAGCTTCATCGGACCGAACATCTTCATGGGGACGGCGGCCAGCTTGGTCATGGCGGGAACGGTGAACACGTTCTTGCGGTCGATGCCCGGAATGGTGGGAATCACGTACGGCGAGCTGTTCGCCACCACCACGACGTCGGGCTTCTCGCGTTCGACCAGGTCAAGCGTGACGTCTGTCTTCAGCCTCACCTTCACGTCGGACTTCGCGACCATGGTCGTCAGGTAGTCGAACAGCGGCATGACGTCCTCGTCCTTGTCGCCCTTGATCATCGCGGCAAGCTTGATGCGGCCGCCGAGCTCGGACTTGCGGTCGTAGATCGTCACGTCGTGGCCGCGCTCGGAAGCGTCCAGGGCGCATTGCATGCCGGCCGGGCCGCCGCCGATGACCATGACCTTCTTCTTCGTCTCGGCAGGCTTCAGCTCAAGTTCGCGCTCGCGCCCCAGCGCGGGGTTCACGCGGCAAATGCGCGGCGACGTGACCGGATCCTCGCAGCTTGCGCAGCGGTTGCAGCGGCGTATCTCGTCGATGCGCCCTTCCTTGACCTTGTTGGGGAACTCGGGGTCGGCCCACAGGTAGCGGCCGTAGGCGACGATGTCGGCGTAGCCCTCCCGCAGCACCTGCTCGCCTTTGTTCTCGTCCAGGCGCCCCACGCCAACCACGGGCACGTCGACCGCGTCCTTGACGGCGCGGATTCCCGGCATGAGAATGCCGAGTCCTTCGAAGTCCTTCATGTAGGGCTCCATGAACGGCTCGGGGTCGGGGTAGGGGAAGTAGTCGGGGCAGTAGCGAAACGCCAATGGCCCGTACCCGTATCCCGACACGCTGATGAACTGATAGCCGTACGATTCCAGCGCGCGGGCGTTTTCCACGGCAAGCTCGGGCGTGATTGCGCCCGGCACCAGAGGCGACCATTCCTGGCCGTTGATGCGCGTGCCGATGACGAAGTCGGGGCCGCAGGCCTCGCGTATCTTGTCGTGGATTTCCTTCATGATGCGCGTGCGGCTTTCCGCCGTCTGCGGGCCGTACTCGTCGTCGCGGTGGTTCCAGATGGGGCTGAGGAAGCTGTTGAGGAAATAGCCGTGCGCCGCGTGCACCTCGACCGCGTCGAACCCGGCCTTCCAAAGCCGCACGGCGGCGTCGACGATCAGCTGGACCTTCTCCTGCAGCTCGTCGTAGGTGAGGCCGTGGGTGGCAAGGCCCTCGGGGGGCGGGGTCGGCAGGTCCTCGATTTCCAGCGTCGACGAGCAAATGGGCCTTCCGCTTCCTTGCGCGGGGGCCAGTGGGCCGCCGTGGTGCAGCTGGCCGATGGTGCGGCAGTCGTACTGGTGCAGCCGTTCGTTGAGCTCGGTGAGCCCGGGAATGAACTTGTCGTCGTAGGCGCACAGGTAGATGCCGCCGCCGACCGGCGGTTCCCACGCAATGCCGGAAATGTCGATCGCTCCGACGCCGCCTTTGGCCATACTTTCGTACAAGTCGATGCCGGCGCTGCCGTCCGCCGTGCCGTCAAGATTCCACCTCCATGTCGACTGAGGTGCCTTCATGATTCGGTTCTTCATTCTGAAGCTCGGAGTGATTTCGATTGGAGACATGAGGTTTTCGAACTGATTCATCGTGCCCTCTTTCGATAGACGCCATGGGCATTTCTTGCCCTGCGGCTGCCATCATAGGGTTTGCTGCGGGTGGCATCTAGTACGCACTTTGTAGTTAGCCGCCTGGTAGGCGGCGGCTGCAACCGGCGGCAAGGAACTTGTGCATTCAACGGTCGTCGGCGTGGCCGTTTATCCCCTCTGTCCAGCCCATTCTTACTTTTAAGTGCGTAATTGTTTCGTCTCGTCAATGCCCCTAATGTTTTCGTAGCAGGAGGTTTCGTATCCCCGAACCGGGCGGTTGGACGGCAGCGCAGCAGAAGGCAGCAGCGCGGCAAGGTCACCATGACGGCCACCGACTTCGCCCCTTGTCGCCGATGCCACCGGCCCTGTGTTTCCCCTTGATGACGCCGACGCGACCGTCGGTTCCGAGGAGGTGGTGTTTCGAAAGCAATCGTTTGAAGCATGGCATCAAAGTGATCGATGACTACCAAGGAGCGTGATTGAATGATCAGCAGGCTAGGGCTTTTGAAGCGCAAGGAAGGCATGACGCAGGACGAGTTCCAGGACTACTGGCTGAACGTGCACGGCCCCATCGCGAAGGAGATGAAGAACCTTCGCCACTACTCCCAGCATGTCGTGTGCGACAACGAGCACCGGCATCCCCTGGGCCAGGGACCCATCGTCATCGACGGGTACTCCGAGCTGCAGTTCGACAGCTACGGGGACATGGTGGAGGGCGTCGCTTCCCTGGAAGGCAGGGGCGCCGACGACGTGCCGAAGTTCGCCGACCCCTACAACCCGATCCTGGTGTGCGTGAAGAAGATGGTGAGGCGCACGCCCCAGTACCTTTTCAAGGACGACCGCAACCTCATCAAGCGCATCTCGTTCATGGGCCGCGCCGACGGCGTCAGCGCCGAGGAATGGCAGTACCAGTGGTGGGAGGTCCATTCCGAGATGGTGCACACCATGCCCGGCTATGCGGGGTATGCGCAGAACCTCGTCATCGACCGCATCGTGAACGGCGTGTCGGTCCCCTACGAGGAGCTGCCGGTCGAAGGCGTCGTCGAGTTCTGGTTCGAGAACACAGACGCGTTCAACGAGTGCTACGACTCGCCCGAGTTCAAGAGGACGTCGCAGCACGGAAGCGAGTTCATCGGCGGCATCAACACGTACCTGACGGAGGTCTACGACATCCTCTAGCTTGGTTGCGCCCTGCTAGGGGATTTTGCTCAAAGAGGCGGCGGCGGGCCGGTCGCGCCGACCCAGCCCGCTTCCGCCTCGACAAGAGGAGGATCAATGGAACAGCGTTTTGCCGGCAAGGTTGCCATGGTGACGGGAGCCGCCTTGGGCATAGGGGCCGCCATCGCCACGCGCCTGCGTGCGGAAGGGGCGAAGGTCGCCGCGCTCGACATCGAGGAAGGCGCGCTGCATGACGCGTTTGGCGACGACCCCGACGTGTTTCCCCTGGTGTGCGACGTGTCGTCGTGCGAGCAGGTGGCCGACGCGGTCGCCTGCGTCGTCGAGCGTTTCGGGCGCATCGACGTGCTCATGAACAACGCCGGCATCAATACGAAAAGCATCAACGACGAGTACAGCATGCTGAAATGCCCGCCCGAAGCCTTCCGAAGGGTGTTCGAAACCAACACCTTCGGGGCGTTCTACGTTGGTCAGGCGGTAGCGCGCCAGATGGTCGCCCAGGGCGGCGGCGTCATCGTCAACACCTGCTCGAACACGGCGTTCGAAACCTTCCCCAACGGAGGGGGATACGGTCCTTCGAAGGCCGCGCTCGTGAAGATGACCATGATCTGGGCGAAGGAGCTGATGCCGCTCGGCGTTCGCGTGAACGGGTTCGCGCCCGGCACCACCAAGACGCGATTCACCGAGAAGATCTGGGGAGACGAGAAGACGCACGCCTGCTACGTGGAGCGCATGCCCATCGGCAGGCTGGGCACCCCCGAGGAAAGCGCCGCCGTCGCGTGCTTCCTGGCATCCGACGACGCGTCGTTCGTCGTGGGGGAAGTGTACGAGCTGGATGGTGGCCAGCATCTGTAGTTCGCCCTGTGCGCAAAGGGCGTCCGCCGATTCGTGGGGGTGGCTTTGATGACTGAGATGGTTCCCGAGAACATGCCCGACAACATGCCTGAGAAGATGCCCGAGAACATCGACCATCTGACTTCGTGCTCCTTGTCCTACGTGCTGTCGATACTGGGCGGTAAGTGGAAGCCGTTCATCATTTGGTACCTGAGCCTGCAGCCCGGGCATCGGGCGCGGTATGGCGAGCTGAAGAAGATCATTCCCTACAAGATTTCCCACAAGATGTTCTGCCAGCACCTCAACGAGCTGAAGGAGGCCGGCATCCTCGAGCGCACCGTCGTGGAGGACAAGCCGCTGAGGACCGACTACCTCACGCCCGAAGGCATCAGCCTCGCAAACGTCCTGTACCTGCTTCGCGACTGGGGCGTCGTGCACGGCGACTTCTCCGCGGACGCGCTGGCGCGCACAAAAGGGGTCATGACGTGCGGCAAGCTGGAATACGGTGCCACATCCGACGATCCGCAGACACCGCGCGAGCGCATCATCTGGCGCTTCGGCCCGCTTCAAGGCAGCCCCGCCTGCGGCGGCTGTCCGCACGACCCTGCATCCGACGGCGAGGAGTCGTCGGCATAACCTCTGCCCTTACTAAGGAGGGATACCAATGTCCGCCGAAATCATATCCACAGAAACCAAGAGGCCTTCGCTGCTCAAATCGATCGCCTCGGGCTGCATGGGCAACGTCCTCGAATGGTTCGACTATGGCCTGTACGGGTATTTTGCCGTGATCATATCCGCCGAGTTCTTCACGTCCGACGACCCCATCGTGGGCCTCATCTTGAGCTTCCTCGTGTTCGGAACCGGCTTCATCGTCCGCCCCATCGGCGGCATCATCGCCGGCGCCTACGCCGACAAGCACGGGCGCGTGAAGGCGCTCACGATAACCATCATGCTGATGGGCGTCTGCACCATGCTGATGGGCTGCCTGCCCACCTACGAGCAGGTTGGCATCCTGGCGCCGATTCTCCTGACCGTGCTGCGCCTGGTCCAGGGCCTGGCCACCGGAGGCGAGTTCGGCTCTGCCCTCACGTTCATCTCCGAGTTCAGCAACGGCAGGAACAAGTCGTTCCTGGTGAGCTGGCAGCCGTTCAGCGTCGGCGTCGGCATGCTGCTGGGCTCGGCGACCGGGCTGATCCTCTCCTCGTGCCTGTCGCAGCCCGACCTGTATGCATGGGGCTGGCGCATCCCGTTCATCTGCGGGATTTTGATCGCCATTTACGGCGTCTATCTGCGCAAGCACATTCCCGACAGCCCCGAGTTCGAGAAGATGCAGCAGGAAAGGAAGGCGACCGCGCAGGAGCATACGCCCGTCAAGTCGCTGTTCGTGCGTCATTGGGCCGCCATCGTCACCGTTATCGGCCTGCTTGCCGGCACCAGCGTTTCCTATTACCTGCTCGTGACCTACCTGCCCACCTACATCGTCGAGTTCGTGGGCGGCTCGATGCTCAACGCGTTCATCGTGAACACGTCGGTCGTTGCGATATATCTGCTGTTCTGCCCGTTCGCAGGCCTTCTTGCCGACAAGATCGGGCGCCGCAGGTCCATCATTATCGCGTGCCTGGGCTTCATCGTCTTGTCGTACCCGCTGTTCTCGATCTTCGTGTCGACGCAGAACGTCGCCATCATGATCTTGTCTCTGGCGGCCATCATGGTGTTCCAGTCGCTGAACGCCGTGGCGGTCGCGACCGCCTCTTCCGAGGTGTTTCCGACCGAGCTGCGCAACAGCGGCATCGGGTTCGCCTACAACCTGGCGGCCGCGTGCTTCGGCGGCATGGCCCCCATGGTCGCGACGGCGATCATAGCGGGCACGGGCAACGCGCTGTCCCTGGCCGGCTTCATCATCGCGGCCGACCTCGTGTCCATCCTGATCGCCATCTTCCTCATGAGGCGCTTCTACGACAGGAGCGGGGCGCCTAAGGTCCAGTAGCAAGGACGATGCCGTCATGACGAGCGCGCGTGCCCAAAGCACTATGCAGGTTGTTCGAAGCGTCCTCACCGTGGGCTTCGGGGTCAGCTATCTGGTCAACGTCGTGCTGGAGATTCCGGCGCTCGACGGCTTCAACCTGGTGCTGATGGTCGTCGTCCTGGGGCTGAGCCTGTTCGCGTCGACGGGTTCGTCGCGGACGATAGGCGTGGTCCTCATCGCCGTGAGCGCGGGCCTGCTGCTGTGTCTTCAGGCCCCGCTCGAGGTATGGGAGGAGGCGCTTCGCCAGAATGCCGACCTCGTCGTCATGTTCATCATGATCCCGCTGATCGGCATCCCCGTCCAGCACGGGGGATACAGCGGGTCCCTGCGCGCGATGTTCGCCCGGTATGCCGGCACGGAAGGCCGCTACTATGCGCTCGTGAGCGGCATGGCGGCAGTTGTGGGGTCGCTGATCAGCATCGCCGCGGTGCCGCTCACGTACGAGGTGTCGCGCGAAAGCCCCCATGGCGCCAACAAGCGCCTTCTGGGAACGGCTCTCACGCGCGGGTTCGTCACGTGCATGATCTGGGCGCCGACGTCGGCCACCATCGCGCTGGTGGTCTCGCTGACGGGCATCGACTGGGTGGGATTCTTCCCTTGCGCCATCGCGAGCGCCGTCATCGCCGAGACGGTGGGAATCGCCATGGTTGCCGTTGCGGGGATGAAGGCGAAGCGCGCCGGCGCCGTCGGCGCGAGGGTGCTTGCCGACGAGGGCGCTTCTGGCGGTTCCGGCATGCCGGGGGAGCTCGGCGCACCGGGCGCCCTCGCTTCCGAAGGAGCCTCTGCCGACGCGAGCGCTCCTGCCGCCGTCAGCCCGTCGAAGGTTGCAGGGCTGGGCGTCTTCGCGCTTGTGCTCATCGGCTTCATCGCGGCGGTCTCGCAGTTGAACGGGCTGTCGGTCATCGTCGTGGTGGCCATGGCGTCGCTGGTGTGGCCCTTCGTCTGGATGCTGCTCATCGGTCGGCTGCCGGCCTACGCGCGGGCGTTCAAGGACGAATACTTCAAGACGAAGCTGCCGAACGCGAAGAACCAGATCGTGCTGTTCGTGGCGGCGGGGATGCTTGCGCAAAGCATCGGGTACGCCGACGTCGGCACGCTGATCGCCCAGCAGCTGCTGCTCGCAACAGGGCAAAGCGTGCTGCTGCTGACGGTCGGCATCATCGCCGTGGCGCTGGCCACCTCGGCCGTGGGCATCCATCCCATTGTGGTCGTCGCCGTCATTGGCGGAGCCATCAACCCGGTCGAGTGCGGCATGACCCCGATGTATCTGGCCCTCGTCCTTTCGATCAGCTGGGCGCTGGGCAACGTGATCTGTCCCGCGTCGGCGAACGTCATTGCGGTGTCCGACATGGTGGGCCGATCGCCCCTCGAGGTCGGCCCGAAGTGGAACGCTGGCTACGTGGCTGTCACGGTGGCGGTGCTGGTCGTCTTTCTCACCGTCGCAAGGGCGCAGGCGCTGCTGTGACCGTCGCGTTCGCCAATTCGACCAAGGATCGCAAATGCGTGGGAAATCGTTCGCTACGCGGGGCTTTCTTACTTTCAAGTGCGTTCTTGTGGATACGTTCAAACCGGCATATGGTTCGTAGATGGAAGGGCAAAACGCGTTTGACGGCTAGCGGTTGCCCTTCCGCATCACCTGTTTTCGGAAGCGATCCGTTCCAGAAAAATCATACGAGAAGAAAGTCGAGCCAATGAATTCGTACGAGAAACTTCTTGAACCCATTCGCATCGGCACGCATCGGTGGAAAAACCGCATCGTCAAAGCACCGTCCTCCTCGATGTCGTGGGACCCGGGCCAGTTCTGCAACGAACGGGTCGTCGGCCTGTACGACGCGATAGCGAAGGGCGGCGCGTCGGCCATCGTGCTTGGCGGCATGGTGTGCGACGACCCCGCCATGCTGATAGACGACAACGACGGCGGCGTCTACACTGTCGAGACCTACCCGCTTGGCGGCCTGTACGACGACAAGTTCGTTCCCGGCCTGTCCCAGCTTGCCGAGGTGGTGCACGGCCATGGCTGCGAGCTCATCGCGCAGATATTCCAGAACGGCGCGGCCATCAAGACGAAGGGCGGCGCCTGGTGCTCGTCCACGCTTTCTGCCGAAGAGTTGCCCAGCCCGGCGCCGTACTGCTGGCCGACGCGCGGCCTGTCCCTCGAAGAGATCGCGGCGTTCAAGGAGCGCTACTTCGCCGCCGCCGAGCGCGCCAAGAAGGCCGGCCTCGACGGCATCGAGGTGCATGCCGCCAACGGGTACTTCCTGCTGAGTTTCGTGTCGCGCGTGTGGAACCATCGCGACGACCAGTACGGCTGTCAGTCCATCGAGAACCGCACGCGCCTGGTGTGCGAGCTCATCCGCGGCGTGAAGGAGCGCTGCGGCGACGACTTCATCGTGGGCGTGCGCACGAACGGCCAGGAGTTCGGCCATCCCGACGCCATCACCCCCGAGGAGGGCGTCGAGATCGCGAAGCGCTACGACGAGGCCGGCGCCGACTACATCAGCGTGGCCGGCTACGGCTATGGCGCTGTGCCCATGCAGTTCGCGCTGGACTACTGGATGTACCCCACGCCCGACGCCGACATGAGGCAGTATCTCGACCGGCTCGACGGCGAAGGACTCGTCATTCCCCCGACCGCGGCCATCAAGCAGGCCGTGTCTGCGCCTGTGTTCGGCGTCGGCTTCGCCACGCCCGAAAAGGCCGAAGCGGCGCTCGAGAAGGGCGAGGCCGACCTGGCCATGTTCGCCCGCGCGCTGTGGGCCGACCCGGATTTCCCGAACAAGCTGGCCGAGGGGCGCCCCGAAGACATCCGCCGCTGCAACCACTGCGCCACGTGCGACGAGCTGCACATGGACCAGCTTCCGCACCGCCGCTGCCGCGTGAACCCGGCGTTTTTGCGCGAGAAGGAGATGGCGGTCGTGCCCGCCGAGGTCAAGAAGAAGGTGCTCGTGGTGGGCGCTGGCGCCGCCGGGCTCGAAGCCGCTCGCGTCGCCGCCGAACGCGGCCACGAGGTGCTGCTGTGCGAGAAGGAATCCGTGCTCGCCCTCGAGCTGAACCTCGCCACCATGGTGAAGGGCACCGTGTGCGAGAACGTGCCCGCCCTCATCGACTGGCTCACGTCGCAGGCGAAGAAGACGCCGGGGCTGACGATCAAGACCAAGACCACGGTGACGCCCGCGTTCGTGCGCGACTACGAACCCGACGCGATCATCATCGCGACCGGCGCCCGCTACGGGGTCCCCGACGTTCCGGGCATCGACTCGGGCATCGTGTCCACCGTTCCCCAGCTGACGCGCCTGGCCGAGAAGCCGCTCAAGCTCTTCGGCCCGAAGGCGATCAACAAGCTTTCGCAGATCGCGCTGCCCGGCGTGGGCAAGAACTGCGTCGTTCTGGGCGCCCAGATCGAGGGCGTGCAGGGCGCCATCTTCCTGCGCAAGCGCAACCGGAACGTGACGGTGCTCGAAGACGCGGACACGGTGGGTGTAGGCTTGCCGCCGCGCTACAAAAGCAGGTCGCTCAAATGGCTGAACGAAAACGGCGTCGACGTCGTGTGCGGCGTCGAGTACCGCTCGATCGACAAGCGCGGCATCACCTACGCCAAGGACGGCGTCGAGCATCGCATCGATGCGGACAGCATCCTCGTGTTCAAGTCGCCTGGCGCAAGCCTTGACCTCTACGAGCAGGTGAAGGACCTCGCTCCCGAGGTCTACGCCATCGGGTCGTGCCAAGGGGAGGGCAACACCCTCATGGTCGACGCCGTGGGCCAGGGCAGGGAGGTCGCCCTGAAGATCTAGGCGCGGCCGTCGTGCGCCGCGCATTTCCACGCGATGCGACCCTGCCCGGCACGCTGCGGGTTGCGGGTTGGATGGTCTTCTAGGTGGGAGAAAGGAGGGCTCTTCGGTTGGGGGAAAGGCCGCGTGCCTTTCAAAAGAGGCAATTTTCTTTACGCACATTGGAGGAAGACATGGCTGTAAAAACACGTCCGCGCGGGGTAATCCTCGTAGCCGCAATGCTGTGCGGCACCCTGACGGCATCATTGAACTGCTACAGTATTTTCCAGAAGCCTATGATGGAGATGTACGGCTGGTCGCCACAGACGGTGGCATTCGCGTACACGCTCGCGATCATCATGATCGGCTTTACCGGTGGTCCTGTGAGCGGCTGGCTGCAGCGCAAGTTCCCGGCTCACAAGATCATGATCATCGCGGGTACGATCTTCGGCATCGGGTGGATTCTCACCGGATTCGCAACGAACGAGAGCATGCTGTTCCTGACGTTCGGCGTAATCGTCGGCATCGCGGACGGCATCATATACAACCTGTCGCTCGCCTTGACGACCAGGTGGTACCCCGACAAGCGCGGCATGGCGAACGGCATCTCGCTGGCATGCATGGCGCTGTGGCCGCTTGCCACCGCTCCCATCGGCAACATGCTCGTCCAGAGCTTCGGGCCGAACATCGCCTTCATGATCGTCGGCGCGTTCAGCATCGTCGGCTTCTGGGTGTTCGCCTGGTTCTGCGTGCTTCCCGCGGCGGACTACCAGCCCAAGGGCTGGACGCCTCCCGTTGACAACGACGCCAAGCATAGGAAGAACTACACCACCGTGCAGATGCTGAAGACGCCGCTGTACTGGATCCTGGTGATCTTCTTCGGCCTGACCGCCTGCACCGGCGTGTTCATGCTGGGCACTGCGTCGCTGGTTGGCCAGACGCAGGCGGGCATGGATCCCGCGACGGGCGCGCTGATGGTGGGCATCTTCGCCGTCGCCAACGCGTGCGGCCGCCTCGGGTTCGGCTCCTTGTCCGACAAGATCGGCCGCTTCCCGACGCTGTTCATCTGCGTGGGCGTCACGGCCGTGCTGCACCTGTTCCTGTACGGCAACGCCGACACCATTCCGCTGTTCATCGGCGAGTCGGTCATCCTGGGCATGTGCTTCGGCGGCCTCATGGCCATCATGCCCTCGCTGTGCGGCGATATCTACGGCCCGGCCAACATGGGGCAGAACTTCGCCTTCATCTTCATCGGCTACTCCATTGCCTCGGTCATCGGCCCGATGATCTCGGCCAACACGCTTGCCGCAACGGGCAGCTACAGCACGGCGTTCCCGATGCTGGGTGTTCTGTGCTGCGTCGGTCTGGTGCTGCTGGCGATCGGCATGCCGCTTGCCAAGAAGATGCTGGCGCAAGACGCCGCGCTGGCCGAGAAGGCCGCGCTGGAGGCGAAGGGCGAGTAAGGCGCACCGCGGCATCGCGGCAGGGAGGCGTCGCGCCCGCGGCGCCTGACCGCCGCACGTTCTATCGAGAAGCAAGCCACAGGCTTCCCGCGTGACCGGGGAGACGACGAGAGGCCGTGACGGGAACCGCGTTGGATGACACGGGGTTTGTGGCACGGCCTTGGCTTTGGGCACATCGTTCGGATAGGAGAGCAAATGATTTCCAGAATCAACCTTTTGAAGTGCAAGGAAGGCGTTTCCGAGGAGGAGTTTCGGCGCGTCATGACGGGAGAGGTGAGCGAGGCGCTCGCGAAGATGCCCCTCCTGCGGAAGTGCGAGATCGACTTCGTGACCGACAACGAGCAGCGCTCGATCCTGGGCCGCGGCTCCGTCGACATCGACGGCTTCATCGAGATGGTGTTCGACAGCCACGGCGACATGCTCGCGTCGCTCGCACAGGCCGGCGACGCGGTATGGGAGGCGCTGAGCCCCATCGTGGACGAGCCCGTCCGCGCGCTCGTGACGGTCAGGAAGCTCGACAAGCTGGTGCCCGAATACCTTGCGGGCCGCGACATCATCAAGCGTGTCTCCTTCTGCGACAGGAAGGAAGGCGTCGACGCCATGACGTTCCAGTTCGAATGGTGGTACGTGCATTCCATCCTGGTGGAACTGATGGGCGGATGCTGCGGCTACAACCAGAACCTGGTGGTCGACCGGTTCGTCGGAAGCGAGGCCGTGCATTACGCTGATTTGCCGGTCGAGGGTATCGTCGAGTTCTGGTTCGAGGACATGGACGCCTTCGATGAGTGCTACAGCAGCGAAGGGTACCTCAAGCGCGCGAGCGTGCACGCGGCCGAGTTCATCGGGACGGTGACGACCTATTTCGTGGAGGCCGTTCCCGTCGAGCTGGGGAAGTAGACAGACATCGCGCGGCTGCGCCTGGTGCCTGGGCGCACGGGCGCATGACGTCTGGGGCGCACGGGCGCGGCCGCTTTTCCGAACGGAGGTAGGCATGAAATCGAAACGAGCGGAATGGTTCGA
>CAJUSL010000001.1:35430-45271 GCA_910589135.1 uncultured Eggerthellaceae bacterium
CGACGAGGCGGTGCTTTCGGGTCCGGGCCAGAAGGAGTTCGAGGAGAAGGTGTACGCCGAAGCGCAGGCCAAGCGTTGGCCGCGCGTTGCAGAGGGCAGCGGCAAGTTCGAGGGCCAGGTGGTCATCGTGACCGGCGCCGCCGGCGGCCAGGGCGAGATGGAAGCCAAGATGATCGCCCAGCAGGGCGCGAAGGTGTACATCGCCGACATCGAGGAGGAAGGGCTCCGGCGCGTCGAGGAGGCCATAGAGGCCGACGGCGGGCAGGCCGTGGCCTTCCCTATGGATGTGGCCGACGAGGACGCATGGCAGGCTCTCGTGAAGAAGGTCATGGACGAGAGCGGCCGCCTGGACGTGCTGATCAACAACGCCGGCATCTGCCAGAACGGCACCGTGCTCACGGAGACGCGTGAATCGCTCAGCCGGATCATGGACGTCGATTGCTGGGGCGTCTTCAACGGCATGCACTACTGCGCGCCCGCAATCATCGAGACGGGCGGCGGCACCATCGTGAACACGTGCTCCTACCAGGGGACGCACTTCGGCCCGGGGAGCTTTATCGGGTACGCCATGGCCAAGGCGGCCGTCATGGGCATGACTCGCGCCGCTGCTACCGACCTAGGCACCTACGGCATACGCGTGAACGCCGTGAACCCGGGCCTTGTGCTGTCGGGCATGACGCTTCCGCGCGGAGCGAACCGCAAGGGGCTGGTCGAAGCGTCGTCCATGAAGCGGTACGCGCTTCCCGAGGAGATCGCCACCGTTGCCATGTTCCTCGCTTCCGACGATTCCAGCTTCATCAACGGCGAGTTCATCGCTGCCGACGGCGGCGCGACGACCTACCTGCACCTGGCAACCGCGCAGGCGCAGTAGGCGACGAGAAAGGAAAGCAATCATGGAGACGCAGAGATTCGTTGACAAGGTGGCGCTGGTGACCGGCGGCGCCAACGGACTGGGCCGCGGCATGGCCGAGCAGCTTGCGAAGGAGGGCGCGCAGGTGGTCGTGTTCGACATCGAGGACGACACCATGGAGGAGGCGTTTGCGGACAACCCCCGCGTGCGCTGCATGCATTGCGACGTGCGCGACTACGAGCAGGTGCAGAAGAGCGTCGCGGAGGTGATCGACGAGTTCGGGCGCATCGACGTGCTCATGAACAACGCGGGCATCACGCACCGCCAGGACTTCCTCAGCTGTAGCCAAGAGGGCTGGCTCGACGTCCTCGACACGAACCTGAGCGGCGTGTTCTACGTGGGGCAGGCCGTTGCCCGGACGATGGTGGACGGGGGCGTGGAGGGTCACATCGTGAACACGAGCTCGAACAGCGCCCGCAAGACCATCGCCGGCATCACGCCCTACGGGCCTTCCAAGGCTGCCGTGAGCATGTTGACGCAGGTCATGGCGCTCGAGCTCGCGAAGTACGACATTCACGTGAATGCCGTCGCACCGGGCACGTCGAAGACCCGCATTACCGAAGGCACGCGGTTCGACCCCGAGCGCAACGCTGCGTTCCTGGCGAAGATGCCGTTTGGACGCTACGGCGAGATCGAGGAGATGGTCAGCGTCGCACTGTTCCTGGCGTCGGACGAGGCGTCGTTCATCACTGGCGAGACCATCTACGAAGAGGGTGGCTTCAGCCTCATGTAAGGAAGGGGTCTCATGACCACCATGGAAGAGCTCGAACGACGCATCCAGGTTCTGGAGGACATGCGCGCCATCGAGCGCGTTCAGGCGATGTATTGGGATACGCTCGACGCGAAAGACTGGGACGGCTTGGAGGTGCTCCTGGTCGAGGACTTTGTGTTCATCAACAACACGACGGGCGGCCGTTACGAGGGACGCGACGGGATGCTTGCCACGATGAAGGGCAAGTTCACCGACAACGTTATCTCGAGCCATCAGGGACACCATCATTGGATCGACATTGCGGAGGACGGTAACTCGGCGACCTCGCATTGGTCCCTTGAGGATGACCTGTACGATGCAGCCAACGGTGGCGAGTTCTTTGGGCGTGCCCACTACGACAACAAGTACGTGAAGGTCGACGGACGCTGGTACTTCACCGAGATGTCGCTTACGTATCTTCGTGGCGAGGCAGAGATCAAGAAGCGCTACGAAGACACTGCGAATGCATACAAGGTTTTCATGATGTAGCAGGTCCAAACGTAATAGTGGCTACGAGCAAGAAGCACAGCCAAGTTTTGCGACAATTTACACCTCTCGGATTCTCCTCCTCTGGAAGGCGCGCTTCCCCGGCGTGCCTTCCCCATTTGGGGCTCGTGGCATGGGTGGCTCTGTGGTATAGGGCGGTGTGCAGTGTTGTGTCGTCGACACAGACGTATAACGGCGGCTGGCCGAGGTCCACGAGCGGTTCAGCGCGAGTTATCGCAGCGATTTCGGCCCTCTGTGGACAAAAAGCCGCCCGAGTGAGCGGTTTCGCAGAGATGAGGGGTCGTTCGGCGGCGTGGGCTGACCAGCGGCAAGCCGCCTAGCGGGGCGTTCTTGAGCGACTCTTCCTTTTGGCGATCGCATCCATGTTGCGGCAGCCGCCAAAACCGCTCACTCGGGCACGTTTTTGTCCATGCGGGCGCCAAAAACGTGCAATAAACGGGAATGAGGGCAACGCCGCCGGGCAAAGTGACTGCCGGAACACAATTTTGCTGGGCTTACGGCTTGCGGGACGGCCCCGACCGCGCGTTAGATTTGCGCGGCAGTCTGTGCTGCGCACGCATCGCGGTCTTGCCGTGCGCGGTGACGCAGGCATGCCGCCATGAACGCTGCACTGGCTGCGGCCCACACGGCGTAGACAGCGGCAACCAAGCCCCAGCCTTCTGCAGGTACGGCACCTGAGGCGAGCCATGTAACCGCGACGGCCCCTGCCTCAACGGGCGAAAGCATGGCAATAGGCGCAAGAGCTGCATCGAGGGTTGCCAGCTGCGGCGGCAGCGCCAGGCACACAAGCACGAGGCACGGGCCGCTCGTCTGCGCGTAGGTGCGCACGACGGTGCCCATTGCGGCTGCCACGACGAGGAGCGGCAGGCTTGCTACCGTCACGGCAACGACAGAGGGCGCCCAGCAATCGACTGGCACGGCGGTGACCGCCAGGCAGGCAAGCGTGACGAGGGCGGTGAAAGCCATCGCCGCCAGCACCTTGGCGACAACCGTGCTCCCCAGCGGCACGCCTGCGCGAGCAAGCGCCGCGCAGGCCCCGTGTTCGCGTTCCTCGGCAAGCAGGAACAGCGCGACCGAGCTGCCACCCATCAGGGGCGGTACGATGGCATCGAGCGCGAGGAGGAAGCGGCGCACGTCCTCGTCGACGGGGTCGAGGCTGCCGGACCATTGCGCAATCACCCAGCAGAGGGCCACGCCGACCAGGGCCATGAACACGATGGTAGGCGTGCGCAGCGCACATCCGAGGTCGCGCAGCACAAGCGCGGCCAAGGTGCGCAGGGCCCCGATTTCCCTCATGTCCGTCCTCTCCTTGGTGGGCGTGAAGATCTTGTCGACGTGCCCTTCCAGGGCATTCCGAGCGCCTTCATTATAATGGTGGGCAATCTAGCGGTGGGCAATCTAACGGTGGCAATCGAAGCCGTGTCGGTTGGCGTCGAAGCGGTCGATTTGCCGACCGTGCAGGGATGCGGTGATGGGAGAGTGGAGCCATGCGGGCTACGGAAGGCTCGAAGGTGACGGTGACGGCGACGGCGACGGCGAAGGCGCCTGCCGTAACGGAAGCGGGCTGCGACCTTGCGGCTTGCGACCTTGCGGGCCGCGACACCCTGCCGACCGAATACGCCTGCGCTGCCGACCTGGTGCGGGGCGAGCTGGGCGCCGGGCGCAGCGTGCACCTGGAATGCTCGCGCGAGGCCATGCGCGAGGCGCTTGCCGCCACGAAGGATGCCGCTGGCCCGCGTCGCACGGCGTTCTACCTGGAAGACGATGGCGGCTTTGACCGCGACACCGTGCGGTCCTACCTGCGCTTCTTTGCGCGTCTTGCTGGCGACGGGGCGGCGGCCTCCGAGGCGCTCGACCGCTTCGCGTTGCGCCGGCACGCCGGCATGCTCGTCTCCAAGCTCACGGCCGAGGAGCGCGTGCTGCTCAGTTTCGCGCGGATGAGCCTGTTCGATCCCGAGGTGTGCTTCTGCGAACGTCCGCTGCTGGAGTTGGGCCCGGACGCGCGCCAGGTCGTGCTTGGCTGGATCGGTGCGCGGAGCGAGGCGGGCACGCTGTTCGTCACGTGCGGGCAGCCTTTGCGCGAGGCGCTCCTCATGCCGGGTCGCGCCTTTTGGGAGGAGGAAGGGCGCTTCCATGCCGCCGAGGTGGACGAAGGTGGCGAAGGCGGTTCGGGCGCGGCGGCCAGCTCGGATGCGGCAGGTGGTTCGGACGAAGGTGTCGCCCCCTTTGACGGTGACGAGTTCCGCGTATGCAAGATTGCCGTCAAGGCCGGCGACGTGACGCTGCTGCTCGACCCGCGCGAGATCGATTTCGTCGAAAGCGCCAACCGCGTGAACTACGCGAGCGTGCGCGGCGAGCTCTATCCTACGGCGCTTACCATGGACGAGCTGGAGGCCGAGCTCGAGCGCTTCGGGTTCTTCCGCTGCCATCGGTCCTACATCGTGAACGTGCAGAAGGTGTCGAAGGTCGAACGGTACACGCGTAACACCTACAACCTGGTGCTCTCGGATGCGCGGCACTCGTCGCTGCCGCTGTCGAAGGGCCGCGCCGAGGAGATGCGCACGCGCTATCGCTGGAAGTAACGGGGCCGGGGCCGTTCGGCTCGCGGACGCCTGGCTCGCGGGCCCCGGCTCGCGCGCATCCGGCCAGCCGCTCGGCTCGCGGGCCCCAAGCTGCCCGCACAATGCTCCTTTCGTGCGCACGCTGCTCCTTTCGTTCTGAAGTTATTGTAGGTCAAAGGCCTATCCGGGCATCATGGGCACCGTTGGTTCCACCGGCGTCCTCCGAAGGCGCCACGTGCAAGAAGGAGTCCCTATGATCACCACCCATGCCCTGAGCATCCTCGTCCTCGCGTTGACGATCGCGTTCCTCATCGTGCTCGCGTCGCACGTGAGCCACGACATCTCGCTGCGCCGCGTCAACGCGCGCATCGACGCCTTGGAAGCCGCCGCGGCCGACTCGCTGACGTACGCGGAATAGGGGGCGCGCCATGAGCAGAACCGAAACCGGCGCCATCCTCGCCATGGACGCGGTCAGCCTCTCGTTCAAGGACAAGCGCGTGCTGGACAACCTCACCTTCTCCATCCCGCGCGGCCAGACGTTCGGCTTCCTCGGGCCGTCGGGCGCGGGCAAGACCACCACGATCAAGCTGCTCACGCGTCAGCTGACGAAGGACGCTGGGCGCATCAACCTGCTCGGGCGGCCCATCGAGCGCGCGAGCACCGCCGATTACGAGCGCATCGGCATCCTCTCCGACACGAGCGCGCTGTACGAGCGCATGTCCATCGCCGAGAACCTGCTGCTCTACGCCCGCCTGCGCGGCGTGAGCCACGGGCGAGTTCCGTACCTGCTCGAGCGCGTCGGCCTCAGCGGCAGCGCCAAGACGCTGGTGAAGAACTGCTCGAAGGGCATGCGCCAGCGGGCCGCGCTCGCAGCCGCGCTCGTCCATCAGCCGGAGCTGCTCTTCCTCGACGAGCCGACGAGCGGGCTCGACCCGGCAGCGCGCACCGAGGTGCACAAGATGCTCGGCGAGCTCAAGGAGCGCGGCACCACCGTGTTCCTCACCACGCACGACATGGCCGAGGCCGAGGAGGTGTGCGACCGCGTGGCCATCCTGTGCAACGGCGCGATCGCGGCCTGCGACGGCCCCGAGGAGCTGAAGCTGCGGTATGCTCGCAACCGCGTCGTGATCCGCACGCGCACGCGCGGCACGCACGAAGCCGCCAAGGACGCCGCCGGCGCCGCGCTCATCGACGAGCTGATCGCCGCGGGCGAGCTGGTGTCCATCCATTCAGACGAACCCAACCTCGAGGAAGTGTTCCTCGAGGTGACCGGAAGGGAGTTCTAGCATGCAGTCTTCGATCGCCAAGCTCGGCGCGCTCTTCGAGAAGGACGCGCGCGACATGCTGAAGAACCCCACCATGCTGGTGACCGTCGTGCTGCCGGTGGCCATGATCGTGCTCTACCGCTTCGTGTACCGCGACCTTCTGGCCGCCGCCGAGGCCGACCTGGCGGTGCGGCTCGCATCCGACGGGCTGTTCCTGTGCAGCGCGCTCTGCCTGAGCGTGGGGATGGTGGGCTCGATGACGCTGGTCTACGGCATCGCCGAGGAGAAGGAGAAGCACACGCTGCGCACCCTCATGCTGGCGAACGTGAGCGCAGGCCAGGTGGCGCTGGCGAAAGGGCTCGTCTGCCTGGCGATGACGCTTTTGGTGGGAACGCTCTGCTTCGCGCTCACGGGGGTCTCGTGGAACGCGTTCCCCGCGTTCATCGGGCTGACCGCGCTGGGGTCGGTGCCGGTCATCCTGCTGGGCCTGGTGCTGGGGCTCGCCTCGCGCGACCAGATGACGGCCGGGCTGTCCAGCATGCCCATCCTGTTGCTGTGCCTGGTGCCGATGTTCGCGCCCATGGCGCCCGAAGCGGAAGCCGTGGCCACGTTCACGCCGCTCGGAGGTGTGGTCGAGCTGATGCGGCTCGTGCTGGCGGGCGAGCTGACGCTGGAAGCGGCAGCGTTGCCGCTGGCAGTGACGGCGGCCTGGACGCTGCTCGGCGCCGTGGTGTTCAAGCTGCTCTATCGGAAGCTCGCGCAGGACAACTAGCGGAAGGCGTGTCGCGCGGGGTGGGCCGGCGGGCTGACCAGTGAGCCAGCGGCTGGCGGGCCGGCAGGCTGGCTGGCGGGTGGTCAAGAGGGTCGGCAGTCGGCCGCCTTGGGCCCGCGTGCCGCCGGCCGCCGGCCTGCCCCCCTACAGGTGCGCCTGGATGAGCCGCGGCGACAGTCCGGCGACCTCGAGCGCTCGCACGATGCGTTCCTTGTGCGCGGGCCCGAACGCCTCGATGGTCAGGCGCAGCTCCACGGCGGCGTTGCGGTTCGCCGTGACGAACTGGTTGTGGTCGAGCCGGATGACGTTGCCGTTCTGCTCGGCGATCATCTGCGCGACGTTCACCAGCTGGCCGGGGCGGTCGGGCAGCAGCACCGACACCGTGAAGATGCGGTCGCGCTGGATCAGCCCGTGCTGCACTACCGTGGACATGGTGATGACGTCCATGTTGCCGCCCGACAGGATGGACGCCACCTTCTTGCCGCGCACGTCGAGGTGCTTCAGCGCCGCGACGGTCAAAAGCCCGGAGTTCTCGACGATCATCTTGTGGCTTTCCACCATGTCCAGGAACGCCACGATCAGCTCGTCGTCGTCGACCGTGACGATGCCGTCCAGGTTCTTCTTGATGTAGGGGAACACCTTGTCGCCCGGCTCGAGCACGGCCGTGCCGTCGGCGATCGTGTTCACCGAGGGCAACTTCACGATGTGGCCGGCCTCGAGCGACGCCTTCATGCACGCCGCGCCGGCCGGTTCCACGCCGATCACGGCCACGTCGGGCTTGAGCATCTTGGCCAGCGTCGCCACGCCCGAGGCGAGCCCGCCGCCTCCGATGGGCACGAGGATGCAGTCGACGTCGGGCAGCTCGTCGATGATCTCCTTCGCGATCGACCCTTGGCCGGCGGCCACCTGCAGGTCGTTGAAGGGGTGGATGAACGTGAGCCCCTTCTCGTCGGCGAGCTCGAGCGCCCGCGCGTACGCGTCGTCGTACACGTCGCCGGCGAGGACGACGTCGGCCCCGTGCGCCTTCGTGCGCTCCACTTTTATATAGGGGGTCGTGGTCGGCATGACGATGGTGGCCGGCACGCCGAACTTCCTCGCCGCGTACGCCACGCCCTGCGCGTGGTTGCCGGCCGATGCGGTGATCAGCCCGCGCCCGCGCCCGGCGTCGGAGAGCGTCGAGATCTTGTAGTACGCGCCGCGCACCTTGTATGCGCCGGTGCGCTGCATGTTCTCCGGCTTGAGGTACACCTCGTTTCCGGTCTCGCGGCTGAAGTGCGGGCTGTAGACGAGCTTCGTCTCCTGGGTCACTTCCTTGACCCGGTCGGCGGCTTCCTTGAAGGTGTCGAGCGTGAGCGTCGTGTCTGTCATGGGCGTGTTCCTTTGGTTCCTGCGCGTTGCGTCGAGGTCGGGGTCTTGTCTTGCGCTTTGTGGCAGGTACGGGTATCTTCCTCGCCCTGCGCAGGTTCGGGTTCTTGCCATTCGCGTGGCGTCGGGAAATAATGGACGCCGTGCCTTATTCTAGGCAAACCACGCACTCGAAAGAACCCTTCCGGAGGAATTGGAGCACGGGATGAACACTATCCGCACCGACAAGGCACCGGCCGCCATCGGGCCGTACTCGCAAGGCGTCGTCGTGAACGGCCTGCTGTTCGCGTCCGGTCAGATCGCGCTCGACCCGCAAAGCGGCGAGCTGGTGGGCGCCACCGTCCAGGAACAGGCCGAGCAGGTGATGCGCAACGTCTGTGGGCTGCTCGAGGCCTCCGGCACCGACTTCGACCACGTGGTGAAGACCACGTGCTTCCTTGCCGACATCGACGATTTCGCGGCGTTCAACGAGGTGTATGCCCGAAGCTTCGGCGAAAGCCTGCCCGCCCGCTCGGCCGTGGGCGTGGCCGCGCTGCCGAAAGGCGCGCTCGTCGAGGTGGAGGTCGTCGCGGCGGTGCCTGCTACGCCTCGTCGGGATTGACCAGCGCGCCGTCGCGGCCCTCGCGCAGGCGCGCGGCGTCCGACATCTCGATGGAGCAGTTCGGTTGCGTGATGTAGGGGTCGGGCATGTCCTGCACCTTCTCGACCATGAAGGAGTAGTCCGAGATCTCGGAGTACAGCCCGACGCTCAACGCCCGGGTCGGGCACGCGCCGACGCAGATGGGGGCGAGCCCGTCGCGCACGCGGTCGCGGCAGCCGTCGCACTTCACGACCACGCCCGCCCCCTCGTCGAACCGCGGCGCATGGTAGGGGCACGCCACCATGCACAGCTGACAGCCCGCACACTTCTCGCCGTCGATGTGCACAAAGCCGGAGTCGTCCTTCGCGATCGCGTCCGACGAGCAGAACCGTACGCACACGGGGTTCGTGCAATGGTTGCACGACATCGACAGATGGAACGCGAACACGTCCTGCTCCCATGCGCCGTCGCGGTCTTGGCGCCACGTCCCGCCGGCGTACTCGCGAATCTTGCGGAACGCCGTTCCTTCGGCGAGGTCGTGGTAGTCGCAGCACGCCATCTCGCAGGTCTTGCACCCGGTGCAGCGGCTCTGGTTGAAGACGAAGCCGAACTGCCGGGCATCGTGCTGCTGGGCGCTGGGCTGCGGCGCGGCGGCCTGCCTGCTGGGCTGCCGCACGCTGGGCTGCGGCGCGTCGGCCTGCCGCGCGATGTGACCTGGGCGTTGCTTCTTATCCACGGCGTCTCAGCTCCTCGAGTTCGGGCGCGCTGAGATGCCGCACGCCGACCCGGCAGGTGTTGTGCGCGTTCGCATGCGCCCATCTCGTGGGCGTGGCCGTCGTCAGCGTGTTGATGCAGCCGCCCCAGTCGAGCCGGCTGCCTTCCATGTCGGCGTCGTGCCACGCGCCCTGCGGAAGCGCGACCACGCCAGGCATGATACGCGGCGTCACGCGCAGGCGGGTGACGAGGGCGCCGCGCGGGCTTTCCACGACGACCGTGTCCCCTTGTGCAAGGCCGTCGCGGGCCGCGTCGAGCGGGTTCATCGACAGCTCGCGCGGGGAAAGCGCCTGCAGCTCGTCCACGTTTGCGAAGCTGGAATGGGTGCTTTGGCGTCCGTGGTAGCCGATCAGGTG
>CAJUSL010000001.1:45281-53212 GCA_910589135.1 uncultured Eggerthellaceae bacterium
CGCGTCGCCGGTGGCCGGCACATATATAGGAAGCGCGGGAATGCGTTCGCCGGTTTCCTTGAAGAGCGCGTCGGAGAGTCGCTGGGCCTTCTGCGAGTAGATCTCGATCTTGCCCGACGGCGTCGGCAGCGGGCAGCCGTGAGGGTCGCGGCGGAAGTCCTCGTAGGCAATCGTCGGCCCGATGTAGGGCGCGCGCCACACGCCTTGCGCATCAAGTTCGTCGAGCGCAGGCGGCTTGGCGGGGGAAAGGGCGGCCGCGGCTGCGGCGGCGATGGCAGACAGGTCGGAAGTGGTTGCGTCTGCAGCGGCGGCTGCGGCGGTTGCGTCTGCGGCGTCTGCGGCCGCCCCAGCCCCATCGGCCTCGCCGCCAACGCCGCCGCCCCCAAGCTGCCCGAAGTCGCCCGAAGGCGAGGCCTGCGCCCTATCGAAGGCCTTCCGCGCCAGCTCAAGGCGCAGGCGATCCACGTCGTCCGCGCCGCCCCCGGCATCAAGCCCGTCCAGGAACTGCTCGCGCACGCCCAGCCGCTCGGCCAGGCCGAGCGCCATCTCCCAGGCACTTCGGCGCTCGAACGTCTCGTGCGGCCACGCCTGCCCGTGCACGAGCCCGCGCACGATGTCGGCGCTTCCGCTGGACACCACGTTGCCGCCTTCCGCCCGCGCCAGGTCGGGCAACACGATGTCGGCATAGCGCGCCGAGTCGGTCATCATCACGTCCACGACCACGATGAACTCGCACGCGTCCTCGTCGCAAAGCACGTCGTGCGCGTGGTTGATGTCGGCATGCTGGTTGGTGAGGCAGTTGCCCGCATGGTTCACGATCAGCTTCACGGACGTGTTCAGCCGCTCGGCTCCGCGCACGCCGCCGCCCACGCGCGTCAGCGATTCGCCGTGCTTGACGGCATCGAGCCACATGAAGGCCGGAATCTTGGCCTGCACGGGGTTGTTGCCCATGGGAGCCTCGGGCACCACGAATGGCAGGAAGCGCTCGCGCTGGCCGCCGTTGGTGCCGGGCAGCCCGACGTTGCCGGTGAGGATGGCCAGCATGGCGATGGCGCGCGCCGTGACCTCGCCCCATTCGCTGCGCTGCGGCCCCCATCCCTGCGTGACGAACACGCGCTCGGCGCTGCCGATGTCGCGCGCGAAGTCCTCGATCGTGCGCGCGGGAACCTGCGTGATGGCGGCCGCCCACCTCGGCGTCTTCGCGACGCCGTCGGGCCCGGTGCCCAGGACGTAGTCCTTGTAGCTCGCGTTTCGCGGCGCGCCTTCGGGCATCGTGCCCTCGTCGAAGCCGACGCAATACTCGTCGAGGAACGTCTGGTCGACGAGCCCTTCCTCGATCAGCACGTGCGCGACGCCGGCCACGAACGCCGCGTCGGTGCCCGGTCGGATGGGAATCCACACGTCGTCCGCGCCGCTCACGGCGTCGGTGTGGCGCGGGTCGATGGAGTACACGCGGAAGTTCCCCCGCTCGCGCGCCTGCAGGAACTCGAACGACGACCCCGCGCCGCCCATGCGCGTGTCGCCGGGGTTCGACCCGAACATCACCACGACGTCCGCCCGTGCCGCCTCGCCGAGCGTCGACGCCGAGAAGTAGCCGTCGTCGCCATACGTTGCCTTCATGCCCGCCTGCAGCTGGGCACAGCTGTAGTCGCCGTAGATGCCGAGGAAGCCGCCGTAGCAGTTCATCAGGCGCTCGAAGGGGGAGCCGGGGACGGGATAGAGCCCGGTGGCGTAGGGCAGCAGCACCGCCTCGTTGCCATGTTCGCGCACCACGCGCTCGATCTGTGCCGCTACCTCGTCGAGCGCTTCGTCCCACGTGATGCGCTCGAATCGCCCGCTGCCGCGCGGCCCCACCCGCCTAAGCGGATAGTTCAGCCGGTCGGGGCTGTCGAGCCAGTAGCGCATGGCGCGCCCGCGCAGGCATGCGCGCATCTGCGGCGTGCCGGCGGCCGTGGCGCTCGCGCTGTCGATGGCGCCTGCGTCCTCCTCGGGCAGATCGTCGGTTTCCACCCAGCGCACGCGGCCGTCCTTCACGTGGAATCGCAGGGCGCAGTGCGAGCCGCAGTTCACCGAACACGTCTGCCACACGGTACGCTCGCCGGCCGCGCCGTGGCCGTCGTTGCCGGCGCGCACGCTGCTCATGCCGTCCGCGCCATGCAGCCCGCGCTCGCCGTCCGCCGCCTCAGGCCCGCGCACGGGTCACTCCTCTGCGTGCAAGCGCCTCTTCCTGCCCTTCCAGCAGCAGCTTGAGCGCGTGGATGATGCGCCGGTCGTCGATGTGCTCGTTCGACAGCGACACGAACACGGTGAAGATGTCCTCGCCCACCTCCTGCACCGCCGCCGTCCCGGTGCCCGTCAGTCGGAACAGGATGCCCCGCGCGTCGTCGGGGTCGGGGATGCGCTCGATGTAGCCGTCCTCTTCCAGGCGCAGCGACGCGGTGGTGACGTAGGAGCGCCCGGTGCGCAGGTAGACGACCATGTCCTTCGCGCGCAGCATCTTCGTGACGCCGCGTTTCTTGGGGTAGAGCTCGAGCAGGAAGCGGAAGTCGGTCAGCGACAGCCCCAGCGACGACTTGACCGCGGCTGAGATGGCCTGGCGGATCATCGCGAAGGCGGTCACGCGGTAGGGTGGGAACGCGATGACGTCCTCGGGGGAGACGGCGTTGCGCCCGGCGTAGAAGCTGCCGGGCACGTTGAGCGCGTTCGCGAGCATCTCGGAAAGCAGCGCGCGCTCGTGCGGGGGCACCTTCATCCGGCACTCTTCCAGGAACTCGGAGACGGAGGCGAGCAGTCCGTCGGCGACCTCGCTGCCGGCAGGCGAGAGCTCCCAGGTCCGGGGGCGCTGGCCGCGCGTGGCGTGGCCAGCCGCCGTCGCGCTTGCGCCTGCGTTCCCGCCCGGCCCGGCATCACCTTCGCCAACCGGCCGCACGAACCCCTTCAACTCCAGCGCCTCGAGCGCCGCGGATACGTCGGCCGGCTTCAGCACGAGGGCGCGCGCCAGGCGGATGCTGGTCGCCTCGCGCCCATCAGGCATCGTCATCTGGGCGAGCACGCGGAAATGGGTGAGGGGGACGTCCTTCGGAAGCAGGCGTACGATGCCCTTGTCCGACTTGGACAGCACGGCGCACCACAGGGTGATGAGATGTGCCTTCGACGAATCCACCGTTCCCCCAAGGACAAAGAGGCGCACCAATGCGCCCAGACGAATGCGTTTCCCCTTTTGTCCCATTCTCTCACATGCGGGCAAAAAAAGCGGGAGGGCGAACCCTCCCGCTCAAGTGATGCGCACTCGGGCGAGGCGCGTTATGGCGAAGCGCACTCAGGCGAAGCGCGTCTCGCTGCGACGCAAGCGCCCGCCGGCCAATGCACGCGCCTTCACGCGCGCCAGCGCCGCCAGCTTCGCGCATGCGGCCGCCGGCCTAGATTCCCAGGCCGGCCGAGAACTCCACGCCGTAGAAGGACAGCCTGGCAAGCAGGATGCCTACGAACGTGACGACCACGACGATCCACGTATAGAACGTCGCGCGCTTCTTCTGGATCTCGAACATGAGCGCGACGCCGGCGAGCACCATCACGATCACGGCCGTGACGATCCACGGCATCATGGCGCTCACGACGTCCGAGCCGTACATCATGTTGTTCGCGAGCCCCGAGGCGGTGCCCATGTTCAGCGCGAAGAATGCCACCGACCCGATGACGCCGACCCACGACACCACGAGCGCGACCTTCGCGAGCTGCTTGTCGGCCGCATCGTAGACGCCGGCCTGGTAGAACACGGCCATGCCGACGGCCGAGCCGCCCAGCACGCCGAAGAACAGCGTGGACAGCGGCACCATCGCGTTGTTCCATGACGGGATGGTGTCCATGCCGTAGGCCAGCCCGACGAACACGCAGAACAGAAGCCCCACGACGGCCACCACGGCGGAAAATCCCTTGCGCGCACCTTCGGAGGCGAGCTTCCCGGCGAGCGCCACAATCCAGTAGACGATGGCGACCACGCAGAACACGAGCCCCATGACAATCTCGTTGGACATCGGCGAGCTACCGACGTTCGCGAACACATTGAAGGCGTTCATCGGGTTCGCCAGGTGGAAGAACGCGCAGATGAAGCCCACCACCACGAACACGATGGGGATGACGGTCATGCGGTCGACCTTCTTCAGCGCCTCGGCGTCGAAGCGCTTCACGAAGAAGGCGGCGGCCAGCATCAGGAACGCGCCGGCGCCCATCGGGACCAAGGTAGAGAACAGGGCCAGAGGCAGTTCGGTCATTCCAAGCTCCATACCCATGTTAGATCACCTCCAACGGATTCGAGACGCGCACCGACATGTCGCCGGCGGGCTTCGCATCCGGGCACACCTTCACCAGAAGGCTGGGATGCGTCAGGTCCTTGTCGGGAAGCGGGGCGATGTTGCCGACCTCGCTGTCCGAGTACTCGCGCTCAAGCTCGTCGATGTCGCCGAACTGCAGCGCACGCAGCGGGCACGCCGACACGCAGATGGGCTCCTTGCCCTCCTGCAGGCGCTCGTAGCAGCCGCTGCACTTCACAGAATGGCCCTTCTCCTTGTCGACCTTGGGCGCGTTGTAGGGGCAGGCCATCTCGCAATAGCCGCACCCGATGCACTTGCCGTCGTCGATGAGCACGAGCCCGGCCTCCTCGTCGCGGTGGATCGCGCCGGTGGGGCAGGCCTTCGTGCAGGCCGGGTCCTCGCAGTGGTTGCATCCGAGCGACATGTGGTAGCAGTACGCGAGGTTCTCGACCGTGTCATCCTCGTTGACGTCGCACGAACCGCCTTCGCAGTCGTACACCTTGCGGTAGTTGGTGTCCACCTCGGTGTCGTAGTAGTCCTTGCATGCGGTCTCGCACGTGCGGCAGCCCATGCAGCGGGTCGAGTCGAAATAGAATCCCTTCTGAGTCATGACCGCACCTCCTCTATGCCTTCGTCACTTCAGCGATGATAGAATGCGACGGGCCGTTGCCCTTGCCGAGCGGCGTCGGCCGGTACGCGGTGAGCGTGTTGACGCAGCCGCCGGTGTCCAGCCGGTCGCCCGCCATGTTGGCCTCGTGCCAGGCGCCCTGCGGGATGCCGATGGTGCCGGGGATGATCCTCGGCGTGACGTGGGCTTCGATGCGGATGGTGCCGTTGGGGCTCTTCACGTCGACCATGTCGCGGTCGGCGATGCCGCGCGGGCTGGCGTCTGCGGGGTTGATCCACAGCTGCTGGCGCGCGATGTGCTTGAGCTCGGGCAGGAAGCCGAACGACGAGTGCGTGCGGCCCTTGTAGTGGAAGCCCGAGCAGTACAGCGGGTACTCGTCGGTGACCGATCCGTAGCCCTGGAAGCCGGGGTCGAACAGCGGGATGGGGTAGATCTCGTCGCCCTCGGGAAGCTCCCACTCGTCGTTGAGCTTGTCGAGCGCCTCGGAGTAGATCTCGATCTTGCCCGACGGCGTGGCGACGGGGTGGGCCAGCGGGTCCTTGCGGAAGTCCTCGAGTCCGATGGCCGGCGGCAGCGGCACCTTGTAGACGCCCTGCTCCTGGATCTTCTCGAAGGTGGGCATGTCGGGCTCGAGCTCGCGCCCCTGCTCGTAGAGGTACTCGACCCATTCGTCCTGCGTGCGGCCTTCGGTGAACTCCTCCTTCTTGCCGAAGCGGTCGGCAATCTCGGCCATGACGTCGTAGCTCGAGCGGCACTCGGCCGGCGGCTCCTGCGCAGGCGAGCCCACGACGACGCCCGTGTAGTACTCGGCGTAGCCCTGCGTCTGCATGTTGACCTGCTCGGAGCGCATGGCGTCAGGCAGCAGGATGTCGGCGTATTTCGCCGAGTCGGTCATGACGGTGTCCCACACCAGGATGAACTCGCACTTCGACTCGTCTTGCAGAAGGTCGTGCGTGTAGTTGATGTCGCCGTGCTGGTTGGTGATGCAGTTGCCCGCGTAGTTCCAGATGAACTTGATGTCGTTCTTCAGCGGGCCGCCCTTCACCGCCGCGTTCTTCTCGGTCATCTCGGTGCCATGGTCGACGGCGTTTGCCCACTCGTAGCACGGGATGGAGACCTCCACCGGGTTGTCGCCCGAGGGGATGCTGCCGACGAGGTAGGTGGGCGGCTCGGCCTCGCGCTGGCCGGTGTTGGTGCCGGGCAGGCCGATCTTGCCGATGAGCAGCGGCAGCATGGTGATGGCGCGCGAGGTGGTCTCGCCGTTGGTGTGGCGCTGCGGGCCCCAGCCCTGGCAGACGAAGGGCGCCTCAGCGCTGGCGATGGTGTCGGCCAGCTCGCGGATCTTCTCGGCGGGGATCTGCGTGATCTCGGCGGCCCACTCGGGGGTCTTCTCGACCTTGTCGTAGCCCTCGCCCATGATGTAGTCGCGGTAGGACTTGTGCTGGCCCTTGGCGGATTCCGGCATCGTGGACTCGTCGTAGCCGACGCAGTAGCGGTCGAGGAAGTCCTTGTCCACCTGGTCGTTCTCGATCCATTCGTGGGCGATGGCGGCCACCAGCGCCGAGTCGGTGCCCGTGCGGATGGGCACCCATTCGTCGGCGTGGCCCGACGCACTCTCGTTCAGGCGGTAGTCGATGTTGATGATCTGGCCGCCGCGCCCGAGCACGGCCTCGCGCACGCGCGCGAAGTCCCATACGGCGTTCAGGCCGCCCATGCGGGTCTCGGCCGGGCTGTTCCCGAACATGACCACGAGGTCGGAGTGCGCCTCGGCCTCCGAGAACGAGCTTGCGTTGATGTTGTCGTAGGGCGAGTACACGCTGGCCTCGACGCCGAGCGTGGGATGCAGGCCCTCCTCGGTCAGGTTCTCGGCGCTGCCGAACATGTAGGGCATCGCGGCGCTCATCATGTTCGTCGAATAGTCGTAGAAGCGCGTGAGCGAGCCGCCCAGGCAGTTCAGCAGGCGCTGCGAGGGATTGCCTGTCGTGGAGTACATGCCCGTGGCGTAGATGGTGAAGATGGCGTCGTTGCCGTAGGTGTCGATCGTATGCTTGAGCGCGTCGACGATGGTGTCGATCGCCTCGTCCCAGCTGATGCGCTCGAACTTGCCCTCGCCGCGCTTGCCGACCCGCTTCATGGGGTACAGCAGGCGGTCGGGGCTGTTGAGCCAGCGGCGCATGGTGCGGCCGCGCACGCAGGCGCGCGACTGGAAGTCGGCGTCGCCGATGTCGTCGGTGGTCATGTAGACCGCCTTGCCGTCCTTCGAGTGCCACTGGAAGATGCAGTTGCCGCCGCAGTTGACGTTGCACTGGCTCCAGTGGATGGTCTCCGGGGCGTCGGCGTGCGCCTGGGGAACGCCGTCCCCGAAGAGCGCGTCGGCCGCGGCGACGCCTGTTCCGGCGGCAGCCAAGGCTCCCAAGGCGCCGGAGGTTTTCAAGAACGTGCGTCTTGAAACGTTTCCTAGTGTCCCTTCCATTCCTTTCTCCTCTCTCGATTGCGTGAAGTGGCTTGCGCTCGAAGCGGTTCGCACCCGTGCCGCTGCGGCATACGTCGCGCCGCGCGCGGCGTATGCGTTGCACGCCTCGCGCCTCGTGCCGACGCGGCACACGTCGCGCTGCGCGCGCCTCGTGTCGCGTCCGCGGCAGCATCGCGTCCGAGTCGCTTCGATGCCCCCGATCCCTCATCGGGAAAGACACTTCTCCTCATTTTGAGATTCTAGGGCGCGAAGGCGTGTCGAATCAAGGAAACAAGTTTGTCGAAACAGGACTTTGAACTGGGAACTCTTTGGAAATTTTCCGTGAAAGCGGTGAACAAATGGCGGGCCGGGGAATCGCTTTGCGCACAGGTGCGGAAAAGTGAAGGCGCATTGCCGGCCGCTGTTGGTTGTTGTCAGCTGTTGCCGCCGCTGTCGGCTGTTGCCGGCCACTGTCGGTCGCGCCGTTTCCGCGTTTTGAGAAAAATGAAGATATCATCAAAGACATCGAGACGGGAATCGG
>CAJUSL010000001.1:53222-61609 GCA_910589135.1 uncultured Eggerthellaceae bacterium
GTTTTGCGTTGCCTTGGACGTTTTTCGTCCTGCTTTGGACAAAAACCCGTCCGAATGAGTCTTTTTCGGTCCTTCGGGCACTCGTTGAGGCTATGCTCGAGAATGGGACAAGCTTTCTACCTGGGCATCCTCGAAAGCGAGGTTCCGGGCTATTGCGAACAGGGGTCTAAAGACAGCGAAAAACCGCTCATTCGAGCGCCTTTTTGTCCACGAAGCCCTCAAAAAGTGGGATTGTCCTTGATTGCGAATCTGAACAGCGAAATCAGGCTGCGAAGCCAAGCCGTGGAGCCCGGTCGAGGGGCCGGCTCTTGAGGCCGGACGCGAAGGTGCGCTGTCTGTATAATGCCAGCCAAAACGGATGGGAGAGGACGCGGGGGCCGCGGGCGCGGAATCGCGGGCGTGGAACCGCTGGACAGGAGGCTGCGATGGGCTCATTGGAGGATGGCGTGCCGGAGACGGCCGCGCATGCGGGCGGCGCCGACGAAGAGGGCACGCTGGACGCGATCGCGTTCGTGGGCGACACGCTGGGCCCGCTGTTCTACTACGACCCGGCTGCGGCGGAGGTGCGGCCGACCTACGAGGCGCTCTCGGGGCTCGACGTTGAGGCTGCCGCTACCGAGTGGCCGTTCGTTTCGGCAGAGGATGCCGAAGGGGCGCTCCGCCTCATAGTTGCCGGCTTGACGCGGGATGCAGGCGGCGAGGTGCCGCGCGGGAGCGCGACCGACGGCGCGTCGCACGAGGGTGCAGCGGACGGCACTTCGCAGGCTGTTTCCGACGACCTCGCGTGGGAGTACCGGCGTCTGTTCGTGGGGCCGGCCGCAAAGGCTGCGCCGCCGTGGGGGTCGGTCTACACCGATCGCGAGTGCGTGATCTTCGGCGCCTCCACGCTCGAGCTGCGCCGCTGGATGCGCCAGGTCGGCATCGAGAAGCTGAACGACGACAACGAGCCCGAGGACCACATCGGGCTCATGCTGACGATGCTCTCGTGGGTGGCGACGCGCCGGCCCGACGTGCTGGACGAGTTTTTGGGCGCGCACCTGCTCACGTGGGCGCCGCACTTCCTGGAGGGCGTCGAGCGCGAGACGACGCATCCGTTCTTCGAGGGGCTCGCACGCCTCGCCCGCGCCTCGCTCGCGGGCATCCAGCGGGAGCGTGGCATCGAGGTGGAGCTTCCGCGCTTCTACCGGTGACGAAGCGGGGCGCTGCGGAACGAAACGAGACGCCGCAGAACGAAGCGGGGCGCTGCGGAAAATTCCGCGGAAACGTGCGCGGCCAGGGTGCCGAAGCCGCGCCTGTTGTATTAGCATGCAAGGCAGCGATTTCTTCGAGACGGACTTCCAGGGAACGGGGGCCATCATGGCAAGCCTGCACGTCATCACCCATCCGCTGATCGAGGCGAAACTGACCCGCATGCGCGACGTCGACACGCCCTCCGCTGAATTCCGCAGCCTGCTGAAGGAAATCTCGCTTCTCATGGGATACGAGATCACGCGCGATTTCCAGATGAAGACCATCGAGGTGCAGACGCCCATCCAGAAGGGCGAGTTCCCCACGCTCAAGGAGGATTTCTTCACCATCGTGCCCATCCTGCGCGCAGGACTTGGCATGGTGGACGGCCTGCTTGAGCTCATGCCGTTCGCGCATGTGGGACACATCGGGCTGGTGCGCAACGAAGAGACGCACATGCCCGAGGAATACTATTACAAGATGCCGGAAGGCTTCGAAAGCTCCGTGGTCATGGTGGTGGACCCGATGCTTGCCACAGGAGGCAGCGCGTGCGACGCGCTTTCCAGCCTGAAGGCGCGCGGCTGCACCAATCTGCGCCTGGTGAACCTGATTGCCGCACCGCAGGGCATCGAAGCCGTGCAGCAGGCGCATCCCGACGTGGACATCTACGTGGCGGCGGTCGACCAGGGCTTGAACGACCAGGCGTACATCGTGCCCGGCTTGGGCGATGCGGGAGATCGCGTCTTCGGAACCCGGTAGCTGCCGTGACGGAGGCGGGGGACAGGTTGCCCTTCACGCCTTGACAGCAAGTCTTTCGTTTCCTATAGTGTGTATATAGGGTATATACACTATTAGCGCTTTGCTGACACAGGGACGCCTGCGCCGACAAGGCCAGAAGAGAAGATCGTTTTGGAAATACTAATATCGAACGCGAGCGACAAGCCGATTTACGCGCAGATAGCGTCGCAGATCCAGGACGCGATTCTGTCAGGCGAGCTGGCGGAGGGCGCGCCGCTGCCTTCCATCCGCTCGCTGGCGAACGACCTGCGCATCAGCGTCATCACCACGAAGCGCGCGTACGCCGACCTGGAAGATGCCGGCTTCATCGACACCGTCCAGGGAAAAGGCTCGTTCGTCGCGGGCGGCAACGCGGAGTTCCTGCGCGAAAACCGCCTGAAGCGGGTGGAAAGCCTGCTTTCCGAGGCCATTTCCGAGGCATCGGTGGCGGGCATCACACCCGACGAGCTGCATGGCATGATCGACGCGCTGACCGACTGACGCCGGAGGCGCCGTGACCGGTCGCCCGCATTCGAAGAAGGGCAGTCAACAATGTGCGAAGCGATACAGACCGAGGGACTGCAGAAGCGCCTTGGCGACTTTTGCCTGGGCCCAATCGACCTGCAGGTTCCGCAGGGAACCGTGGTCGGCCTGGTGGGAAGCAACGGCGCAGGAAAGACCACGCTCATCAAGTGCCTGCTGGGACTGGCGTTTCCCGACGAAGGCGCCGTGAGCATCCTGGGCGAGACCGTGTGTGGCGCGCGTCCCGCCACGCGCGGCATTCCCGATGCGTTGAAGGAGCGCATCGGCGTGGTGCTCGACACCTGTGCGTTCCTGCAGGAATCCAGGGTTGCGGACATCGGGAGCCTGGGGAAGGTCGCGTACGCGCGGTGGGACCAGGGCCTGTTCGAGCGCCTGCTTGGCGACTTCGGCCTCAGTTCGCAGAAGAGCGTGAAGGAGCTGTCGCGCGGCATGGGCATGAAGCTGACACTGGCGTTCGCGCTGTCGCACCATCCCGACCTGCTGATCCTGGACGAGGCCACGGCCGGACTCGACCCGCTTGCGCGCGACGAGCTATTCGACCTGCTGCGCGACTTCATGGCCGACGAGCGGCACGCCATCCTCATGGCGACGCATATCACGACCGACCTCGAGAAGCTGGCCGACACCATCGTGTGCATCGACGATGGCAAGGTGGCGTTCAGCGCCACGAAGGACGCAATCTGCAACGAGGCGGGCGTGGCGCACTGCAGCGCGGCGCTGCTCGAGCGGGTGGCTGCCAGCGGCGCTGCGGGCCTCGATGGGCTGCGCGTCATGCGGCGCGAGTACGGCACGGACGTGCTGGTGGCGGACCGCTTCGCCTTTGCGCGCAACTTCCCCGACGTGCCCGTCGACAACGCTTCCGTGGACGACTACATGGCTTTCGTGCTGAAGGGGGAACTCCTGTGAAAACGATGATCGTGTCCGACTTCATCACCATGAAGAACGCAATGGTGCAGCTTGCGTCCATCAACCTCGTGTGCGCGGTGTTCATTGGCGCCGTGTCGCAGAGCGCGCTTGTCGCTACGGGGGCGCTGGCCATAATGGTGCCCTTTATGTATGTGTTCTCGATTTCCGCGTACGACGAAATGAACGGCTGGGAACGGTTCAGGCTGACGTTGCCGATCGACCGGCGCCAGGTGGTGCTGGGGCGCTACGCCGGCATCGCGCTGCTGACGGTTGCATGCGGAATCGCTGCGCTGGCGCTCCTGGCCGTCTTCGAGTTCGTTGCGGGAATGCTGCCAGCGGGGACGCTGCCCGAGGAGCTGCTGATCGGTCCCGCCGAGGCGCTGATGCCGGTGAGCGCGGTCGCCTTGATCGCCGCCATCGTGTTGGCGGTCGCGGCCTTCACGCTGCCGCTGATTATGAAGTTCGGCATGACGAAAGGTACGCGCATCGTGCCCATCGTGATGGTTTTGCTGGTTGCAGGCGGCATCTACTTGTGTGGAGACGCCGGCGTGTTCGACGCGGCGGAGCAGGTGCTTTTGCCCATGCTGGGCGGCGTGCTTGCCGACCCGGCCCTGGCCTCGATGCTGTTGGGCGGCGGGCTGTTGGTGGTCTCGCTGGCGTTGTTCGCGGCGAGCGCCGCCTTGTCGATCAGGCTGTACGAAGGCAGGCAGTTCTAGCGGGAGGTCCGCACTTTCCCGGCGCTTGGATTCGTGGCCAGCCGCCGCGACCGGTCTCGCGGTGCGTCCTGCACCCGATTTGGCCCCGCGGCGTTCTCTGCGCTTGGCCCGCCTCTTAAATCACGAAGAGCAGGATCGAGAAGAACTGCAGGATGGACCCGGCCAGCACGAACACGTGAAACACCGAGTGCATGTACTTGATCCTCTTCATCACGTACAGCGCCGCACCCACCGTATAGCTGATGCCGCCGGACAGCAGCAGCCAGAACCCGACGGGGTCGAGCCGTGCGAACAGCTCGGGAATGAACGCGACGATGCACCAGCCCATCACCACGTAGATGACGGCCGAGACCCAGCGCGGGCGGAAGGTCCAGAACGCTTCGATGGCCACGCCCGCCAGGGCGACCACCCAGATGCCGATGAACAGCCAGAAGCCGCCGACGGGCATCAGCGTCACCAGGCAGTACGGCGAATACGTTCCGGCGATCAGCAGGTAGATGCAGCTGTGGTCGAGCACCTTGAACACGCGCTTGGCTCCTTCGTGGGCGATCGCGTGGTACAGCGTGGACATGAGGTATTCCACGAGCAAGGAGATGCCGAAGAACAGCGCGGCCAGAAGAAGGATCCCTCCTCCGTCGTTGACGGATTTCACGATGAGGACGACGAGCGCTGCGATGGACAGCCCGGCCCCGATGCCGTGGGTGATCGAGTTGGCGATTTCTTCGCCAAGCGTGTACTCGCGCACCTTGCGTGCTTTTGCTGCGGCAGACATGGGGGAATTATAGCCCAGGACTGCGTTGCCGGGAGTGGGTTTGGCGAGGCGTTTCAGCGGGACAATCCGGTTGCGCAAAAGGGGCGTTTTGGCGTGGGGGCGAGCTGCAAATAATCCTGAATTGACAACCATATACCCCATGGGGGTATACTGAATGCAGTGACAGGAAACAGCCTACGAGCCCGGCTGACGCAATCGGCCGGCATAAGCCAGACCAAGGAGCATCGCATGCCGAAAAGCGAATGCGCGTGCCATCACAAGAACACACCGCGCAGCGAAGAAGTGCAGAGCGACATTCGCCGCCGGCTGAACCGCGCCATCGGGCAGCTGAACGGCGTGAAGGACATGATTGACGACAACCGTTATTGCGGCGACGTCCTCACCCAGCTTTCCGCGGCCGAGAGTGCCGTGCGACGCGTTTCCGAGATCGTGCTGCGCGAGCACATGCGCACGTGCGTCGTCGAGGAAATTCAAGCAGGCAACACCGATGTGGTGGAAGAGGTCGTCGACCTGATGAAGCGTTTCTCGTAAAACGGCGAGCTGGCGCAGGCGGCGGGCGACCGCCTAAAGCCAGGCGGCCACTCAACTCGCCGCCACCAACAAACGACAGGACAACGAGGCAACCATGAAGCAAACCATCCGCCTAGCCATCGACGGCATGCATTGCGCGAACTGCGCGGCCAACATCGAGAAGCACTACCGGGCGCTGCCAAGCGTCGAGGACGTCGCGGTCAACTTGGCGAACAACACCGGCCGCGTGACGTTCGACCCCGAAGCGGCTACGGTCGACGACATGCTGCGCGTCTTCGACGGCTTGTCGTTCACGGCCGAGATCATTCCCGAGGACGCCCCGCTTGTGGACGAGGACCGCCGCGCGAAGGAGGCGAAGCGCGCAAGGCATGACGTGCGCGTCTTCGCAACGGCCGCCGCGCTGACCGTCGCCATCGTCGCCATCGGCATGATTCCCGGCTGGCACATGGCGGTTGGCGGCTGGCTTGCCGACGCGGTCGCGGGCGGCCACGCCACCCACGTGCAGGCGATGTTCGCCGCCAACGTCCTGCTTATGCTGCTGACCCTTCCCGTCCAATTCGGCTGCGGCGCCCGCTTTTATAAAGGTGCGGTCGGCGCGCTGAGAAGCGGCAGCGCGAACATGGACGTGCTGGTCGCGCTGGGAACCTCGATCGCCTTCCTCTTCTCGCTGTGGATCACGTTCCTTCCGGTCCTTGCCGACAACTGGACCGATGCCGAGGTTGCCCTGGGAATCAACGACGGCATGCCCTACTTCGAGACGTGCGCGATGCTCATCACGTTCGTGCTTTTGGGCAAGATTCTGGAAGCGCGCGCGAAAGGCGCCACCAACCAGGCCATCGAAGCCCTCATGAACCTGACGCCTCCCACCGCGCGCGTGCTTCGCGGCGGCAGCGAGGCGGAGATTCCCTTGGCGCAGGTCATGGCGGGCGACCTGGTGCTGGTTCGTCCGGGCGAGAAGATGCCCGTCGACGGCGTGATCGCGGAAGGCGCCACCGAGGTGGACGAGTCCATGCTCACGGGCGAGGCGCTGCCGGTCGCGAAGGCCGAAGGCGACGAGGTGACGGGCGGCACGCAGAACACGACCGGCGCCGTCACCGTGCGCGCCTTGCGCGTCGGCGCCGATTCCACGCTGGCGCGCATCGTCCGCGCCGTCGAGGACGCGCAGGGTTCGAAGGCCCCGGTGCAGCATATTGCCGACCGGATCGCCTCCATCTTCGTGCCCACCATCCTCGCCATCGCGGTCGTTACGTTCTGCGCGTGGTTCTTCTTCGTTCCGGACCTGGTGTCGAATGTGCCGCTGCCCATCGGCGATGTGCTGGTGCAGTCGCTGATGCCCGCCATCGCGGTCATTTGCGTCGCGTGCCCCTGCGCCTTGGGCTTGGCCACGCCCACGGCCCTCATGGTGGGCATGGGGAAGGGCGCCCAGCTCGGCGTGCTCATCAAGGACGGCGAAGTGCTGGAGCGCCTGTGCGGGCTGCAGGCCGCCGTGTTCGACAAGACGGGCACGCTGACCGAGGGCAAGCCGCAGGTTGTCGCATGCAGCGTGCCGGACGGCAAGCTGGGCCTCGTCGCGGCGCTCGAGTCCAAGAGCGAGCATCCGCTGGCGCGCGCGGTGGTCGCGTACGCGGAAGGCAGGGGGGTGGACGCTGCCACGCTGCCTGCGGTTGCCGATTTCCAGGCGATTCCGGGCGAAGGCGTGCGGGGCGTGGTGGGCGGACACGACGTGTTCGTGGGCGCGTCGCGCGGCCTGCCCGCAGATGCATGCGCAAGCGAAGGGTCGCTCGTCAGCATCGACGGCGCGCCCGTCGGGTCGTTCGTCTTCCGCGACGAGCCGCGTCCCGATGCCAAGGCGGTCGTGCGCGAGCTGGCCGCCACGTACAGCGTCGACGCCTTCATGGTCACGGGAGACGCCCGGGCCACGGCCCTCGCCGTGGCCGACGAGGTGGGCATTCCCGCAGCGTGCGTGTTCGCGGAAGTGAAGCCGCTTCAGAAGGAGGCCATCGTCGCCGACGTGCGCGAAGGCGCCAGCGCCGGGGTCGATGCCCCCGCGAAGCCCCCGCGCCCCCGCGTCACCGCGTTCGTAGGCGACGGCATCAACGACGCGCCCGCCCTGGCGGCGGCCGACATCGGCGTGGCCATGGCCGCCGGCACCGACGTCGCACTCGATGCGGGCTCGGTCGTGCTCATGCGCAACAACCTGACGGACTTCGTCACGGCGATCCGCCTTTCGAAGGCCACCATGCGCAAGATCAAGCAGAACCTGTTCTGGGCGCTGGTCTACAACTGCATCATGATTCCGCTGGCTGCCGTGGGCATCCTGGCCCCCGCGCTTGCGGGCGCGGCCATGGCGCTTTCCAGCGTCAGCGTCGTCGGAAACTCCCTGCTGCTCAAGCGCTTCAGGTAACACGACGATGCGCTAGGTAACGGGAAACAACGAACGCGTATCAGCACCGCCACACATTTCCCTCGCTGAACGGGCAAAACAGTGTGCTTGCTAGCATGAACGAAAGGCGCGCAGAGCGCCTAGGGCGTCGCAGCTCGGCAAGCGCCAGCGCACGACGCCGTCAAGCGAAAACCGGCCGACGTGCCGCGCTGCCGTAACCAAAGGCAGGCGCGCCGCAGCCGAAGCGCCAGGGAGATGGGAGCGGTTATGAAGGCACAGACGAAGCCCATGAGGACGGCAGGCATTCTCGCCCTCTGCATCGCCGTCGCGGCGGCGATGGCATGCGCGGCCCTCGCATACGGTGCGGTGTTCCCTTCGCAGGCATCGGCCGACATGGAAACGGTCACCCACGAAATCGAGCCCGAGGCCCAAAAGGAGCTCATCGAAATCGCCCGCGCCGACATGGCGGAAGGCGAGGACGTCACCGCCGATGTGGGCGGCACGCAGGTGTCTGCATCCAGCGCTGCCGACG
>CAJUSL010000001.1:61619-141674 GCA_910589135.1 uncultured Eggerthellaceae bacterium
CAGCAGGAGCCGGCCGCGCCCGAAGAAGCCGGATCCGAGGCAGCCGGTTCTGCAGCAACCGATTCCGAGGGCACAGGCTCTGCGGCAACCGAGCCATTGCCTGCGACCACGCCGGCCGACGACTGCATGGTTACCATCAAGTACCTGGAATACGCCCCCTACGACGACCCCGACGCCGTCATCGACGAAGGCGGCAGGCGCGTTTTGGGAACGCGCGTCCTCAAGGGGCTTCACGAGGGCGACGTGCTCAACGCCTGGGACTACGTCCTGAACCTTCCCGGCCACTTCTTCTTCGACGGCTGGCCGCTGAACATGACCGTGACCACCGACCCGTCCAAGAACGTGTTCGACCTCATCTACGTGAAGCTGTGGAACAGCGAATACACCGTCAATTACTATCTCATGACGGGCGCCGACCTCGCCTCCGACACCTGGGAAGGTGCCCTTGCGCCGGATGACGTCCACTTCATCAAGATGGGCTCCGAGACGTTCAAGGACCAGCGCTTCGACGAGCTGGTTGACGGCACGGCCTACGAATATCCCCTCGACGGCCTGTACGCGGTCGATGCCTACCCGCATGAAATCAGGCTGGGAACCGACGCGGCGGATAACGTGATCAACGTGTTGTACACGCCTGAGCCGTCCGCCATTCCCGACGATGCGCCCGTGCCTCCCGACGCGCCGCTTCCCGGGAACAATGGCGGCAACAACGACACGGCCGAACCCGAAGAGATCGTCGTGACCGACGAGATGCTTGCCAACCCCGTCGACCAGCAGGAGGCGCAGCGGACGCTCGACGCGTACAAGACGGGACTGAACCAAGGCACGTTGTCCCAGACGGGCGACGGCATGCTGACGTTTGCGTGGGTGCTTGGAGGCATAGCGATCGTCGCGGCGCTGGCGGGCATTGTCGCCATCGTGGTCTGGCGCCGTCGGAAGACGGACGAAACGAAGCACGCCGCATAGCCGAGCCGCCTGTTTCTATTATTTTTGTGGAAAATGGTTTCTGGCCTGCCCATCAGAGATGTCTTTGCTGTAGCGAAGTGGTCTAATTAGCGTAATTGACATACAAATGTAGGCAAAATGTAATAGGAACCAAGATGTTAAGCGTAAAGCCGCCACGGCGGCTTGCGCTTTCGTGTGCTTGTAGTCAATACAGGGGGAAAGTCCTGCGCGGTGCAAAAGCGCAGGCATCTGAAAGGGGGCGCTTTGGAAAAGCGTAGCTTATGCTGCAAGTATGCACGCAAGAGTATTGCTGCATTCGTCGGCGTGGTTCTAAGCCTCTGCCTTGTCAGCGCGCTGGCGTTCCAAGGTGTTCAAAAAGCGCAGGCGGCACCTCTCGACCTCAGCAAGTCGTGCACGGTGCAAATCGCCTTGTCCGGCACTGACGAGCAGCCTGCCGATCTGGGTCTGCATTACAAGCTATATAAGGTTGCGGCGGTCGAGCAGCAGCCTGGCTACGACGCCTACACCTATGCGGCAACCAACGCGTTCGCCGCACTCGGTCCCGAGGTCGATCAGCTGGCATCTGCCGCCACCGCGTCCGGATACAAGGCCCTCGCTCAAAGCGCCGCCGCCCTCATCGTGGACGCTGCCGAGTCTGGCGCCCCTGTCGCGGCCGACTACGACTACGATGCCGCAGCCGCTGCCGCAGCGCAGGCCGTCGCCCCCGGCCTGTACCTGCTGGTCGCCTACGGCGCCGACACGCTTTCCGAGAACCTGGCCACCACCAACGTCCTCGTGCCGAACCAGAACGCCGCCGAGGAAGGTGCCTCCAAGTACGTGTCCACCGCATTTTCGAACTCCAAGCGCTACGACTTCGCACCCGAGGTCGTAGCGCTTCCCACGAAGGCCCAAAATGGTCATGGGGGGGGGTCTTCTAATTCAGCCGATCTGACGGAGTGGGTCTATGACCCAACCTTCACGCTGAAGCCTGCGGTCACCGATCGCGTCGGCTCGCTTGAAATAAACAAGCGCCTGCTCGAGTTCGAGCAGACCGAGGGCGTGGCCGGCAACGAGGCCACGTTCGTCTTCGAAATCAAGGGCTACGCCACCCGCGACGACGCCATCGCGGCGCAGGCCAACCCCGACATCAAGCCCGTCTATTCCAACGCCGCCTCCATCACCTTCAATGCCGCCGGCAGCAACAAGGCCGTCGTCCAGAACATTCCCGCCGGCCTCTACGTGGTGGTGACCGAGGTCTATTCCGGCACGTCTTACCAGCCGGTCTCGTCGCAGCAGCCCCAAGAAGGCTACATCGTTGCAACCGACAATGCCGCCATCGAGGTTCTGCCCACCGCGCTCAACTTCGAGAACACCTACAACGGCAACGCCAACAAGGGCGGATCGGTCACCAATTCCTTCCAGTTCGGCGAGAACGGGGAATGGGTGTGGAGCAAGAACGGCGAGGCGCAGACCGGCGGCGCTGCGCAGGGTGGTGAGTGATCATGAGGAAGCTTACGAAGCGCACCGCCATCGCTGCGGCTGCTTTGGCGGCGGTCGTCGCGCTGACCGCGACGGTCGGCGTCACGGGCGCCTACTTCACGACGTATGCGGCTGCGAAGGGCTCGGTGGAAATCTCGCTGAACGAGAAGACCACCATCGACGAGAGCTTCGGCTCGTGGACCAAGCACGTCACCGTCTCCAACGAAGCGGGCGCCGACGGGTCGTCGCGCGCCGTGTTCGTGCGCGCCAAGGCCTTCAGCGGGGCCACCTACCCTCTGACGTACTCGGGCGACGCGAACTGGGCCCCCGGCGAGGACGGCTACTACTATTACCATGAGCCACTGAACCCGGGCGAGAAGACCACCGTGCTGGACGTGAAGATCTCGGGCGTGCCCGAGTCCGAAAAGGCGAACATCGGCGACAACTTCAACGTGGTCGTCGTCTACGAAACCACGCCGGTCCTTTACGACGAAAGCGGCACGCCCTACGCCGACTGGTCCGTCATTTTGGACAATGGCGACCTGAAAGGCGGTGAGTAGCCATGAGCCGCTTTGGCAAGGTCATATCGTCGCCGCGCTTCAACATCGCGCTGTTCGTCGTGGCAGCCCTGCTGCTGCTCGCGTCCGTCGTCGGGGGAACCCAGGCGGCGCTGTCCTACTATTCCGACACCTACCTTGCGCGCTTGGCCGCGTCCGACATCGGCGTCACGCTGGTCGAAAACGACCAGAAGGTGGCCTGGCGCGACTACGAGGGCGGCAACAGCTGGAACGAGCGCACCTGGACCCGCGACGGCCAGGAAAACAGCGCAGAGCTGCTTTCCAACCTGCTGCCCCAGGGCGAAACGTTCCAGGTGGGCAGGGAGTATGCCGAGAACCTGGCGGTGCAGAACACGGGCACCATCACGCAGTACGTGCGCGTGTCGCTTCTCAAGTATTGGGAAGACGCCGACGGCAACAAGGTGAACACCGTGTCGCCCGACCTCATCAGGCTGGGCCTCAACACCGAGCGCATGGCCGACGGCAGCGCGTGGCTTCTCGACGAGGACAGCTCGACCAAGGAGCGCACGGTGCTCTACTACAACCGTCCGCTCGCATCCGGCGAAACCACGCACGACTTCTGCAAGACTGTGTCGGTGGACGGCTCCATCGCCAGCAAGGTCACGCAGACCGAGCAGAAGAACGCCGACGGCACCACCACCATCACGACCACCTACGACTACAACGGCCTGCGCTTCTGCCTCGAGGCGAACGTGTACGCCGTGCAGGAGCACAACGTGGTCGACGCCATCCACAGCGCATGGGGGAGAAACATGACCATTTCCGACGGCACGCTGAGCTTGGGTTAGGGGGCGGCAAGCATGAAGAAGCTACTGAAGACCCTGTTCGCCACGGCCACCGTCGCCCTTGTCATGGCAGCGGGCAGCGTTCCTGCGTTCGCCGAGAACCTGACCAGCTCCACCCCGTGGAACGTCACCTTCACCAGCGACGCCAAGATGGAAACCGATTTCGAGGCCAACGACATCAGCCACCTGGTCAGCGACATCCAGCCCGGCGACACGGCCGAGATCGTCATCAACCTGAAGAACGACCACAAGGACGCCACCAACTGGTACATGACCAACCGCATCCTCAACTCGCTCGAGGACACGGTTGCAGCCGCCAAGGGCGGTGCCTACACCTACGACCTCACCTACGTCGCGCCTTCGGGCGAAGAGACCACGCTGTTCTCCAGCGACACCGTCGGCGGCGATGCGACGGCTGGCGGCAAGCAGGGCCTCAACGAGGTCAGCGGCGCCATGGACGACTACTTCCTGCTGGGCGCTCTCAACAAGGGGCAAACCGGGCAGGTGCAGCTGGCCGTCTCGCTCGAAGGCGAGACCCAGGGCAACGCCTACCAGCAGTCGCTTGCCGACTTGTCCATGGACTTCGCAGTCGAGCTCGGCACCACCGGCGCCGAACGCAACATCACCCATACCGCCAGCCTGCTGCAGACAGGCGACCACTTCCTGAACAACCTGCCCCTGTACCTGGGGCTCGCAGGTCTGGGCCTCGTCGTCCTGATCGTCGCCATCATCGGCAGAAGGAAAAGCAAGAAGAACGAAGAGGGGGTGCAGTAGCGTGAGAAGCATCGCAGCCAACGCAGCCACCGCCCTTCGCGGAGCATCCGCCAAGGCCATGCGCGCCCTCGTTGCCGCCGTCTTCGCCGCAGGCATGTGCCTCGGCGTGGGGGAGATGGCCGCAACTCCTGCGACGGCGCACGCCGTCGACGACCCTTATGCGTACACGGTGCGCGTCTATGCGGGCGCGCAGGGCACGTTCGCGGGCGGGTCGGACTGCTACACGTTCCCGCCGCTTGCCGCCGGCACCCAGGTCGAGTTCCACCAGGGCGACGTCAAGCTGAAGGACGATTCCAAGTATTATGTGCGCGGCTGGAAGCTTGCCGGCCACGACAACGACAACGCAACGCTGTTCGCATCGCTGCCGGTCGATTCCGACATGGACCTGGTGGTGTGCTACGGCGTCCTTGGCGACAACGTGGGCTACACGGTGCGCTATGTGGATGCCGCGGAAAACGAGCTGCTGCCCACCGAGAACTTCTACGGCAACGTGGGCGACAGGCCCGTGCTTGCCTACCGCTACGTCGAGGGATACCTGCCGCAGGCGTACAACCTCACCGGCGAGCTGTACGCCGACGCCTCGCAGAACGTCTACACCTTCACGTACAGCCCGATTCCCGCAGCCGAGAACATCACCGTGATCACCCCCACGCCCATTCCGCAGGGCGAGGGCGGCGCGCAGGCGGTCACGCCTGGCGCGGGTGACGCTGCGGCCACGCCCGAAGGCGTTCCCGCAGCGGCTGTGGAAGGCGTGCAGAACGAGGAGGTCATCGCCGAGGACGGCACGCCGTTGGCCCAGCCCGTCGAAATCGAGGACATCCGCGACGAGGAAACCCCGCTGGCTTCCGCGAACGCGCTGGCCCGCCCTGACGTGTTCAACGAGGGGGCCGTTCTGTTCTCGCCCACCAGCCTGGCAACCATCCTCGGATGTGCCGCGGTGGCCATGGTCGCCATTGCCGTGGCGCTCGTCCTCGTGTACCGCAAGAGGCAACACAAGGCGGTGGCGGAAGCGGCGCGCGCATCCATTTCCTCGCGTTACGCTGCAGCGCCGGGCGCCGGCGTTGGCGTTGCGCCTGCAGCGCAAGCCCCGGCGGCCCATCCGCAGGCCCAGCCGTACGTGCCTGCTGTTGGTCCCCAGCAATACGCCGGCCAGCCTGGCGGTGCCGTGCAGTACCCGGCGTCAAACGACCCTTTGCAGTACGCAGGCGGAAACGGCCAGCCGGGCATGCAGCCCGGCGTGTGGAATGGGCCGCAAGGAGGCGGCCGCGGCTGATGGCGCGACAGGGCAACACCTCCAGGTCTCCGCTCGGCTGGGTGCTCACCGGCGTCGGGATGGTCGTCATCGCGGCCACTTTGGTAGTGGCGCTGCTGCTGGCAGTCCCGGGCTTGCTCGGATGGCAGCAGCTGACGGTGCTCACGGGCTCCATGGAACCAGCCATTCCGGTGGGGTCGATGGTGTACGTGCAGCCGGTCGAGCCCGAGACCTTGGCCGAAGGAGACGTGGTCACGTTCACGCAGGCCGACGGCGACACCGTGACTCATCGCGTGGTCCGCAACCGCACCGTCGAAGGCACGCTGGTCACGAAGGGCGACGCGAACGCCGAGGACGACGTCGACCCGGTGCCGTACGAACGGGTCGTCGGCAAGGTGGGGCTCACCCTGCCGGGAGCCGGGGACGTGTTCGGATACGTGTCCTCGGACGTGGGGAAGATGTACATGCTCGCGTTTGGAGCATGCGGAGTAATGCTCGTGATTTTGGGCGGGCGCATGCGCAAGGCTTAGCCAGCTTGGCGCAAGAAGACGTGGAATAGGGGAACACGACTTGAAATCGATTGACGGCAGCCAACTGAAGAAGCTCAACAGGATCGAGCTGTTGGAGCTTCTGGTTGAGCAGGGGGAGCAGCTGGAGAGCGCCCAGGAGGCGCTTGCCGCTGTGGAGGCCCGTGCTGCCCACCAGGAGCGCATCGCTCGCCTGGCTGAGGACGCTGCCGCACGCCTGTCGGGAATTCTGGAAGCGGCACAGCTCGCCCAGGCGCAATACATGCAGAACCTGCGCGAGCTGAAGGCGCAGATGGGCATCGCCACCGAGACGGTCTCTGCCGAGGACGCGATCGCCTTCGACGGCGGCCAGGCTCAACCGGACGCAGGCATCGCTGCCGTCGACCTGGCCACATCGGTCGGGACCTCCGAGGCCGCTGAGGTTGTCGAGGCTGGCGAAGCCACCGAGACAGCCCCGCTTTCCGATGCTGCGACAGATGCCGCCCCGCTGGCGCCTGCGGGCAATGCGGAAGCGGCTCCTTCCGTTCCGCTGGCGGGGTACGCGGCGGTTGCTGCGGACGGCGTCGGGTATGCCACAGCCGCAACCGGCGGCTACGCCAAGGCCAACGCGACGGCTGCCAACACCGGCTACTATGCGGGCGCATCGGGCGCGTCGGGCTACGGCGCGACCGCCGACGGCTCGTACGCGCAGTCGGCCGATGCCCCCTATGTGCAATCAACCGACGGCTCGTACGTATCCGCCGCCGGCTCGTCCTATCCGTCGGCGCCGGCCAGCAGCTACGCGGGCGACGCGATGGCATATCCTTCCGGCTATTCGACTGCGTCTGGCTACGGGTACGCGAACTCGTATGCATATCCCGCCCCGACTTCCGGCGACGCTGCCGGGGCCGGTTCGTTCGGCGACGGATATCCATACCAGTCCGACGGTTCCCTGAACGCCAAGTACGCTGCCGCCTACTACGATGTAGGAGGCGAGCCCGAATGACGAACGAGCCTCAAAGCGTGCAGGAGGCCCCGCGCGTGAGCATTCCCAGTACCAGCGCGCTGCGCGAGGAACTGAAGCGCTCCTCGCAAAGGTCGCGCTTCCGCAACGCCCTGCGCAACGCCTTCTTCGCTATTCTGGCCGTGGCCGCCATCGCGGTGCTGGTGTCCATGCTGTTCATGCCGGTGTTGCGCATCTTCGGCAACTCCATGACGCCCACCCTCAAGGAGGGCAGCATCGTCGTCTCGGTGAAGAACGCCTCCCTCGAGCAGGGCGACATCGCAGCGTTCTACTACAACAACAAGGTCCTGGTGAAACGCGTCATCGCGGGGCCCGGGTCGTGGGTGGACATCTCGGACGACGGCGTCGTGACCGTCGACGGCAAGAAGCTGGACGAGCCCTACGTCAACGAGCTTGCGCTGGGCGAGTGCGACATCGAGCTTCCTTACCAGGTTCCCGACAACCGGTACTTCGTGATGGGCGACCATCGCTCCACGTCGGTGGATTCCCGAAGCTCCACGGTGGGATGCATTTCCAACGATCAATTGGTGGGCAAGGTTCTGGCGAACATTTGGCCATTGAGCAACTTTGGATTCGTAAGCTAGGTTTTGGAGAAGATCATGGCGAATCAACAGCTGAAAGACCAGGTAGAGGACTACAAAAGCAGGCAGCACAAGAAGCGTAGGCTGAAGAAGGTCTCGTTCGGCGTCGCCATTTGCCTGGTCGCGGTCGCCATCGTGGGGCTGGTGCTTCCCGCCGTCACGCTGGAATACGGCAAGGTTTCATGCGGCAAGGAAGAGCACGCCCACACCGAGCAGTGCATCACCCGCACGCTTGCCTGCAGTCTGCCTGCCACGGGGCATGTCCACACGGCATCGTGCTTCGACGAGCAGGGTGCGCTTGCCTGCGGTCAACAGGCTGCCGGGCATATGCACCTTGCTTCCTGCCTTGACGCCAACGGCGCACTTGCCTGCGGCCAGCAGGAAACGGTGCACGTCCACACCGCCGGCTGCATCGACGCAACCAACACGCTGGCGTGCGACACGGCCGACCTTCAGCATGTGCACGGCGACACCTGCTATGCGGTGCAGGACGGTGCCTACGTGCTGGCGTGCCAGCTGCCGTCCGCGGGCCACGTGCACACGGCCGTGTGCCTCGACGAGCTCGGCCAGGTTGTCTGCGGACAGAAGGAGGTCGTGGAAGCGACGCACGAGCACAACGAGGCATGCTACGAGGAAGCTATCACGTGCGGCAAGGAAGAGCATGCCCACACCGACCTGTGCTACGACGAGATCACGCAGTCCATCATCAAGAACGACGAGAAGGAGCAGCAGGAGGCCAATGGCGAAGCGCCTGCGGACGACGCCGATGCGACCGACGGCGCGGTCGGCAACGGCGAGGCCGACCTGACCGACGGCGAGATCGCCGAGGCGAAAAACCAGGGGCTGCTGTACGAGAACGATGCCATGGTGGTTGCCTTCGACGTGCCCGACGAGGTCGAGGGCCAGGTCGTTCTCAAGGTGACGGAGGGCGACGCCGAGGACGCGGCTGACGCGGCCGACCAGGCGCAGGGCGAGGGTGCGCCGGCCGTTGCCAGCGCCGACGACGCCGACGCCAACGCCGCCCAGGCCGACAGCGCCGCCGCCCACATCACCATTGCCGACCAGGTGACCATCGACGAGGATTCCGCGGCCACGGCCGAAAAGCCCGTCTGGGCCTGTGACCTGCACATCCAGGCGACGCTCGACGGCGAGCCGGTCGAGGACATCGCCGATCTGGGCCTTACCGCCAGGCTTCAGATGAAGCCGAGCGTCATCGCGCCCATTCTGAGCGAGATCGACTACAGCGAGGTCGCCCCTGAAATCAAGGACGAGGTAGGCGCCGAGGTCACCATCGTGCAGACCCCGGCCAATGCCGAGAATGCCACGCTTTCCGAACGTCCTCAGAAACAGGCCGACGCGTTCGTGGTGACCGACGTGCAGAACGCCGCGTGCACCATGAGCATCACCAGCGCCGACATGAAGGCTTCCGTCTCGACCGCGCCTAACCCGGTGTTCAAGGTTTCCTACTACGCCGACCTCGAAGTGGTCGAGTCCAGCTCCACGTCGTTCGGCACGACCGACCAGCTGACCGTCGTGGACACCGCAGGTGCCAACCTTCCCACCAATGCGACCAAGAGCACCATGCCCTTGAAGTACGTGAAGCTCGAAAGCGGCCCGAACGGCCACACCGTTGCGACCCAGGTTCAGGAGACCGAGATCTATTCCGCCGACGAGGGGCTTGAGTACCGCAAGGCACCCAACCTCAGCTACTTCAACAAGCTGTACGAGAACGGCCATTACATGCTGGTGGGCATCTACACCCGGCAGTCGGCCGACGACGAGTGGGTGGAGGCGTTCGCCGACCCCGCCGGCATCAGCGCGGGCGACGTTCACTTCACGAACCGCCCCGAGACCTGCGAAGCCGACCCGCGCTACACCCTGATCACCGACGGCATGGAAATCAAGCTCAAGTTCGACACCACCGAGGCGGAGTTCGACATGCCGGCCACGTTCTACGACTACGACATCACCAACGGCGGCGCGTATGCGTCGGGCGCCGATGCGCAGAACGGAACGAACAAGGTGTCCAACGAGCTGGTCGCCAACACGGGCAACGAGTACTTCATCAACACGAACCGCCAGGGCATTAACAACGTCGACAACTATTCCGGCAGCGGCACTGCCTATGGCTTCGGCAACGTGGCGTTCGGCACCGGCCTGAACGAGGCCAAGGACGCGGCCGGCTTCTACGTGAACAAGGCGAACGCCATGAGCGTCAAGGGCGACCATGGCGTCATCGAGAAGAGCTACTTCGGGCTGGTCGAGGGAATCGACTACGCAGGGGGCGCGAGCCCGCTTGCGGACTACGATGCCGATACCGTGAGGTTCGCATCCGGCATCGACGCGCCGGCCCTGTTCGGCAGCGCACCGATTGCCGGCAAGACGAAGGTGGGCGACGGGTATTCCGTCGGGTTCAACCGCGTGGGCGACTCCTACGAGATCGTCGACGTGTCCAAGGGTGCGTCGCAGGTGCTCGGCAACCTGAGCAGATTCAGGGTGGGAGGCACGGCCTGGGGCACCAACTCCACCTTGGCCACGAACGACTTCTGGCCGCTGGACGACACGGCCGACGTCACCACCTACGGCGCGGACGTGAAGTTCGGGCGCGCCCGCAACGGCGCCGACACCAACGTCAAGTACCAGCTCATCGAACCCGAGTCGGCAAGCGATGGCAGCCGTTGGCAGTGGCGCAGCGTGAACGTTTCCGACAACGGCAAGGACCACAACAACTACTTCGGCATGGTCAGCCAGGTGGACTTCGACCTGGACGCCGACTACATCGGCCCGCTCGAGTACTTCTTCTTCGGCGACGACGACATGTGGGTGTTCCTCATGCAGGTGGACGAGAACGGCAACGTCATGCGCGACACCACGCAGCTCGTCTGCGACATCGGCGGCGTGCACCAGACCACCGGCTCCACGGTGAACCTGCGCGACTACCTGCCCAACGGCTCCGACGGCCACTACGCCCTGCGCTTCTACTACACCGAGCGCGGCGCGTCCGGCTCCACGTGCTACATGCGCTTCACGCTTCCGTCCGTGTCGAACTCCACGCCCGAGCAGGACACGGGCACCATCCAGGTCGAGAAGGTCGTGGACGCCGAGGAAGGCTCCAGCGCCTTCGACGAGGAATTCGAGTTCACAGTCGACCTGTACGGACCCGACGGCCAGCGCCTGCCCGACGATTACGCGTACAACCGCTACGACGCCAGCGGCAGCCTGGTCGGCAACGACCTCATCATCCACACCGGTGGCACGTTCGCCCTGAAGAACGGCGAGAAGGTGGTCATCAAGTACCTGCCCGTGGGCACCAAGTACGTCATCCGCGAGGTCAGCGGCGACGATGCGATGTCTGTGACGAACGGCGGCTACAAGCCTTCGTACAAGTATTACGTCAATGCCACCGTGGAAGAGTTCGACGACCTTGGCGAGTTCACGGGGGTCATCGTGCAGAACGACAACGCCATTCTGCGCAAGGTGGTCTTCAAGAACACCAAGCCCTACGAGCTCCCCGCCACCGGCGGCATAGGCGCGCACTGGTACTGGATCGGCGGCGGCCTGCTGATCGCGGCCGCGCTCGTCGTCTGGCGCCGCAAGGCCGGCGTGGCCGCTGCGGGCGCATCTGCAGGTGCGGTTGCCAACGGCTTCGCGCGCACGACCAACGTTTCTTCCTCGGGCAAGCCCGAGTCTTCGCAGAACAACGGCTCGCCCCGCTTCTGGAGAGGGGACGATCGCGCCCAGAAGGGAGGAAAGCGCTGAGGGGAATGAATCAAGACCTGTTGTCCGAACAGAAAGGAACAAGAACAGTGGCAGCGACCAAACTGAGGAAATTCGTAGGGATGGCGATGGCGGCACTGCTGTGCTTTGCGCTCACCCCTGCGGCCGCTTTCGCGGCAAGCGGAACCAACGACAACAGCGGTTCCATCAAGATCGAGAACGCCAAGGACGGCTACGTCTACAAGGCGTACCAGATTCTGCAGCTCGAGGAGTACAACACCGAGGCGAACGCCTACCTGTACAAGGCGTCGGCCGGGTGGTCCGAGTGGCTTGCTGGCCAGACCGCGTTCGTGAGCGTGGACGAGAACGGCTACGTCAGCTGGGTCGGTTCCGCCGAGTCGCAGCAGGCCGATGCCGCCGCGTTTGCGCAGCAGGCGGTCGAGTACGCGGTGGCGAACAACATCCCCGCGACCGCCGAGGCCACGGCCCAGGGAGCCGGGGTCACCTTCACGGGCCTGAACCTTGGCTACTACGTGGTTGACTCGTCCATGGGCGCGCTGTGCTCGCTGAACACCACCAGCCCCGAGGCGCAGATCACCGAGAAGAACGACGTTCCCGAGATCAACAAGCAGGTCGAGGAAGACGGCACGTGGGGCGGCAGCAACGATGCCGCCGTCGGCGACACCGTCAACTTCCAGATCATGGTCACCGGCCAGGCCGGCGCCCAGAACTACACCATTCACGACACCATGAGCAAGGGCCTGGACTTCAAGGGCATCACCGAGGTCATGCTGAACGGGACGCAGGTTCCCACCGACGCGTACACGCTGGCCACGGCATGCGCCGACGGCTGCACCTTCGAGATGGCGTTCACCGCCGCGTTCTGCCAGAACATCCAGCCCAACGACCAGATCGTGGTCTCTTATAGCGCCGTGCTGAACGAGAACGCCGTGGTGCAGGTCGCCGAGACCAACAAGGCTCAGCTCACCTACGGCGATTCCCACAAGACGCTGCCCTCCACGACCGAGACCACGTGGGGCATGAAGGTCATCAAGGTGAACGGCAACGACGTCGAGCAGAAGCTCGAGGGCGCGAAGTTCACGCTGCAGAAGAAGGGCAGCGACGAGCTGATCAACGTGATCGTCGGCGCTCCCGTCGACGGCACGCCCGTCTATACCGTGGTGCCTGCGGGCACCGCCGGGGCCGTCACCGAGATGGAGACCACCGAGGCCGGCGAGTTCTTCGTCTATGGTCTTGATGCCGGTACGTACGAGCTGGTGGAGACCCAGGCTCCCACCGGGTTCAACAAGATGACCGAGCCGACCGAGGTGACCATTTCCAAGGATGCCGAGACCGGCATCGCCAACATCGAAGAGGTGACGGTCGAGAACCTCACCGGCCTGCAGCTTCCCTCCACCGGCGGCATGGGCACCACCGTGCTCTACATCGTCGGCGGCGTGCTGGTGCTGGGCGCCATCATCTTCCTGGTGCGTCGTCGCTCCAGCACCACGAAGTAGCGAAGCGCAAGCGTAAGACGAGCACGGCAACGTGGAGACGCCGGAGAATCAGAAGCCTCAGGCCGACAAGCCGGAAGGCAAGACGCCGAAGGAACCGAAGGGCTCCAAGAGCCCGGCGAGGCAGCGCATTTCGACCATCATTGTCGCAATCGTGCTGCTCGTTGGGGTCGGGTTGCTGGCGTATCCTACCGTAAGCGACTGGTGGAATTCGTTCCACCAGTCGCGTGCTATTTCCAGCTACATCGAAGCCGTCAACGACCTGTCCCCCGAGGACTACGAGCGCATCTGGACCGATGCGGAGGAGTACAACCGGTCGCTGTTGGCGCGGGCCCAAACCTTCAGCCTGAACGAGCAGGAGTGGGCCGAGTACGACTCCCAGCTTAACGTTGAAGGCAATGGCATCATGGCGTATCTCGAGGTGCCGGCCATCAACGTCAAGCTGCCCATCTACCACGGTCTTGACGAGGGCGCTCTGCAGGTGGCCATCGGCCACATGGAGGATACGTCCCTGCCGGTAGGCGGCGAAAGCACCCATTGCGTGGTCAGCGGCCACCGGGGCCTGCCGTCTGCGAAGCTGCTGACCGACCTCGACCGCATGTCCGAAGGCGACGTGTTCATGTTCCACACGCTGAACGAAACGCTTACCTACGAGGTGGACCAGATTCGCATCGTGGAGCCGACGGACACCAAAGACATCGCCATCGTTCCCGGCGAAGACCTTGCCACCATGATTACCTGCACTCCCTACGGCATCAACTCGCATCGCATGCTCGTGCGCGGGCATCGCGTGCCCACCATTGCGGCCGACCGCGTGGTTGCCGAGGCCGAGCAGATAAGCCCCTTCGTGGTCGCCGGGGCCGTGGGCATTCCGGTGATGTTCGTGATTCTGCTGGTGGCGCTGATTGTCACGCGTAAGCGCCCGACCGCAGCCAAGAAAGAGTAGCGCTTACTTGACCCATTTCTTCAGCATGCGAACCAGCGTGTCGATTTCCAGAGGCTTGGCCATATGGTCGTTCATGCCCACGCTGCGGGTGCGCTTGACGTCCTCGGCGAACGCGTCGGCAGAAAGCGCGATGATGGGAATCTCGCCCATGTCGGGGCGCTCGGCGGCCGCCTCTCGAATGGCGGTAGCCGCCTCGTAGCCGTTCATGACGGGCATCTGGATGTCCATCAGCACGATGTCGTAATGCCCCGGGTCGTGGTTTAGCAGCGCATCGACGGCGAGTTTGCCGTTCTCGGCATGGTCGACGTCGGCACCGGTGAGCTCCAGGAGCTCCTGCGCGATGGTGGCGGCCATCATGTTGTCCTCCGTGAGCAGGATGCGCCGGCCGCGGAACTGCAGCTCTTCCAGCATCACCTGTTCGTCGCTGATCGACTTCACCTCGCCGCTGATGAGCTCCTTCATGACCTGGACGAGCCTGGAGCGGAACAGCGGCTTCGAAATGAAGGCATCCACGCCTACCTCGCGGGCCTCTTGCTCGATGATCGACCAGTCGTATCCGGACAGGATGATGATAGGCATCTGGTCGACGGCGACCTCGCGGATGCGCTTCGCAGCCTCGAGGCCGCTCATTTCCGGCATGCGCCAGTCGAGGATGACGGCGTTGTAGGGGTTGCCTTCGCGCTCGGCCTTGACGACGGCTTCGATGCCCTCCTTGCCCGACATGACGAACTCGGAGCGCATGCCCATGTCGTCGAGCAGCAAGCAGGCACCCTCGCAGGCGATGAGGTCGTCGTCGACCACGAGAACGCGCATGTCTTTCAGCTCGGACAGGTCCTCCTGGGCTCCATCGCGCAGCTTCAGGTGCACCGTGACGGTAAAGGTGGTGCCCTCGCCCTCGGCGGACTCCACCTCGATGTCGCCGTTCATCATGTTGACGACGCTCTTCACGATCGCCATGCCGAGGCCGGTGCCCTCCACCTTGGTGGTGCGCGAGTCGTTGGCGCGCGTGAAGGGGTCGAACACCGTCTTCACGAACTCGGGACTCATGCCGCAGCCGGTGTCGCTGAAGATGAACTCGTAGCAGCCGCTGTCGGGGATGCGGCTGGGCAGCTCGGTGATGCGCAGTCCGATTTCGCCGCCTTCGGGCGTGAACTTGATGGCGTTGCCCATGATGTTCACGAAAACCTGCTGCAGGCGCGTGGGGTCGCCGATCACGTGCTCGTGCTTGATGTCCACCAGGTTGACCTTCAGTTCTTGGTTCTTGGCGGCTATCTGCGGATTGATGATGGTGATGAGGCTTTCCACGGTTTCGGAAAGCTCGAAGGCTTCCTCGGACAGGCCGATGGTGCCCGACTCGATCTTCGCCATGTCCAGCACCTCGTTGATGAGACCCAGCAGGTGGCGGCTGGCTGACGTGATGTTGGTGAGGCATTCGCGCACGCGGTCGGGCTCGTCGACGTGCATGCCGGCGATGGCGGTGAGGCCCATGATAGAGTTCATCGGCGTGCGGATGTCGTGCGACATGGAGTTCAGGAAGTCGCTCTTGGCCTGCGAGGCGTGCTCGGCCGCCTTGAATGCGTCCTCCAGCGCGTTGCGTGACTTGATTTCCGCCGTCTTCGTCTCGGTGATGTCCTGAACGGCGACCAGCACCTGGGTGGGGACGCCTTGCGCGGTTCGCGTTACGGAAAGGATTGCTATCTGGAACCAGCGGTCGCCGACTGCGGCATGGGCCTCCTGTTGGAAGAAGGGGACGTCCTTCGGCAGCAGTCGCTTCATTTCCTGCAGGTCGAGGATTGCGAGGGGCTCGCCGCTTTCGCCGGGCTCGACGGCTTCCTCGAAGAACGCGCGCAGCTGCTCATAGGAGCCTTCGGCGGGGAGGTCGTCGCGCGTGCCGGAGCTCTTCAGATATTCGTACGTCTTGTTCACGAGGTCGATGGACAACATGCTGCTGAACAGGTTGGTGGATGCGTCAATGATGCGCGTGGCGGCCTGGCGTTCCAGCAGAAGCCGCTTGTTCTTCTTGCGCGACTGCACCATGAACACGACCATGACCAGCGCGGCCGCAACCAGGACGCCGGCCACCAGGATCATGCCGGCCAGGTTGGCGTTGGCGACCATGCGGTTCGTGATGGACGCCGGGAACGAGCGCACCAGCACCCAGTCGAACGATGCGAGCTTCATCATGTATGTGTTGCCCACGCCTTCGTCGGTGTGGTAGGTGAAGCTGGTGGACACGCCGTTGGCGATGTCGCGGTCGACCTGCTCGACCGTCAGGCCGTCGAGCGACTCGTTGCTGAACACTTCGTTGATGAAGAGCGCGTCGCTGTCCTCGGGAAGCGCCTTCGCGATGATTTCACCGTCAGGCTTGCAGAGATAGGTGGGCGTCTGCTCGCCCGAGAAGCTGGTGGTCATGAACTCGGTGAGCGTGCTTTCCTGATACGCGCTCACGATGACGCCGATGACGCTGTCGCCATGGCTGACCGGGGCGAAGAACGCGATGATGTTCTGGCCGTCGAAGATGGCGTTGTTTATAAAGCAGATGCCGCTTTCGCCCTTCATGCCTTCGGTGAAGTAGTAGCGGTCGGTTGCGCTGCTGGTGCGGTTGTCGCGGTTGTACGCGGTGCCGTCGGGGGTGATGAAGAAGGAGTCGTCGAACTGCGTGAGGTTGAGGATGCTGACGGCCTCGCGCGGGTTTATCTGCGAGCTAGCCAGCGATTCCTCGTAGACGCTGGCGGCCATTTGAACGCTGCGCAGCGAGCTGTCGAACAGGTCGTTCACGCGTCTGGCGGTCTGTCCCGTGGACGTTTCGAGGTACTCGCCGTTCTGCGAGATGATTCGGTTGCTGTTTACGTTCATGAACACCAGCAGGGCCACGACCACTGCAACCGTCGCCACGAAAATCGTGATGATGCGGTTGCGCAGCAGCCCCTGCTCTTCGTTCTTCTTCATGTGGTGTCCTATCCGGTCGTGTTCGTTGGCCGCGAGGGCCGGCGAAACGGCATGGTTCGATGCATGGTTCCTGTTGAGGAAATAATAATATAGATGGCGTTGTTTTCCCACGTCGTTGCCCTAATTGCGCGTCCGAAATCCGTTTCCAAGACGTTGCACGAGAGGGGCTGAACGCGGGGGCGTTACGCTAGAATTGTCCTATCGAGGCGAAAGCCGAAATCTGTCCGAATTAAGGAGACTCTGATGAACGAGCAGGACAACATCAATCAACCCGCGGAAGGTACGGATGCCGTCGAGGACGGTGCGCAGAGCGCCGCCGAGGCCGCTCCTGCCGAGCAGGCCGCTGCCGACGTGGTAGCTGTCGAGCAGGTTGCTGTCGAAGCTGCGCCGACTGCGCAGAACGCCGCCGAGGCCGCTCCTGCCGAGCAGGCCGCTGTTTGCGAGCCCACGCAGGCCATGCCGGCCACCGAAGCGCCGCAGCAGGTGGCCCAGCCCGAGGGGCAGGCGCCGCAGCAGGCCCCTGTCGGCCAGGCGCCCACCCCAGCCGATGCCCCCTGCCGGACAGGTTCCCATGCAGGCATCCCCGTGCAGAACATGGCAGGCGCCCCGGCGCCGGTCGCTCAACCCAGCCCCACAGGCGCGCTCGTCTGCGGCATTCTGGCCATCGTGTTCTGCTGGCTTCCTCTTGTCGGCATCGTGCTTGGCATCGTGGCCATCGTGCTGGCCGGGAAGTACTTCAAGGCGGGCGGCACGCTGAGCCAGGGCAAGGCCGGCCGCATCTGCGGCATCGTGGGCCTGGTGCTTTCTGTCGTCATGGCCGTGATTAGCGTCATCATGATGTTCACCATGCTCGCCGTGCTTGACGACTACGACACCAGTAACCAGTACACCAGCTCCACCACGACGCCCTTGTCGGGCTCGTTTGCTTCCCCGGACGCCCTTTCCGAGCGCCTTGACGACGAGCTGTACGACGTGGTCGACCCCGAGCTCGACAAGATCAAGAACGCCGACGCCGCTATGGTGCAGGCCATCGCTGCCATCATCCAGGAGTCTCTCGATGACGACCTTGCTTCAGAGAACGTTTCCTTTGCAGACTTGGGAATCGACTCGACCGAGCTGGCAAAGGCCATGATCCAAGGCTTTGACTACGAGTACGACTTCACCGACATCGACGGCGACGAAGGCGAGGCATGGTACACGGTTACCTGCAAGGACGCCTATTCCGTCTCAAGCGAGTTCCAGACGCAGGTGTCCGAGCTGCTTTTGGGCGACACCAGCCAGCACACCTCGATGGAGGCCATCTACGCCGCCATCGGGCAGGCCCTGATGGCGGCTGTCAACGAGACGCCTGCGTCTTCTGACGAGATGTTCGCCGTGGACCTCACGAAGGTGGGCGACAAGTGGGTGATCGACCAGGAAAGCTGGGACGACGAGATGGACTACCTCTTCGGGTTCTAGTTGCTGCACGCGTTTCGCGCGGAACATGCAGAAGGGCGCTGCCGGTGCAGCGCCCTTTTTGTTGCCTGCGTGTGAAGGTGGGGGGTGCGCCTGGCTTGCCTTGGTGCGGCGACGTGCTTGCCTGCGCCTGACGCCTAGCCCGTCTGTGCCTATTCCGCCTTGGGCCAGTCCTTGATGTTGACCATGCCGAAGACGTCGGCAAGCACCTGGTCGACGTCTTCGGGGTTGGCGAGCTCGACGATTTCCTTCGTGCCGTTGACGCGCTTGGTCAACACGCCGTCCTTCAGGCCGTAATAGCCGCCCTCGGTGCGCAGGTTCACGATCTCGTGGTCGCGGAAGAGCGTGCCGGGCGCCGAGAACACCTGGTTCAGCGAGTCGAAGTCGAGCTCTTCCACCTTCGCCGTGCACAGGGCCAGCTCGGTCTGCCTGCGCTCGGGCAGGTGGTCGTCGTAGAGGTCTTTCGTAGACTGGGTGACGCGGTCGACGTGCCACCAGGCGTCGTCGTGGCGGTGGGAGATGTAGGTCTCTCCGTTGATGTTTTGCTCGGTCGCGTGCGCCAGAAGCAGGGTGCCGGACGGCATGGGGCCGCCGAATCCGACATCGGCCGAGGCCGGTCCTTCCTCGAGGTTCACGATCATGCCGCGGTGGTTGATGGGCATCAGGCTGTCGCGTCCGCGAACGGCGCGGCAGAGGACCGGGCGCACGTCGAAGCCGATGCTTTGCAGCAGCGCCTCGAAGAGCTTGTTCAGCTCGAAGCAGTAGCCGCCGAACCGCTCGACGACGATCTTCTGGTAGATGTCGTCGACGTCGAGGGAGGGTAGCGTGCCGCCTCGATGCAGCGTCACGGTTTCGAACGGGATGGTGCTCTGGTTCAGGTAGATGAGGCTGTCGAGGGTTTCGCGGTTGGCGCGGGGGGAGCCGTCGTACCCGAGGCGTTCGAGGTAGGCCTGGACCTGTTGGTCGTTGAGCATCTCGTCTCCTGTCGTTCGCTGCTTGGCAGCGTTCCATGATACATGCAATGCGCGCGGGCGGGGACGGAGGGCGTGTCGCTGCCCACACAAGCTACCGTCCAACGCCACGCCAAAGCGCCCAATGCCAAAAATTCGGCCTCCGATGGACAAAAATTGCGGAAATCGGTGATTTTCGGAGTGTTAGCCATGAAAAAACGCTGTTGCAAAACAGACGGCTGCAAGAAGTCCCAGGTAGAGGCGTTGCGGGCCGTGAGGGCCATATGGAGGTCGACCGCAGATGCTTCCAAAAGCACCGATTTCCGCAATTTTTGTCCACAACGGCGCAAGAAAATGGCATCGAACGCAACCGAACGCAGAAACCTGCGACGACGCCCGTCGTCCCGCCGTGTTCGACCCTTTCCTGGGTAGCCAACTGGTGACAGATGCGGCCCGTAGGCGTTTCGTCTACAGGCCGTATGTATACTGTCATCAATGGACTCGGTTTCGAAATACGTCAAGGAACCCGACCTCTATCTGTTCGACAGGGGCGACGCGCAGCGCGCTTATTACACTTTCGGCTGCCACAAGCTGCCGGATGCCGGCCCCGACGCATACCTGTTCGTTGTGTGGGCGCCTCATGCGAAAAGCGTCTCGCTGGTCGGCGAATTCAACGACTGGAATGCTGACGTCAACCCCATGCGCCTGGTGCATCCTGGCGTGTGGGCGTGCGTGGCCAGCGGGCTGCGCAACGGCGACGTGTACAAATACCACATCGTGGGGCCCGACGGAAAGGGCCGCCTTAAGGCCGACCCCTTCGCCTTCCACGCCGAAAACGGGCTGAGCACGGCGTCGAAGGTGTGGAGCCTGGAAGCCTACGACTGGCACGACGGCGACTACATGGAGGCTCGCCGGGCGCGCAATGCGCAGCGCGAGCCCATCTCTATATATGAGATGCATCTGGGGTCGTGGCGCATTCCTCCCATGCCAGACGGCCAGCTGCCCGAGCAGGTCAACTTCGAGGACCGGCCGCTTCCCAACTATCGCACGGTGGCCGACCAGCTTGCCGAGTACTGCGTGAAGATGGGCTACACGCATGTCGAACCCATGCCTCTCACGGAGTTCCCGTTCCCCAATTCGTGGGGCTATCAAACCACCGGGTACTACGCCATCACGTCGCGCTACGGCACGCCCGAGGACTTCATGTACTTCGTCGACACCATGCACGCGCACGGCATCGGCGTGATCATGGACTGGGTGCCTGCGCACTTCCCGCGCGACGGGTTTGCGCTTGCTGCTTTCGACGGCGCCCCGCTGTACGAGTACGCCGACCCGCGCAAGGGCGAGCACGCCGAATGGGGCACGCTGGTGTTCGACTATGGGCGGCCGCAGGTGGTCAGCTTCCTGGTGTCGGCCGCCATGCAGCTGTTCGACGTCTACCACATCGACGGGCTGCGCGTGGACGCGGTCAGCTCCATGCTGTACCTGGATTACGGGCGCGACGAATGGGTGCCCAACAAGGACGGCGGCAACATCAACCTCGAGGCGGTTGCGTTCCTGCAGAAGCTGAACTCGACCGTGCTGGAGGCATATCCCGGCGCCATCATGGTGGCCGAGGAGTCCACGGCGTTTCCCATGGTCACGCTGCCGCCGTATATGGGCGGTTTGGGCTTCACGTTCAAGTGGAACATGGGATTCATGCATGACACGCTGGACTATGCGCAGACCGACCCGCTGTTCCGCGCCGGCAGCCACGACAAGCTCACGTTTTCCATGGACTACGCCTATAGCGAGGCGTTCGTGCTGGAATACTCGCACGACGAGGTCGTCTATGGCAAGAAGTCCATGGTCGACAAGATGTTCGGCGAATACGGGCAGAAGTTCGCCACGCTGCGCACGCTGATGGGCTATCAGTTTGCGCACCCTGGAAAAAAGCTTACCTTCATGGGGTCGGAATTCGCCCAGTTCGACGAGTGGAACTTCAAGGAGGAGCTGGGCTGGAACCTGATGCGCTTCGATGCGCATGCCCAGATGCAGCGATTCTCGGCCGAGCTCAACGCGTTCTATCGGAGGCACGCGTCGTTGTGGCTGAACGACATGGAGCCGCAGGGGTTCCAGTGGGCGAACCGCAACAACCGCGACCAGAACACGATCGCCTTCCTGCGCGTGGCCATGCCCGAGGCGGCCGACGCCGACCAGCTGGAAGGCCGAGAGATGTGCGACGTGCTGTGCTGCTGCAACTTCTCGCCCAACCCGGTGCGAGGGCTAGTGGTGGGGCTGCCGCACGAGGGCACGCTGGTCGAGGCGTTCAACAGCGACGAGATCCGTTTCGGCGGCTCGGGGCTTCACAACCGCACGGCCATCACCACCGAGCGCGGCTCGTTCGAGGGCCAGCCGTTCCATGCGCGGGTGAACGTTCCGCCGCTCAGCGTGGTGTATTTCGAGTGCGTCAGGGAAAGAAAGGGAGTCTGGCAGATGAACGACCACGAGGAATGCGTCGCCATGATCCTGGCGGGCGGCCAGGGAAGCCGCCTTGGCGTGTTGACTCGCTATCGCGCGAAGCCGGCCGTGCCCTACGGCGGCAAGTACCGGATCATCGACTTCACGCTTTCGAACTGCGCGAACTCCGGCATCGGGGTGGTGGGCGTGCTCACCCAGTACGAGCCGTTCGTGCTGAACAGTTACATCGGTACGGGCGCGCCGTGGGATTTGGACTCGCCGTCGGGCGGCGTGTTCGTGCTGTCTCCCTACACGCGCGTGGGCGACGTGGGCAGCTGGTACGCCGGCACCGCCGATGCCATCTACCAGAACACCAATTTCATCGACCGGTTCACGCCCGACTATGTGGTGGTGCTGTCGGGCGACCACATTTACAAGATGGACTACAGCCGCATGGTCGCTTTCCACAAGAGTCACGGCGCCGACGTCACCATTGCGGCCATGCCGGTGCCAATCGAGGAGGCCAGCCGTTTCGGCATCCTTGCCGCCGACGAGAACGACCAGGTCACCGACTTCGTCGAGAAGCCGGCGAACCCGCCCAGCAACCTGGCGTCCATGGGCGTCTACGTATTCAGCTGGGAGAAGGCGCGCCGCTACCTGATGCTCGACGCCGACGACCCGCAGAGCAGCCACGATTTCGGCAAGGACGTCATTCCGGCAATGTTGGGTGCCGGCGAGAAGCTGGTCGCCTACCCGTTCGAAGGGTACTGGCGCGACGTGGGCACGGTGGAGAGCCTGTGGGAGGCCAACATGGACCTGCTTAAGGAGGACCCTCCGCTGAACCTGGGCGACAATTCCTGGAAGATCTATTCGCGCAACCCGTTCATGCCGGCGGCGCTGGTGGGCGAGGAAAGCGTGTTGGACACATGCCTCGTTCCCGAAGGGTGCGAGCTTGACGGCGAGGTCGAGCACAGCATCCTGTTCCAAGGCGTGCAGGTGGATGCGGGCGCGAAGGTGAAGGACAGCATCGTCATGCTCAGCTCGCGCATCGAGCCAGGCGCCGTGGTGCAGCGCGCCATTCTGTCCGAAGACGTGGTCGTGGGCGCCGGCGCGACGGTCGGTGGCGACGGCGAGCTGTGCGTTGTGGGAGCCAACGCGACGATCATGGACGGCGCGCGGGTGCTGCCTGGCCAGATGGTCGAGCCGGGCGCAATCGTGGAGGCGTCGCCCGCGGAGGAGGCGCAGGATGAATAACGCGTTCGCAATCGTCTACGCCAAGCAGGGGTCGCAGCAGCTTCGCAACCTCATCGAGTTGCGTTCCACGGCGGCGCTGCCGATTGGCGGCCGCTATCGCATGATCGACGTGCTGCTTTCCAACATCTCCAACAGCGGCATCCATTCGGTGGGGCTTATCACGCAGCGCAACTACAAGTCGCTGATCGAGCACATCGGGTCGGGCAAGGAGTGGAACCTTTCCAAGAAGATCGGGGGCCTGCGGCTGCTTCCGCCCTACGATCTGGCGTGCGGCACGGAGATGTACCACGGGCTGCCCGACGCCATTCTGAGCAAGCGCGACTTCGTGGAGAACCAGCGCTGGCGCTATTGCCTGCTGATGGGCACCGACCAGGTGTACAGTCAGGACTTCAACGCGATGATGGACCACCATGTGGCCACGGGCGCCGACGTGACGGTGATGTACTCGCGCGACAAGAGCCTGATGAACGACGACACCGACGAGGTTTCGTACTTCGAGATGGACGGCGACATCGTGCGAAACCTGCTCACCAGTCCCACGGGCAAGGACAACTGCTACGCCAACCTGCGCGTCTGCATCATGGACAAGGAGCTGCTGATGCGCATGGTGGAGGACGTGTGCGCCGAGGGACGCTACGGGTTCGACCAGGACCTGCTGAAGATGGCCATCCGCGACTACAAGGTGGTGGGGCTCGAGCACAAGGGTTACGTCGGGCGCGTCACGTCGGTGAAGTCGTACTTCGACCTGAACCAGGACATGCTGGACAAGAGCGTGCGCTACGACCTGTTCAACCCCGCATTCCCCGTGTACACCAAGACGATGGACGCGCCGCCCACGCGCTTCGGGCGCGGGTGCGACGTGGAGCACAGCCTGTTCGGGAACGGCTGCGACATTCAAGGGCACGTGCGCAACAGCATCGTGTTCCGCGGCGTGAAGATCGCGCAGACGGCGCACGTCGAGAACTGCATCATCATGCAGAACTCGCGCATCGAGCCGGGCGCCAAGCTGAGCAACATGATCATCGACAAGAACGTGGTGGTAAAGGCGGGCGTGCGGTGCATCGCGGTGCCGTACGACCCGAAGGTCATCCGCAAGGGTGCCGTGGTCGAAGGGTCGATGGCATGACGGCGCGCAAGCGTGCGAAGGGTGCCGGCCAGGGTGCGGCCGGTGCCGGTGGCAAGAGCGGCGCGCGTGCGAAGGGCGCGGACAGGCAGGCAGCAAAGCGGGCAGCCGCCTTCGCCGGCGTGCCGCCCGTTCTCATCGTTGCCGCCGAGGCCGCACCGCTTGCCAAGACCGGCGGCCTGGCCGATGTCGTGGGGGCGCTTCCCAAGTATCTGAAGCGGCTGGGGGTGGACGCGCGCATCATCATGCCGTTCCATCGCGCCATCAAGGACCGCTATGCAAGCCAGGCGATGCATCTATTCGACTATCTGGCGGGCGATCAGTGGGAGAGCCGGTTCGTCGGCATCGACAAGCTCGAGCTGGACGGCACCGTGTACTACTTCGTGGACAACGAGCACTACTTCGGCGGGCCCATCTACACCGGCAACAACTTCGAGGGGCAGCAGTACGCCTTCTTCACGCAGGCGGTGTGCGACGTCATTCCCAACCTCGACTTCCAGCCGGGCATCGTGCACTGCAACGACTGGCACACGGCCATGGTGCCGTTCAAGCTGAAGGCGCGTGCCGCGCGCATGGGCACGACGCCGCCCGCGACGCTGCTCACCATCCACAACCTGGCGTTCCAGGGCACTTTCGGCGACGACTTGCAGGCCATCGCCATCGGGGCGGACGAGCGCGCGTATGCCTGCGACTTGGGGTGCTGGAACATGATGAAGGCCGGCATCGACACGGCCGACCGCGTGAACACCGTCAGCCCCACGTACGCCGCCGAGATCACCACGCACGAGTTCGGCGAGGGGCTGGAATACGACCTGCGCTCGGTGCGCGACAGGGGGCGGCTCTCTGGCATCCTGAACGGCATCGACACCGATACGTGGAACCCGGCGACCGATGGCTGCCTTGAGCAGACGTACTCGCTGGACGACCTGGCGGGCAAGGCTGCCTGCAAGCGCGCGCTGTTGGAGGAGCTGGGTCTCGAGCCCGACATGGACGCGCCGCTTATCGCCATGGTCGGCCGCCTTACGCCGCAGAAGGGCATCGGCATTGCGGCGCATGTCATCGGCACGTTGGTGCACGAGGGCGCCATGTTCGTGGTGCTGGGGTCGGGCGACTCCGACCTTGAGTGGCAGATGCGCGAGGCCGAGAACCGCTACAAGGGACGCGTGTGTTCCTACATCGGCTACAACGGCGACCTGTCGCACCGTATCTACGCGGCGTCCGATTTCTTTCTGATGCCGTCGGCGTTCGAACCGTGCGGCATATCGCAGATGATCGCCATGCGCTATGGAAGCCTGCCCATCGTGCACGAGACAGGCGGCCTGAAAGACACCGTGCAGTCGTTCAACGAGTTCACGGGCGAGGGGTGCGGCTTCTCGTTCTCGCGGTTCGATGGCGACGACGCCGTAGATGCCTGCCGGAAGGCACTTGCCGTTTTCGGCGACGACGCCGTGGTGCGGCAGCTTGTGCGCAATGCCATGACGCGCGATTTCAGCTTCGACCGCTGCGCCCGTTCCTACGCCGAGCTGTATCGGTCGATGGTTCCCTAGCGCTGGCTTACTGGCGGCGAAGCCCTACTCGATTGCGCCCACCGGCTCGGGGTTGGCGAGCTTCTTGTTCATCGTGCGCTTGAACGCGATTGCGACGACGAGCGCCACGCAGGCGAGGGAGCCCATGACAATCGCGGCGACCGAGTAGCCCGAGGTGTCGAGCACGCCGCCGACGATGGCGGGGATGGCCAGCGTTCCCAGGTTCTGGCCCAGCACCACCAGCGCGACGGCCGCGCCCACGGTGTGGGACGAGCGTGCCACGAAGGGCGGGATGGCGAAGAAGAGCGCCGGCGCCGCACCCAGGAAGCAGCCGCCCAGGAACCCGACGGCATACGTGACGGGCATCGAGGCATCCATGTTGAACCACGCGAACAGGAACACGGCGCACAGGGCGATGTTGACGATCAGCACGAGCATCTTGTCCTTTGCGCGCGCGAAGATCACGCCGATGACCACCGAGCCCACCAGCATGCCGAACGATGCCAGCATCGATGTCAGGTTCGCCTCAGTGTAGGGGCGGTCGAGTTCGACGTTCAGGTAGGTGACCGTAAAACTGTTGAACGCGTCGGTCGCGCCGCCAACCAGGAAGAACATGAAGGCGGTCAGGATGGCGAAAGGCGCGCAGTAGCCCCACAGCAGGCCGTGCTTCGGAATCTTCGGGGAAGAGCCGTCGGCAGGGGCGCTTGCGGCGGCCGCGTCGACGGCGACTGCGCCCGCGTCTGCACGCGGCGCGCATTCGGGCATCTTCACGCAGATGACGACCAGCAGCAGCGCCAGCACCGTGGACACCAGCGAAAAGACCCACATGCCGGTCCAGTCGGTTGCGGCCAGAATCGGGTTGGCGATGCCGGTGGAGAGCAGCATGCCAAGGCCAACGTTCGCGCCCCACACGCCGCTCGCGATGCCGCGCTTCTTCGGCTCGTACCACGCTGCAATGATCACGGGGCCGGCCGTCATGGTGACGCCGTAGCCGGCTCCTTCCAGGACGCGCGTGGCAAGCAGTGCTGCGTCGTTGGTCGCGAACAGGGCGATCACGTTGCCCAGGACCGACGCCAACAGCGCGACGCTGACCACCTTGCGGGCGCCGAGCCGGTCGATCAGCGTGCCGCCGAACACCATGGCCATGACGAGCGCCGATGCGGAAAAGGCCGTCATGAGCAAGCCTTGCATCGTGTACGAGATCCCGAGGGCATCGATCATCGACGGCTGGGAGGGAGGAACCTTCCCGTATTGCGTCGAAATGAGAATGCTTGCGACGATGATGGCCCAGACCGGAATCCAGGCGGCGACCTTCTTGGCCATGGCGACCACTCCTCCCCCGGGATGACGATAGCATCAACGGATGCCGTGCATAGGAGCATGGTTGCGCATATGGAAGGCGCGCGCATCCACCGCGCGTCGCTATATTGCGGCGATTCCGGCGGTATGAGGGGGAGTATTATGCGCTTACGCTTGGAGAACGCTGCCGCGCTTACTGCTGGAAGTCTTCCTCCACCATGTCGATCAGCTCTTGCTGCGAATGGATGTCCACCTTCCGGTAGATGTGGTAGATGTGCGTCTTGACGGTGTGCGTGGATATGTAGAGCTCGTCGGCGATGTAGCCGTAGCTGCGCCCGCGCGCCAGCATCATGAAGATGCGCTCCTCCTGCTTCGTCAGCTTGTGCTGCTCGGAAATGTCGCGGCATCTGTCCTTCCACGCATCCTGGAACTGCGTGGACTTCGCGACGCCCGCTTCCGACTCCTCGCCGCCGCCCGTGATGGTCATGTACAGGATGATCATCATCACCAGCACCACCGACGATACGCCGAACCCGGCGTTGAACCGCTCGGAGCCCAGCAGCGCGAACAGCACGTAGCCGATGGCCCAGCCCAGGAAGATGCCCAGAAAGTTCACGAACGTGGCGGTGCTGGTGTAACGGAACAGCCCCAGCCGCCGGTCGCGCACCTCGTCGGCCAGGTCGCCCCACCCGATGGCGTCGAAGCAGGTGAACCCGAACACGGCGAACGACAGGAACACCACCTGCAGCGTGGTGTCAACGTAAGGGAAGGGCAGCATCGCCACGGCCGCCAGCATCAGCAGCACGCGGCGGAACTTGTCGGCGTCGATGCGCATCTTGAAGCAGAACGTGCACGCCGCGAGGAAGGCGGCCGAGAACAGGATGGACAGCACGATGACGAAGATCAGGTGGTTCACGCACGCCAGGTACAGAACCGCGTACGACACCACGCCGAACGACACCGTATATATAAGTGTGAGCGGAACGAAGTTGCGCAGCTCCGAGAAGCGCGCCTTCAGCGAATCCGCGTGCGTCTTGGCCTCGGCGCCTTGGGCGTGCTGGTCGCTGGAGGCGTCCATCCTGCGGCCGGCAGCGTAGGTGAAGACGCACGCGAGCATCGGCAGCACCATCACGCCCGCGACCATCAGCGTCGGCGCGAACAGTTGCGGAACGGCGTACAGCGCGGCCGCCACCAGGAAGCTGAGCGAGATGCACCGCGAGATTTTCGCGCGTTTCAGCCAGATGAGGAACCGGATGGTCTTCATCAGCACGAGCGACGACGCCAGGCCCGACACCGCCCAAAGCACGGCCACCGCGAAGAACGGCAGGGGGATACCCAGCGTGACGAGCAGCGCGGGGATGCCGTTCAGGCAGCTCGTCAGCGCCAGGATGACGAACCCGCGCAGCCCCTTGAAGAAAGCCTCGGCCTTCTCGGGCATCAGGCTGACGGCAAGGGTCGTCAGCGCCGACGTTCCGGCGAAGATGACCAGCAGCAGGCAGTATCGCACTATGCCTTCGTTGCCGAACGGGTTCAGCGCGACCGAGGAAAACGTCGCGAAGATCCACGCCCAGTATGAGCCCAGCGAGATGATGCCGAACACCAGGATCGTCGAGTCGTTCCCGAACAGGTGGTCGTCGCGTTCCGGGGTATTACCTTTGGTCATACTTTCTCCTCCATAGCCTGCTACAGGGCGTATTCGCATAAATACGGACGTTTCCCCGATTCACGCGAACGAAGCACTGATTCACCATGTGGTCAGCTTACAGGACGTCGTTTCTGCGCCCTGGGACTTCAAAGGAAGAAGGAGGATGCAATGAGCGAAAAGAGGGAATACACCCTCGTCGATCACAAGGAGCCGTATCGCTACGACGACAACGGCCTTCATGTGACGCGCGGCAGTGCCTGGTCGGGACCGGGTTGCCATCTGGGGTGCGGGGTGCTTATGTACACCGACGACGATGGCAAGCTGGTCAAGGTTGAGGGAGACCCTGAGAACCCCTTCAACCAGGGGCGGCTGTGTTGCCGCTGCCTCGCGCTTCCGGAGGTAGTATATCACGAGGATCGCGTGCTCCATCCCATGAAGCGCGCCCGCGAAGACCGCGGCAAGGACAAATGGGAGCGCATCTCTTGGGACGAGGCGTACGAGATGGTCACGTCGCGGTTCTTGGAAATCAAGGAGAAGTACGGCCCGGAATGCATCGCGTTCTATTCCGGCACCGGCCGTGACATCGGGCAGTACATCACGCGTTTGGCCTGGGGATTCGGAAGCCCGAACTTCGTCTTCGCGATGAGCGGCCAGTCGTGCTATTCGCCGCGCGTCGCCGGCTGCTTCTCGAACACGGGCGCGTTCTGGCTGGGCGACTACTCCCAGCAGTTCGCCGACCGCTACGACGACCCGCGCTGGGAATGCCCCGAGTACGTGGTGGTGTGGGGCAACAACCCGCTGGTGTCGAACTCGGACGGGCTGTACGGCCACTGGGTGATCGACGTGATGAAGCGCGGCGCCAAGCTGATCGTCATCGACCCGCGCCTCACGTGGCTGGGGGCGAAGTCCGAGCAGTTCCTGCAGGTGCGTCCCGGCACCGACGCCGCGCTTGCGCTGGGCATGATCAACTTCATCATCGAAGAGGACCTGTACGACCACGAGTTCGTGGACCTGTGGTGCTACGGCTTCGAAGAGCTGGCCGAGCGCGCCAAGGAGTACCCGCTTGACTACGTGGAGGAGGTCACGTGGATTCCGCGCGACAAGATCGAGCGCGCCGCCCGCAGCATCGCGCAGGCGAAGAACGCCATCCTGCAGTGGGGCGTTGCGATCGACCAGACCAAGGAGACCATCCCCACGGCGCAGGCGCTGCTGTCGCTGTTCGAGATCACGGGCCACATGGACAAGCCCGGCGCCATGGTGCCGCCGCCGTCCATCCTGTACTACGCAGGCGGCTGGGGCGAGGAATTCCTGACGCCCGAGCAGAAGGCCAAGCTGATCGGCCTGAAGGAATACCCGCTCATCCAGATGGGCTTCCAGGAGGCCGTCACCGACGAGTACATCAAGGCGCTGGAAACGGGCGAGCCCTATCGGTTCCGCGCGGCGTGGATGCAGACCACGAACCCCTTGGTGTGCACGGGCGTCGACCCGAAGCGCTCGCTGGCGGCGCAGAACAATCTGGAATTCATCGTGTACGTCGACCTGTTCATGACGCCGACCGCCATGGCGCTGGCCGACGTGTTCCTGCCCGCATGCACCTATCCCGAGCGTGACGGCATCCGCATCGGCGACGGCATGCAGCGCGGCGAGACCATCAACAAGGTGATCGAGCCTTTGGGCGAGAGCAAGTCCGACATGGAGATCTGCCTGGAGGTGGGCAAGAGGATCGCCCCCGAGGCATGGCCGTGGGAGACGGTGGAGGACATGTTCTCCAGCATCCTGGAGGAGACGGGCTACGACTTCGAGGAGATGCAGAAGATCGCGCCGGCCTACATGCCGTTTGAGTACCACCAGCACGAGAAGGGCCTTCTGCGCAGCGACGGACAGGTCGGCTTCGGTACGCCCACCGGCCGCATCGAGCTGTGGTCGAACTTCTACAACACGTGCGACTTGGACCCGCTGCCCTATTTCGAGGAGCCCTCGCCCGGCCCGGTGTCCACCCCCGAGCTGCTGGACGAGTACCCGCTGGTGCTCACGACCGGTGCGCGCATCTGGTCGATGTTCCATTCCGAGCACCGGCAGATTCCGCACCTGCGCGCCCTGCATCCGGATGCCATCATCCAGGTGAATCCGAAGACGTGCCGCGAGTACGGCGTGAAGCACGGCGACTGGGTGTGGGTGGAGAACCAGCGAGGCCGCTGCAAGCGCCGCGTCATCGAGACGCCCGTCGTGGAGGAGCGCGTATGCTCCACCGACCATGCGTGGTGGCTTCCCGAAGCGCCGGCCGAGATGGAGGACGGCCTGTACGGCATGTGGGACCTGGACGTGGGGAACCTCATCGAGTACAAGTGCGGCAAGTCCGGTTTCGGCGCCAATTACAAGACGCTGCTGTGCAAGATCTACAAGGTTGAGGAAGGTGAATAGGCGTGGCTGAATACGGACTGCTGATAGATTACGATTGGTGCACGGGCTGCCACACGTGCGAGGTGGCATGCCAGATGGAGCACTCGCTTCCGCCCGACCAGTGGGGCATCAAGCTGACCGAGGTGGGCCCGTGGGAATATGCCCCCGAGAAGTGGCAGTACGCCTACATGCCCGTGCCGACCGACCAGTGCGACCTGTGCGCGCGTCGCACCGCCGAGGGAAAGCTTCCCACGTGCGTGCACCATTGCCAGGCCCAGTGCATTCATTACGGGCCGCTGGACGAGCTCGCCAAGAAGCTTCCCGGGAAGACCAAGCAAACGCTTTTCAGCCTGAGATAGGGGGCGTCATATGAGCAAGGTGAAGAAAATAATGCCGTGGGTGCCGGTGTGGGCGATCATCGTCGCGAGCATTCTGGTGAGCTTCGAATACGGCAAGGTGCCGCCAGCTGCTCCCAGCATGATCGAGGTGCTGGGCATCTCGTATACGACGCAGGGGCTGCTGATGACGATGTTCTCCATCGCGGCCGTCGTGATGGGGCTCATCGGCGGCACGATGATCGACCGGCTGGGCGCGCGCAAGGTCGTGAGCGTTGCGCTTGCGCTGACCATCGTCGGCAACGTGGTCGGGCTGTTCTGGACGAGCGATGCGGGGCTGCTGGTCACGCGCGTGCTGGAAGGCTTGGGCTACGGCGCCACGATGACCGCCGGGCCCGGCGTGATCGCCGCGTGGTACGAGCCCAAGAAGCGCGGCCTTGCCAACGGCGTGTGGGGCGCGAACGTGGGCGTCGGCATGATGATCTGCACGATGTCGGCCACTCCCATCATGGAGTCCAGCGGCTGGTCGGGCATGTGGATCTTCGGCCTGGTGGGCGCCATCCTGGCGTTTCTGCTGGTCGCCATCTTCGTGTGCATGCCGCCCGAGGGTGAGCGTAAGGATGCGATGGACCTGCCGCCGGCCACCGACGCCGACAAGAGCCATGGCGTGCTGTGGGGATACCTCGCCCCGCTGCCCGTGCTCGCCGCGGTGATGTTCTTCCTGGTGGGCGGTGCGACCGACGCGTTCAACGCGTTCACCATCACGTACCTGAACCTGGAGCTCGGCGAGGCCGAGAGCATGGCGAACATGACCGCCACCATCGCCTCGTTCGGCCTGCTGGTCGGCGCGGTCATCATGGGCTTCCTGTTCGCGAAGGTGCGCGACAAGGGCATGGTGCTGCTGGTCAACATCGCGCTGTGCGCCATTGCTCTGTTCGCGTGGTTCAACCTTGACCTGTCGCCCGAGATGATGTGCGTGGTCGGGTTCTTCGTGGGCTGCTTCCTTGGCGCTGCGCCGACCGCGTTCTTCGCAGTGGCGCCCATGGCCGCCCGCTCGCCTGGGACCATCGGCGCCGCCACCGGCATGGTGGTGCTGGGCCAGAATGCCGGCACGCTGTTGATTCCCACGGTTGTGGGCATGATTCTGGACGCTGCCGGATACGGCGCCGCTGCCATGTTCATGGGCGGCATCAGCGTGGCGGCCGCGCTCATCTGCATTGCGTTCCGCGCGCTGTACAAGAAGCATGTCGCGGTCACCCCGGAGGCGCAGTAGCCAAGCTGCAGCAGCCGGTCTTGCGTGCTGCGGCCGGGTTCGCGTGCGGTAGCCGGCCTTGCGCGAGGCAGCCGGACTCGCGTGCGGGTTGTTCGTGGGGTTTCCGCCGGCGCATGTAAGGGACATGACCCCCCCGGAGGGGGCTGCCGGATGGCGGCCTCCTTTTGCACGGTTGCGGTTACGGTTGGTTGCGCGGGCGCTTTCGCGTCCGCGCGGTCCTTCGCGCCGCATTGTCCGCTGCTCGTTCGCGAGCGAGCTCAACGTCATGCGCGTGCTTGTGCTGCCGCAGCACCTGACAGCCTTGTGCCGCCGCAGCCTGTGCCTTGTGCCTTGTGCTTTATGTTGCCGCAGCCTGTGCCTTGTGCCTTGTGCCGCGTTCCTCCATGACCTCTTGCGTCAATCAATTGGCGGAATATGCCAAAAATGTGCCGTTTCGGGTCATTTCGCGACTGTTTCCTCTCGGGCATAGAAGTGGCATAGATCCCTGAACTGGGCATTCTTGCAGTCTTGTTGCAGCTGCGGCTGTTCCAAGGAGAAAAAACGGTCGATTTCGGCTCAAAAACGACCCGAAACGGCAATTTTTTGGCATCAATGCCTAGTTTTCTTGCGCAGGCTGCCAAAAGGGCTCTCTAGAGCAAGATTACGCTGTCGATCGAGGCCGGCGTCTGACCAAAGTGCGGCCGCAAGGAGGATCATCGTGTGCTATCCCTGTAAATGCTGCGGCAAATGCAAGCCCAAGATCGCCATGGGCCTGTGTCCGATATGCCGCACGCAAAACGACGAGGATGCCCGCACCTGCGAAGAGTGCGGATTCAGCTTCCCTCCCAAGCCGGGCACGCCCGGCGGCATCGTGGAGAGCAAGCCGCCGGTAGGAATGCGGGTACGGAAACGGTAAAGGTTCAATAGCTGTGTAGTGTTGCTGTGCTCCTTGTACGCGTGTTTGCATGAAGATAGAATGGGGCGAACCATCGATGCTTCGACGGAGGCCCCGGAGAAGGCCGACAGCAACACCCCGGTGCAGGCCGGGCCCTTGCAGGCGAGCCGTCGCGCATCTCGCACTTCGCACGACGTCTCGAAAACCTCCACGACGAAGGTGGGCACATTGGACCATTCATCAGACAGCCCGTTGGGCACTCCATTGGGCAATTCGCCAGACAGCACAGCGGGCGACGCACGCATGCAGGCCGACGTCGAATCCGTGCGGCAGAACATTGTCGACATGGTTCGCCACAAGTTCGCGATACCCATCGAGGAGGCAACGCCGAACCAGGTTTACGAGGCGGTGGGCCTGTGCGTCCGCAACGACGTCCTGGACGCCTGGATTTCCGGGCGCACGGCCACGCAGCGCACCGGCGCGAAATGCCTCATCTACCTGTCGGCCGAGTTCCTCATCGGGCGCCTGCTGACGAACAACCTCATCAACATCGGCAAGCGCGACATCTACCGCGATGCACTTGCCCAGCTGGGCTACTCCCTCGACGCCATCGAGGAATGCGAAAGCGACCCCGCGCTTGGCAACGGGGGCCTCGGGCGCCTGGCCGCGTGCTTCCTGGACAGCCTGGCGACGATGGGCCTTCCCGCCATGGGGTATGGCATCCGCTACGAGCACGGCTTCTTCCGCCAGCAGCTCGTCGACGGCCAGCAGGTGGAAGTCCCCGACACCTGGATGCTTCATGGCGACGTGTGGGAAACCGAGCGCAGCGACCGCATCTTCGAGGTGCGGTTCGGCGGCACGGTCGAGGAGAAGTGGGGCGGCGACGGCAACCTGTGCGTCGAGTACCACGACTACCAGTCCGTTCTGGCGAAGCCTTACGACATGCCCGTCGTCGGGTTCCATTCGCCCTATATCGGCACGCTGCGGCTGTGGGCCGCCGTGGCGCCGAAGCAGCTCGACCTGGTCGAGTTCAATCGCGGCGACTACACGAACGCGGCGGCCGACCGCGAGCTCGCGGAATCCATCTCGAAGGTGCTGTACCCCGAGGACAGCCATCCGCGCGGCAAGGAACTGCGCCTGCGTCAGCAGTATTTCCTGATTTCGGCCACCATGCAGCAGGTGGTCGACTCGCACAAGCGGCGCAACGGCGACCTGCGCACGCTGCCCGACACCATCGCCGTGCAGATCAACGACACGCACCCGACGCTGGCCATCCCCGAGCTCATCCGCATCCTCATCGACAACGAGGGCTTTTCCTGGGAAGAGGCCGTCGACGTCGCCGAGCGCACGTTCAACTACACGAATCACACCATCATGCCCGAGGCGCTGGAGAAGTGGCCCGCGTCCCTCATGCAGACGTTGCTTCCGCGCATCTACCGCATCATCGAGACCATCGATGCGCGTCTGCGCGACCGCATCTGGCAGCTGCATCCCGGCGATTCCGAGCGCATCGCGCGCATGGCCATCATCAACGACGGCCAGGTGCGCATGGCGAACCTGTGCGTGCTGATGAGCGGGCACGTCAACGGCGTCTCGCAGTTGCATGGGCGCCTGTTGAAGACGCAGCTGTTCCGCGACTTCTACACCACCAATCCCGACCGATTCCTGGGAATCACCAACGGCATCACGCAGCGACGGTGGCTGGCGGTGGCCAACCCGGGGCTTGATGCGCTGGTGAACGACACTATCGGCGGCGGGTTCATGAGCGATTGGACGAAGCTGGCCGAACTTGCGCCCTATGCCGACGATCCCGTCTTCCGCGAGCAGTTTGCCCAGGTCAAGGCAGAGAACAAGCGCACGTTCGCAGAATGGCTCGAACGCACGCACGGCCTTGCGATCGACCCCGCGTCGTTCATGGACGTGCAGGCGAAGCGGCTGCACGAGTACAAGCGGCAGCTGCTGAAGGCGCTGCATATCCTCAGCGTGTACGACGGCATCGTGGAGGGCCGCATCACCGACATGCCGAAGACCACGTTCGTGTTCGCCGCGAAGGCCGCGCCGGGGTACTGCCGTGCCAAGGACATCATTCGTCTGATCAGCGCCATTTCGAACCTCGTGGCCTCAGACGAGCGCACGCGCGACGTCATCTCGGTGGTGTTCGTGCCGAACTACGACGTGAGCACGGCCCAGCATCTCATTCCTGCCACCGACCTGTCCGAGCAGATTTCAACCGCCGGACTGGAGGCGTCGGGCACGGGCAACATGAAGTTCATGATGAACGGCGCGCTGACCATCGGCACGATGGACGGCGCCAACATCGAGATGTCCGAGCAGGTGGGGCCGGAGAATATGTTCATCTTCGGGGCGCGCGTCGAAGACCTCGACCGCATGCGCGAGGAAGGCACGTACGACCCGCAGGCACTTATGCGCGCCGACGCCCGGCTCGAGAAGGCGCTTGCCCGTCTGGTTGACGGAAGCCTGCCCACGGCCGACGGCAGCCGTTTCGAGGACCTGCATCACTCGCTGGTGCAGCCCGGTGGCGACCAGTATTTCGTGCTGCACGACTTCGACGCGTACGACAAGGCGTTCTGGGAGGCGCAGCGCGTGTATGGCGACCGCGACGAGTGGCTGAGGCGTGCGGTGCTGAATACGGCGCGCTCGGGCTACTTCAGCTCCGACCGCACCATCGCGGAATACAACGACGCCATCTGGCATCTTGAGCCGGTGGGGGTCGAAGAGGATGCGCAGAGCGCCGAAGGTGCATCGGCGGAACGCGTGCATGGCGAGGCGTAGCCCCCTTTGACCGACCTCGCCCATCTGACACGAGCGTTTTCGCACGACCCGGTGCGCAGGCAGGACCGCTCGCCTGCGGGTGCGGTTCCGGCCGGCACGCAGGTCGATTTGGTTCTGCGGGCGGAAGCGGCCGTACGTGGCTGCGTGCACGAGGCGTTGCTGGTGGTCGACGATGCGCAGGGCGACACCGTGGGCAGCACGCCGATGGAGGCGTGCGCGGAAGGATACCGGGCGCGCGTGGACACGGCGGGCGAGCCGCGCGTTCTGTTCTACTGGTTCGTCGTGCGCACCGACGCGGGCGCCATCGTGCACGGTGCCAGGCAGGACGGCCTTGCGACGGCGGGCAGTTCGAGGGTGTGCCAGATGTGCCGGGAGACGCATGCTCTCGACGTGCTCGGCGACGATGGGGACAGGATTCGCTGTCGCGACGGAGCCGACGTGGCGGAGTGGCCGGGCCCTATTGCCGCACCTTTCCAGCTGACGGCGTACGACCCGGCGTTCGCGACACCGGATTGGTACGCGGGCAGCGTCATGTACCAGATATTCCCCGACAGGTTCGCCCGAGGCGTCGAAGGCATTCGTCGCGATGGGGTGGAATCGCACGTGCGCCGCGGGTGGCCCGTGCAGCTGCACGAGGACTGGAACGAGCCGCCTGCCTGGGGAGACTCTTACGATCCGGTCGATTTTTTCGGGGGGACGTTCGCTGGCATCGAGCAGAGGCTGGACTATCTGGCGTCGCTCGGCGTTGGCACCGTGTATCTGAACCCCATCTGCGAGGCGCGGTCCAACCATCGCTACGACACGGGCGACTATCGGCAGGTCGACCCCATTCTGGGCACGTGGGAAGACTTCGAGCGCTTGAGCGAAGCGGCCGCTAAGCGTGGGATCCGCATCGTTTTGGACACCGTGCTGTCGCACACGGGCGCCGCCAGCCGCTATTTCAATCTGGACGGATCGTACGACTCGCTGGGAGCGGCGCAGGACGAATGCTCGCCCTACCGTTCGTGGTACGACTTCGCGCACCCCACGCAGTACGCGCCCTACCGCTGCTGGTGGAACGACCCCACGCTTCCCGAAGTCGAGGAACACGATCCCTCTTGGCAGGCTTTCGTGTTCGGGGACGGCCTTCTGGCCGAATGGGTTCGCCATGGAGCCGGCGGCTTGCGTTTGGACGTGGCCGACGAGATTCCCGACGACGTGCTGGAGAAAGTGCGCCAGGCCGTCAAGGCCGCGTCGCCCGATGCCGTCGTCATCGGCGAGGTGTGGGAAGACCCCACCACCAAGGAAAGCTACGGCGCGCGTCGCACGTACGCGCTGGGCCGGTCGCTCGACACGGTGATGAACTACCCGTTGCGCGCGAGCCTTCTGCGGTTCGCGCTCGGGCACACGGACGCCCCGCAGCTCGCCACCTTCCTCAAGATGCAGCAATCGAACTACCCGGCCCCGCTGCACCGCGGGCTGATGAACCTGCTTTCGACGCACGACGTGGAGCGCGTGCGCAGCGTGCTCGATTTGGGCATGGAGTTCCGCGACCGGCCGCGCGACGAGCAGGCGGCCCTGGTGGCCGGCATCGACAGCGAGGCCGACGCGCGTGGCGCGCTGCTGCAGCGCCTGCTTGCCTGCATCATATATATGCTGCCGGGCGTGCCATGCCTGTATTACGGCGACGAGCGCGGCATGCAGGGAGGCCGCGATCCGTTCGACCGGGCGACGTTTCCCTGGGACGGCGAGCGGGCCGACTGCGGGCGCGACGTGACCGGCTTTTATCGGGCGCTTGGGAAGCTGCGTTCGCGGTCCGAGGTGTTGAAGCGGGGAAGCGCGGCGTTCTATTCCTACGGGAAGGACGTCGCATGCGTCTTGCGCATGGCGGCCGAAGGCGTGACGCTCGACGGCGCCTTGCTGTGCGTCGCCAACCGCTCCGACGAGCAGGTTGACTTCGTGATCGACCTGGTGGATGCATCCGCCGGGCTTTCTGCTGCCGAAGCGCGCGCCTTGCGGTTCGACGGGGCCGTGCCGCGCTGCGTGCTGGCCACCGACGAAAGCGGCAACCTGCCTGCATGGAAGGCAACCCTGGAGGACGGCATCTTCCGCAGCACGGTGGGGCCGCGCCAGGCATGCGTGTTCCGGCTTGACGCCGGTTTGCAGAAGCCGCTCGGCAAGGGGCTCGGCGTCATCTGCCACATCACGTCGGTTCCCAACGAAGACGCTGTGGGCGGGCGAGTCGGCCCTGGCACGCTGGGTGCTCCGGCGAAGCGGTTCGTCGACGTGCTTGCGAAGCATGGCGTGCGCTACTGGCAGATTCTGCCGCTGAACCCCACCGACGAATACGGCTCGCCCTATGCGGGGCTGTCGGCTTTCGCCGGCAACACGCGCCTGCTCGAAGCCGGCACCGTGCTTGACGACGCGGTTGCGGACACGGCTGCTTGCCGGGCCTTCGTCGAGGCAAACCGTGAGTGGCTGGTTCCCTATGCGACGTTCGTTGCCATCAAGCGGGAAACCGGCGGCGCGCTTTGGCGCGACTGGCCCGAACGCTATCGCCGCTGGACGCCGGCGCTTGCCAACGATCCTGCGCTCGCCGACGGCATCCGTGCCGAGTGCGTGCGTCAGTTCGCGTTCGACCAGCAGTGGCGCGACCTGCGCGTTTATGCCAGCCAGCGCGGCGTGAGCATCGTCGGCGACCTGCCCATGTACGTGTCGGCCGATTCCGCCGACGCCTGGGTGCATCCGGAATACCTGGCGCTTGACGCGGAGGGACGCTTGACCAGCCAAGGCGGCGTGCCGCCCGACCAGTTCTCGGCCGAGGGCCAGCTGTGGGGCAACCCTACGTACGACTGGGACGCGCTTGCCGCCAACGGCTACGACTGGTGGCTCGCCCGGTTCCAGCGCGCGTTCGAATGGTACGACTTCGTGCGCATCGACCACTTCCTGGGCTTCGAGTCGTACTATGCCGTGCCTGCCGGCGCGCAGGCGACCGAAGGCGCGTGGCTGCCTGGGCCGGGCATCGAGCTGTTCCGCGCGGCCTACGAACGCTTCGGCCCGCTGCCCGTCATCGCCGAGGACCTGGGCATCGTCACGCCGCAGGTGCAGCAGCTGCTGGCCGAGACCGGCTTTACCGGCATGGACGTCGTACAGTTCTTCGACGGCGACCCCGTGCAATGGTGGCAGCCGCAGCCGGGGAAGGCGTGCTTCACCAGCACGCACGACACGCAGACGCTGCTGGGTTGGGTGAAGCGGCGCTACGGCCTTGGGGGCGCGGGCGAGGACGGGGCGCGGGAGGCAAGGCGCATCGCCGACGAGCTGATGGCGCGCGTGACGTCTTCGGATGCGGGCGTGGCGTTCGTGTCGCTGCAGGACGTGCTGCGCCTGGACGATGCGGCGCGCATGAACGTGCCCGGCACGGCGGAAGGAAACTGGGCCTGGCAGGCCACGCAGCGCGACCTCGACCGGTGGGAATAGCCGGCCCCTCGCCGTCCGGCTGCCCGGTGTCGGGCGTTGTTAGCCGCCTTGCAGTTCCCCTTCCAGGACCTCGGTGCCTTCCAGGATCTCGGTGAGGATCGTGTCGCGGTTGAGGGGCTTCCCCGAGATCACGCGGTTCGCCACATCCTGAAACGCCTCGACCAGCTCGGTTGCACAGAAGAGCCGATGTTTCGAAAGGCGTCCGCTTTCTGCGATGTATCCGCACTTCAACAGCGCGTGCATGGCGTTGTTCGTCGCCGAGAAGCTTCGGTCGAGCTTTTCGGCTGCGATGGCTACGGTAAGGTAGGGCCATTCCAGGAACAGCTTCGCAAGGTCCATCACGGTGGAGTCGCTGCGCACGGCGTCGATTTTCTTCTGCGCATTCGTCCACAAGGCGTCCAGCACGTTCATGCAGATCTGGGCGACCCTGGTCGATATGTTCGTGCAGAACGCCGTGGACTGGAACACCGCCTTCACGATTTCGGGCGTGAAGGAGCCTTTGGCGATGCTCGTCATGTTGCTGGCAATGGACTGGGTGTGCTGCTTGACGTTGAGGGAAGGGCCGACGGCGAGGGGGGCGATGGAGCCCGTCAGCAGGCCCCTTCGGTAGAACACCACGTACGAGAAAATCCGCTCGAACGCATCGAGGTTTCCGGCGTACGGCTTCATGAGCTGCAGGTGGGCGTGCGACAATTCGGCTTGGACCGACACCAGCAAGGTGTTCGAGTTGACCAGGTCGACATATTCCCGAAGCAGCTCGTCGTACTGCTCGTTGCCGAAAGCGGGGCCTTCCCTTGCGTCGGGTTCGAAGTCGTCGATGCCGGACTCTTCCAGGTCGGAAAGCAGCCCGATTTCGCTTTCGTTGTAAAGGCGTCTGACTGCGCTGAAGATGTTCTGATCGATGTGCATCCCGGCGCCAATGTTCCGAGAAACCCATTCGACGGTTTTCATGTACCGATAGCAGACGACGTCGCCGAGCCCGTTTGCGAGCCCGGACTTTTTGGCGAGCCTGACGAGCGAGGTGTTGTCGTCGTCCGAGAACGGGGAGTTCATCACCGCCGCCTCGAGGGTTGCAACGTCTTCGTACCGCACGCGCCTTCCGTCGATGCTGCTCGAGCAAATCGCATCGATCCGCAGCAGCTGCCGTTTCAGAGCGGTCCGCAGCTTGCATTTCGATGCCATGGCGTCGAAATGCGCAAGCTTCGATTCCGACGACGCCAGGACGCCGGCAGTGTCTAGGTCGATGAATATGCCTTCATATCGCGGAAGCTTTGTCACAGCCGACTCTCTCGATAGGCCAATCAATGCGGCAAACCATCTCATGAACAGGGAAATTATATTGCGGAATACGGGGGCAAGCTGCAACATTGCAACTTCCCCCGTAGCCTGCAATGAGTCGGGCCAGCAACAGACTATTCTTCATGAAGATAACACACGGCGCGCGAAGCGCTCCATATCATCTCCCCAATGTCAAAGAGCTGGATTGGAGGGGAGATGAGCAAGGGCAAGATAGTGGAAGGCCTGTCCGCCCGCCATCAAGGCACGCAGGTCAGATATACCTGCTGCGCGCAGAACGGATGTTGGGACGCAAGCTGCATCGTCAAGTGCGAAACGAAGGACGGAAGGCTGGTCTCGCTGTCGGCCGACGACAGCATCAACGAGGGAATACCGCGCGAAGACGTCGGCGACCAGGCGCTTCGCGAGGGCATGGTGCAGATGCGTCCCTGTGCGATGGGCCATGCATGGCGAGGAGAGCTGGACGCGCCGACGCGCATCCTCTACCCCATGAAGAGGGTGGGAGGCAAGGGGCCGGGCAATGGCCACTTCGAGCGCATCTCTTGGGACGAGGCGCTGGACACCATCGCCTCCAAGCTGATCGAGTTCAAGGAGAAGTACGGCCCGTACTTCCTGGCTCACAGCGTGGACGACTGTTTCGAGGAATGCGGATTCAAGCTTGCGCCGTGGTTCGGTGTTGGCATGGCGGCATGGGGAGACAACTCGTGCTCGGGAACGACCTTGGGCGAGAAGCTGCACCTGGGCTTCGACATGGTCTCTGCGTTCCACGGCCAGACCGACGTGTGCGTTGGGTTCGAGGCACCCGACCTTCTGAACTCGAACCTGATCGTGCTGTGGGGCATCGACCCCTTGGTTGGATGGTTTGGAAGCGTGTCCTACTACATGAAGCTGGCGCAGGAGAAGGGCGCGAAGGTCATCGTGGTCGACCCGCGCTACACCAACAGCGCCGAGACGCTTGCGGACCAGTGGCTCCCCATTCGGCCGGGCACCGACATCGCCATGCTCCTGGCCATCGCGCACGTGCTCTACTCGGAAGACCTCTACGACCACGACTACGTCGAGAAGTGGGTCGAGCCCGGCGGGTTCGAGAAGTGGCGCGCCTACGTCATGGGCGAGGTGGACGGGGTGGAGAAGACGCCGGAGTGGGCCGAAGGCATCTGCGCGCTTCCGGCAGAAACCATCCGCGCGTTCGCGAAGCTCTATGCCGAAAGCAAGCCGGTGCACCTGCAGTTTTACTATGCTCCCGCGAAGCGCCATCTTGGCGAGTATTGCGCAAGTGCCGCGATGCTGCTGCAGGCCATGACGGGAAACCTTTCCATCGCAGGCGGCTGCGAGACGGGTTGCAGCCTGGTGACTCCGGCCCGCATGCCGTTTCCCGAAGTGGACTGGCGGCAGGCCGAGGCGGAATACGAGCCGCCCGTCTGCTACAACATCCAGAAGATCGCCGAGGCCATCATTTCCAGGCCACGCTACGACGCGGGCGAGATTTCCGAGGAGGCCTACCGCAGGCTGATCGGCTCCCCTCCCGGCGCGCCGCTGCCCAACATCAAGATGATGATCGTGGAGAACCAGTACCCGATAAGCCACCACAAGACGAACAAGCGCCTGGAATCGCTCGAGAAGTGCGAGTTCGTGTGGGGCTACCAGTGGCATTACGGGCAGGCGTCGCTCGATTTCATGGACATCGTTCTTCCCGGCATCAACATGATGTTCGAATGCCGCGACGACTACATGCTGGGCTCCGAGCGCTTCATGTACGGCCCGAACGGCATGCGGAACTACTTCATGTACGCCGACAAGGTCTGCGAGCCGCCCGGCGAGGTGAGGCCGCGCCATTGGATGTACACGCAGCTGGCCAAGCGGCTTGGCATCGTCGACAAGTACAACCCGCGCCTTGCGGACGTGCCGATCGAAGAATGGGACGATGCGGTTCACGAGCTCTACCACGAGGCGTACGACGCGTGGGCGGAAGACCCGACGGGCAGGCTTGCCGAGCTGGGCGTGGAGCCGAAGCCCTGGGAGGAATTCCTGAAGAAGCCGATTGTGCGCATTCCCATCGACGAGGCGTTCTACCCGTATAAGAACTACATGGAGAAGGGCGGCATCGTGGACGGCCGGTCCCCGTTCGGCACCCTGACCGGCAAGATCGAATTCAGCTCCACGCTTTGCGAGTCCATGGACATGGTAAACGAGACCTGGTACCGGGGGCACCTCGAGCCGTATCCCGTGATCAACCCGCTCTACATGGGAGGCCATGAGCCGAACGACAGCTTCTATCATCCGAAGGCGCAGTCGTACCCCCTTTCCCTCATCACGCCGGTTTCCGCCTACCGGCAGCACGCGTGCCTGGACGCAAACCCGCAGCTTCGTGACGAGACCTATCGCCATGCCGTGTGGGTCAGCCCGTCCGACGCCGTCAAGCGTGGGCTGGCGGATGGCGAGGTTGCCCGGGTGTTCAACGAGTTCGGCGAAATCAGGCTTCCGGTCTACGTGACCTCGCGCATGTCGCCGGGCACGGCGGCCGTGTTCCACGGCGCATGGTACGCGCCCGACGTCGAAGGCAAGACGTCTTCCATGCCGTGGGGCGTCGACCACCGCGGCACGCCCAACTTCCTCATAGGGGACGAGCATTGGCCTCATGTCGTGGGAGCGTTGCTGATCGGTGGCCTCGTCGAAGTCGAGAAGATGGGAGAGTGATCGCATGACGCAGTACGGATTCTTCTTCGATCAGACCCGCTGCTACGGATGCCAGGCTTGCGCCACCGCGTGCAAGGATTGGAACAATCTCGAGCCGGGGCCCGAGAAGTGGATGTGCGTATACGAGTGGGAGACGGGCGCGTTTCCCAGCATGCGCATTCACGAGCTGGCGTTCTCGTGCGGCCATTGCGACAACCCGGCGTGCGTCCCCGCGTGCCCCGAGGGTGCCATATTCAAGGAGGACGAATACGGCGCGGTGCTGGTCGACCAGGACAAATGCGTCGGGTGCCGAAGCTGCGCCGAGGCATGTCCCTACGGGGCGCCCAAGTTCGCATCGGAGGACCCGGGCGCAAAGATGTCGAAATGCACGATGTGCATCGACCGCCTGGCGGCCGGCGACCTTCCGCAATGCGTGCTCGCGTGCCCCATTCGCGCCTTCGACTTCGGCCCCATGGACGAGATGGTGGCGAAATACGGCAACGACCGGCGTGTCGAGGGAATGCCCGATACCGACGTCGTCGTCAACGAAGTCTTCAAGCCGCTGCAGCCGAAGCAGGACGTGATTCCGCTCGACATCGAGCGGCTCATGGCGCTGCAGAAGAAGAGGGGGACGCTGCCCGACACCTTCGAGAGCGTTTCCGATGTCATCGACATCCCCGAGGGCATCCGCTTCCGGGACTCGCTGCACATGAAGAACCTGACCGCACAAGAGGTGATGAGGGCGACGAGAAACGACCTTGGCTAGCGAGCGGAGCTAGGCGAGGCAAGGCCAAGTGCGCGAAATCAAGCGACCAGGCGTTGCTCGACGCCTGGTCAGAGCAAAAAGGAGGAAGAACATGCAAGTGGCGACGGAAACGATGAAGGCGCCATCGAAATCGAGTTTGTACAACCCCAAGGTGGCCTGGCTTGCGCTCGTTGGCGGCCTTCTGATCTACTTCGTGAACAGCGCTGCACAGTACAAGGTTCCGCCAATCATGGTCGAGCTCAACGAGGCGCTCGGCCTTTCGCTGGTTGACTCCGGCTGGCTCATGTCGATCATGAGCCTCCTCGGACTCGTCCTGGCTCTTCCCGCCGGGGCCATCATCGAGAAGATCGGCGTGAAGTGGGCAACCGTGGCTGCCGCTTCGTTCCAGCTTGTCGGCTCGTTGGTGGGAACGTTTGCGACAGGCTTCGGGCTCATGCTCTTCAGCCGAGCGCTGGAAGGCGTGGCCCTGGGCCTGTGCAACGTTTCCGCATTCGCGGTCATCGCGGCGTTCTTCCCTCCCGAGAAGAGAGGGCTGCCGAATTCGCTCAATACCGCCAGCTACACGGTTTCCGTGTTCCTGATGATGAACGTGGCCGTTCCGCTGAACACCGACTTCGGATGGCAGGGCGTCTGGTGGTTCGTCAACGCGTTGAGCGTGCTTGCGCTTTTGGCGGCTTTGTTCTTCATTCCCGGAAAGTCGCACGAGGTGGACTTCGAGGACAACAAGACGATTGGGGAAACGCAGGAGAGGATCAGCATCAAGAGGCTGCTGACCACCCCGGCCATTTGGATCATTCCCTGCGTGTTCATCGTGTTCAACATTGGCTACTACGGCATATCGACCTACGGACCTACGTACCTCGTTGAGACGGTCGGCGCCGACCAAGCCACGGCGAATCTAGCCGTGAGCTGGATGTCGTTGGTGGGTCTGCCTGCCGCGCTCATCGCGGGTGTCGCGCTGGACAAGATCAAGGTCAAGAACCGCAAGTGGATCGCAGCGGTGGCGATGTTCCTCTTGGCCGTCGGATACTTCTTGGCGTTCAGCATGCCGTCGGTGGAGTCCGAGACCGCGCTGCTGATATTCGTTGGATTCGTTTGCACGATCGTGCCGGTTTCGCTGTACACGATCGGCCCCGACACCATTCCGTCTGCGGCCTACGCGGCCATCATTATCGCCATCGTCACCTTTGGGCAGAATATCGGCATGACGCTCGGGCCCCTCGTCGTTGGCTACATAGTGGATGCCGCGGGAGCCTTCGAGGCTTGTGCGGCGCCCCTGGGAGTGCTGGCCGTCATCGGAGGCATCATCATGATGTTCGTGAAGGTCAGGCCTGCGAAGGGCTCCGAAAAGCAAGACGTCGATGCCGGCCTTGTTGCCGATGGCGGCGAATAGCGCATTTGCGGCCATCGTTGCAGGCAAGGGCAACGCGATCGGGCAGCCTTCCTTATGCCCCCTGATACCTTGCTTGGAAAGGGCGTCGTTCAAGGAGCGGCCGACGTGACGTCGGCCGCTCCTCTTGCATGTCGGGCATGATCGGGGTGTAGTTTGAGCGTTGCCAACCGGTTTGGGCTTTCGGCTCGCGTGGTTGTTTGGCCCCGATGCCATTTTGTCCACAGCGGCCCAGCTTTTTGGCATCGCGCCCACGAAAGGGCCGTCAGGCCAGTCCTGCTAGTCGGCCAAAGGCAGCGTGACGGTGAACGTGGTGCCGGTGGCTTCCGAGCTTACGGCCTCGATCATGCCGTCGTGCTCGTGCGCGATTTCCTGCCCGATGGCCAGCCCCAGCCCGTAGCCGCCCTTCGCGCTGGTGCGAACCTTGTCGGCGCGGTAGAAGCGGTCGAAGATGTGCGGCAGGTCTTCCTCGGGGATGGCCGGCCCGTCGTTGTGCACCTTCAGCTCGACTTTGCCGCGCGTGCCATTCGACGGCGTGCGGGTCAGCGCGATCTGGACGCCGCGCCCTTCGCCTGCGTACTTGCAAGCGTTGTCGATCAGCGTGGCCACCATGCGCCCCAGCCGCTCGGCGTTGCCCTCTACCATCGCGTCTTCGCAGATATCGCTGTCGATGTCCACGCCCAGCTCGAAGGCCACCGACTCGAACTGCAGCACCTCGCCTTCCACCAAATCGGAGAAGTCGACGCGCTCGGTGGCGAAGTTTTGCTTCTGGCTGTCGGGGCGCGAAAGCGCGAGCATGTCGTTGACCAGCAGCTGCATGCGCTCTGCTTCGAGGTGCGTGCTCTCCACCCACTGCATCTGGTCCTCGACGCGCGCGTCGGGCTGCGACTTCAAGATGGCGGTGTTGGCCAGGATCACCGTGAGAGGCGTCTTCAGCTCGTGCGACGCGTCGGCGGTGAACTGCTGCTGTTGCTTGATGGACATGCGCACCGGCTTCATGGCCCAGCGCGAGAAGAAGATGTTCACCAGGAACAGGAAGGCCGTGGCGCCGATCCATACGAGCACCAGCGTCCAGGCAAGGTTGCGCCATGCGTTCATGCTGCTGCCGTCGGCGTACGCGATGACCTGGTCGCCGGGGTCGACGCTCGATGCGCGCTTGGCGAAGTACAGGTTGTAATCGGGGAGGAAGCCGTTCGCATCGTTGCTTGCGAGCACCTGCTCGTTCGCGCCCAGGATGGCCGACTCGGGAATGTTCGCGTTGGTGTAGCCGCCTACGGTAGTGTAGCGGCCGCTCTGGTTCACGCTGTAGACCGACATCAGGACGACCGAATCGCTCGCGTTGGCCGATGAGCCGATCGTGGGCGCGGAAACGTCCGCCGACGTGCCGGACGCCGTCGAGCCTGAGGCGGTGTTGCCGGACGTCGCCACCGGCGTTCGGCCGTCGGTGGACAGGCGCTGCGTGGACGATAGCTGGGGCGCTTGGCGCGACGTGACCTCGGTGATGACGCCTTGCAGTTGGTCCTCGATCATGTGGATGCGCGTCATGTAGTCGGCGTACAGGATGATGGCAAACGTGGTGAGCAGCACCAGCATGATCGTCAGCATGTTGATGGCGATGAACTTGATGCGCAGGGTGCGCAGCATCTTCGAGCTGGGCCCGATTATGGCGTCGTGGCTCGCCTTGGGGACTTTCGGCATGGCGCGGCCTTAACGGGCGGCCTTGGAGGCGCCGCCTTCGGCGAAGCGGTAGCCTGCCTTCCGAATGGTCTCGATCGAGCACTTCGACCCCAGATGCTTCAGTTTCTTGCGCAGAAACGAGATGTAGGCCTCCACGTTGTTGTCGCCGGCGCTGGAGCTGATGCCCCACGCCTTGTCGATCAGCGTGTCCTTCGAGAACACGGCGCCGGGATTGCCCATGAGGATGCGCAGGATGCTGAACTCCTTCGAGCTGAGCTGGATGGACTTCTTGCCGCACGTGAGCTGCATGCTTTCCAGGTTGAGCGACAGGTCGCCTTCGTCCAGCTGCTCGAACTGCACCTCGCCCTGGCGGCGCGTGAGCGCGCGCAGATGCGCCATCAGCTCGGCGGGCGAGAACGGCTTGGTCATGTAGTCGTCGGCGCCGGAGTCGTAGCCGCAGATCTTGTCGTTGGTGGCGTCGCGCGCCGTGAGCAGCAGGATCGGCGTGTTGATGCCGGCCCGGCGCAGCTCGCGAGTGATCTCGAATCCGTCCATCTTGGGAAGCATGACGTCCAGGATGAGCACGTCGTAGTTGCCGGCCTTGCCGTACTCGAAGCCGCTGAGGCCGTCGTGCACCTTGTCGACGCTGTAGCCGTTGTCCAGCAGGATCTTTTCCAGAGCCGCGGCGAGGCTTTCGTCGTCCTCGACTATAAGTATCTGCATTCGTTGCCCTTCCTTCGCGCGCGCCCGCGAAGGTGCCTGCGGCGCGCTCGGCGTGCTTCGACGATTGTACAGCGAAGACGCCCGCGCGGCGACGATGCGACGGCGCGGGACAAAGCAAGCGCACAAACCTTAAAACATCCTGAAAAGCAGGGCCGACCTTGCCATTGTTTCAGGTGGATTTAAGGAAGGGGGCGTAGTATTCCAGACAGTGTTTCCCAGCACTGTTTGCAACGCGCAAGGCAACAACCTAACAACCTTGTCTTGCGCGTCGCAACAAAATTGAAAACAAAAAGGCTCCTTTAAGCGTGACCTTAACAACCGCAAAAAGCCCTGTCATCCGACAGGGTTTTTTGTTTGTCGGTGTAGAATGTCGGCATGCAGAAAACCAGCAGGGAAATAATGGCGGCGGCAAGGACCAGCTTCGGTTCCGTGATGCTGCTCGTGCTGTCGGTCGCATGCTTCGTCGTGCTTCTCTGGATCGTCATGACCGTCGTCCGGTTCCTCATGGGGCTTCCGCTGTAGGGCGGCCCCCGTCATTGCGAAATGTGGCAGCGCTTCAGCTTATACGACGTTAGGGTCATCGGCCACTACCTGGGCATGCTGGTGCTGTTTTCGGCGCTGCTCATGGTGGTTCCGTTCGTCACGGCGCTGGTCTTCCAGGAATGGGACCCGGCCTACCGCTACCTGTACTCCATCGGCATCGCGCTGGTGGTGGGCTCGCTGCTGCGCTTCTTCCGCATTCAGCCCGGCAAGCTGAACCGCCAGCAGGCGTTGGCCGTGGTCGGCCTGGCGTGGATCGTGCTGGGGCTGTTCTGCTCCATTCCGCTGTACAACTCGGGGCACTACCTGACCTATCTTGACGCGCTGTTCGACAGCGTGTCGGGCATTACCACCACGGGCGCGTCGCTCATCGTCGATTTGGACCACCTGTCCTATGCCGACAACATGTTCCGCTTCATGATGCACCTGCTGGGCGGCCTGGGGCTCATCGTGGTCGCGCTGTCGCTTGGCGTGTTCGGCAAGCGCGCGGGAGCCACGCTGTACACCTCGGAAGGCAGAAGCGAGCATGTCGTGCCCAACGTCATCCACACCACCACGTTCATCGCGAAGGTGACGGCATGGTTCGTCCTGATCGGCACCGTGTCCATCTCGGTGCTCATGCTGCTGTCGGGCATCGAGCCGGTGCGCGCCATCCTGCAGTCGTTCTGGGTGGCCATCTCGGGCTTCGTGACGGGCGGCTTCTCGCCCATGCAGCAGTCCATCTTCTACTACCATTCGTTCCCCATCGAGGCGTTGCTTATGGTGCTCATGCTGCTGGGCACGGTCAGCTTCGTCATCTATTCCGAGGTGCTGCGGGGTCGCGTGCGCGAGTTCTTCCGCGACATCGAGACGCGCACCACCGTCATCTGGATGGTGGCGATGGTCGTCGTGTTCACGGCGTCGCTGGCCACCTCGACGCTGTTCTCCGACGTCCCCACGCTGCTGCGGCGCGGCATGTTCGTGCTGATTTCGGCGTTCACCACCACCGGCTTCTCGGTGTTGACCACCAACCAGCTGCTCACGGTGGTCACGTCGGGTGCGTTTCTGACGCTGGCGTTGGTCATGGCGGTCGGCGGCTGGGCCGGGTCCACCGCCGGCGGCATCAAGATCTACCGCGTGGGCATCATCGCGAAGTCGTTCGTGTCCACCATCAAGGAGGCCGTCTCGCCCGACTCGGCGACCGTGGTCGTCGCCTACAACCACGTGGGCAAGCGCATCCTGTCTCCCAGCGTGGTGAAGGAGGCCATGACGATCTTCATCATGTTCGTCATCACCTACGTCATCGGCGCGCTGGTGGGCATCGCGCACGGGCACGAGGCCACGCAGGCCGTGTACGAGTCGGTGTGCATGACGTCGAACGGCGGCATGATCGTCGGCATCGCCACGCCGGGCATGCCCGTCACCCTCGAGCTGTTCTACATCCTGCAGATGTGGGCCGGCCGTCTCGAGTTCATCACGCTGCTCGCCCTGATCGTGCAGGTGGTCGTCAGCGCCATTCCGCGGCGTCGCGCCACCAATCCGGGCGTCGTCGCATCGAACGAGGAAATCCAGCTATGACCAGGAAGAGCTACCTGGGAAAGTACCTGAAGGCCGACCCGTTGCTGAAGTGGTGGCTCGTCCTGTTCTGCGCGTCGGCCATCGGGCTCGGCGCCATCGGGGTGGGTGAGGCCATGTCGGGCGGCAGCGACGACGGTGCGCGTCTGGACGCGGCGGGCCTCGACGAGCGGGCCGCAGGCGCGGCGCCCGACAACAAGCTGAACGTCTCGCAGCTTCCCGACAGCTCGTTCATCTACGACATAACCATCAAGGAGCTTGCGTCGGCCGATTCCTACATGGACGGCCAGACCGTCCAGGTGACCGGCGAGGTCGTGGGCGACCGCATCTTGCCCGAGCTCGACTCGTCGGACTGTTGGGTCATGCTGCAGTCGTCGGGCGAAGGCGACGATTCCGAGGTCGCGGTGTACATGCCGCTGACGGCGTCGGAATCCATCGACACGTACGGCGCGTACGGCAAGCGCGGCACCACGTTGCAGGTGCGCGGCACGTTCAACCTTGCGTGCAAGGACCATCAGGGCGCAAGCGACCTGCATTCCGAGAGCGTGGCGGTCGTGGCGCGCGGCAGCGTGGAGGAAATGGAGTTCAACTACATGCGCCTCGTGCCCGGGCTTGTGCTCCTGCTGATCGGAAGCCTGCTGCTCATCGCGTTCGACATCATGCGGGAAAGGCAGCGCTAGTGCCGGGTTTTCTTGTCGGCGAGGTGGTCAAGCTCGACCGCAAGTTCCCCCTGGTCGAACTGCCCGACGGAAGCCGCCTGCGTTGCGAGCATTCTGCCGAGCTGAAGAAGCGCGGGAAGCTGCGTGCCGTCATCGGCGACGTGGTGGAAGTGGCTGTTCCCGACGGCCACGACGCGGGAATCATCGAGCTGGTCCGCCCGCGCACGACGCAGTTCGTGCGGAAGGACCCGACGGAGCGGGCGCTGCCCCAGGTGCTGGCCGCCAACTTCGACCGCGTGCTGGTGGTGCAGCCCGCGAACCGATTGAACCTGCGGCGGCTCGAACGCGAGCTGGTGCTGGCCCACGAGACCGGCGCCGACGTGACCGTGGTGCTGACGAAGGCCGACCTGCTCGACGCGGTCGCCGTGGCGGACGCCGCGCGGCAGGTTCGCGAGCTTGCCGGCGGCGAGGTGGAGGTGCTTTGCATCTCCAAGAACGACGCAGCGTCGGTGGCGCAGGTGCGCCGGCTGATGGCGGCGGGCACCACGTCGGTGCTCATCGGCCGCTCGGGCGTCGGGAAGTCGACGCTGGTGAACCTGCTGCTCGGCGAGGATGCGCGCGCTACCTCCGAGGTGCGCGAGCGCGACGGCAAGGGGCGCCACAAGACCGTGTCGCGCGAGGTCATGCAGCTGCCCGTCGTGGACGGCGCCGGCGGGGGCCGCATCGTGGACATGCCGGGCGTGCGGGGCCTGGGCCTGTGGGACGCCGACGAGGGCATGGGCGCGGCGTTTTCCGACATCGAGACGCTGGCCGCGGAATGCCGGTTCCGCGACTGCAAGCACCAAGGCGAGCCGGACTGCGCCGTAGCGGCGGCCGTGGAGGAGGGGCGCATCAGCCGCTCCCGACTCGAGTCGTACCTGGGGCTGCAGGGCGAGCTGGCCAAGACGGCCCGTCGCCGCAAGCAATCCACCTGGAAGAGGCGCTAGCGCCAAGCGCGTCGCGACTAGGGCGCAATCGCGTGCGACCAGGACGTTCCAAATTGCGCATCGCGCACGGAACCCGCCAGCACTCCCGCTTCGCGTCGTCGCGCCATTGGGGCCGTTGTGGCGAAGAGGTTGTATAATTACGCAACGTTTGGAATCGACGTTCAGGCGGCCTATGGACTTTAACGAAATCTATCATCTGCTGTTCGAGACGTACGCCGGAATCGGCATCCTTGTCGGCGCCGGAATCGCCATAAGCCTGCTGGTCTGCGTGCTCCTCGAGATAAAGACGCGCAAGGTGTACCGCAACCACGAGGCGGATCCCGAGCAGGACGAATGGGCCCTCTTCGAGGACGAAGTAGCCGAAGCCGAGGCCGAGGAAGAGGCGGATTTCGCCGCGGCCTCCAAGAAGAAGGAAGCATAAATGGCTCTCAGGTACGAAGAAACCGACACGGCAAGCCGGCAGGTTCACGGCGACCCCAACCCCGTGATTCTCTACCAGCGCGACGGGAAGTACATCCCCCGCATCGCCGCCGTGCACGACCTGTGCGGGTACGGGAAGTGTTCGCTCGGCGTCGCCATTCCCGTGCTCAGCGCCGCAGGCTGCGACGTGTGCCCCGTGCCGACGGGCCTGTTCTCCAGCCACACGGCGTTTCCGGGCTGGTACATGCACGACACCACCGACATCCTGCGCGACTACCTGAACGCGTGGCGCGGCATCGACGTGCAGATCGACGCCGTGTATTCCGGCTTCCTGGGCGCGCCCGAGCAGGTCGACGTCATCAGGTCGTTGTACCAGGAGTTCCCCGACGCCATCAAGATGGTCGACCCGGTGATGGCCGACCATGGCAAGGTTTACCCCACGTACACGCCCGAGTTGTGCGAAGCCATGGCGTCGCTGGCCGCCGACGCCGACATCCTGACGCCCAACCTCACCGAGGCTGCCATCATCCTGGGCGAGCCCATCGGCGACGAGTGGGGCGGTGCCGACATTCCCGACGAAGAGGCCGAGCGCATCGCGCGCGCCCTTCTGGACAAGGGTGCCAAGAACGTGGTGCTGAAGGGCATCCAGCGCGAAGGCGACGACATCATCCGCAACTTCGTGGCTAGCGCCAGCGCGCCTGACATCGTGGAAGTGGGCAACGAGTACGTGCCCTACATGCTGCACGGTACGGGCGACGTGTACGCCTCGTGCGTGCTTGCGGCCGTGATGGCCGGACGCTCGCTGGTCGAGGGCGTGGCGTTCGCGGGCGACTTCGTCCACGACGCCATGATCGTCTCGGCCGACCAGCCGAACTTCAAAGACCGAGGAGTCAGCTTCGAGCCCCTGTTGGGCAAGGTCGCGGCTCTGCTCTAGGAAAGGACAGACATGCTTGACACAAAGTACGTTCGCGACAACCTCGATGCGGTCAAGGAGGCGATGCGCAATCGCAACGCGTCCTTCGACGACGAGCTGTTCTTGCAGCTTGACGCCCGCCGCCGCGAGCTGATCGCCCACGAGGAGGAGCTGCAGGCCGAGCGCAACAAGCTTTCGAAGCAGATCGGCCAGCTGATGAAGGAAGGCCAGCGCGACCAGGCCGAGGAGACGAAGGAACGCGTGCGCGTCATCAACGAGGAGCTGGACGCGGCCGGCGAGCAGCGCAACGAGGCCGACGCCGCCCTGCGCAACCTGCTTCTGGCCACGCCCAACATGCCCGACGAGGGCACGCCCGTCGGCGCCGACGAGAACGACAATCCCGAAGTGCGCCGCTGGGGCACGCCCCGCGACTTCGCCGCCGAAGGCATCGAGAAGAAGGCGCACTGGGACTTGGGCACCGACCTTGAGGTGATTGACTTCGAGCGCGGCGTGAAGCTGGCGGAGAGCCGCTTCTACGTGCTCGGCGGCGCGGGCGCCCGCCTCGAGCGCGCGCTCATCAACTTCATGCTGGACCAGCACACGTCCCGCGGATACAAGGAGTGGTGGGTTCCCGCGATGGCCAACGCCGAGACGCTGACCGGCACCGCGCAGCTTCCCAAGTTCGAGGAAGACCTGTACAAGACCACCGAGGGCCTGTACCTGATCCCCACCGCCGAGGTTCAGCTGACGAACCTCCATGCGGGCGAGATCCTGGACGCGGGCCAGCTGCCGCTTCGCTACTGCGCCTTCACGCCGTGCTTCCGCGAGGAGGCGGGTTCGGCGGGTCGCGACACGCGCGGCATCATCCGCGTGCATCAGTTCTCCAAGGTGGAGATGGTGAAGTACACCACGCCCGAGGAGGGCTTCAACGAGCTCGAGCTGATGGTGGCCGACGCCGAGAACATCCTGCAGAAGCTGCAGCTTCCGTACCGCGTGATCACGCTGTGCACAGGCGACATCGGCTTCTCTGCGGCGAAGACGTACGATGTCGAGGTCTGGATGCCCAGCTACGACGGCTACAAGGAGATTTCCAGCTGCTCGTGCTGCACCGACTTCCAGGCGCGTCGCGCGAACATCCGCTACCGCAACGAAGGCGAGTTCAAGGGAACGCGCTACGTCTACACGCTCAACGGAAGCGGGTTGGCGGTCGGCCGCTGCATGGCGGCCATCCTGGAGAACTACCAGAACGCCGACGGCAGCGTGACGGTGCCCGAGGCGCTCGTGCCCTACATGGGCGGCCTGACCTGCATCAAGCCGGAAGGGGCCGTTTCCTAACCGCCGCGGGCGGCATGGCCACGCTGCCGGGAGCCCTCGATGGTTGACGCCAACCCCAACACGTCGCGGTCGACGAATTCGCAGGCGCCTTCGGGCGGCTTGGATGGTGCTACCCAGAAGCTTCCTGCGGTGGAGGCTGCCACGGCTGCGGCGCAGGGCGCCGCTGGTGCGGGTGAGGGCGGCTCGCAGGCGAAGGGCGCTGGGCCGGGGCCGGCGAAGGCTGCGGCGAAGGGCGCGGGCGATTCCAAGGCCGCCGGCGGTGCGACGTCCGCTGCGACGGGCCGCATGTCCAAGGCGGCGGGGCCGGGGCCGGTGTCGAAGCCGGCAGCTGGGTCCGCGTCCGGGTCAGTGTCGTCAGTCGCATTCGGGTCGGCATCAAGGCCGGCAACGTCATCGGCATCCGGGTCAGTGTCGGGCAAGCTTTCAAGCGACAGCGCGTCTTTGTCGCAGGATGCCGTTGCTTCGCGCCGACTTGCGCACGGGCTGTCTCCCGAGACAACGTCGAAGGCCGAGGCGGCCGAGCTTCGCCGCAAAGAGAAGGAGGCCAGCGCCGAGGAGCGCAAGCGCAAGTTCCAAAAGCAGCAGAGGGCCAAGGTCGTTCGACGCAGCATCATTGCGGTGCTGCTCGTGCTGCTTGTTGGGATTTTGCTGGCTTTTTGGCTGCTGCGCTGGGGCATGCACGACGACGCGGCGAGTATCCAGGGCCAGTGGCGCGTGCAGGGCACCGACACGATTATCGACATCAACGACGAGGAAATCGTGCTTACCGACGAGGTGGCCTACGATTATGTGCTCGACCCTGATTCGAAGACGCTGGCGTTCACGTTTGGCGGCTTGACTGGCAGCGGGCGCTATCGTTTCTCGCTCGATCATTCCATGCTGTCGATTGATGACGGCGACTTCGACTGGGTGGCGACCTTGGCGGCCGACGTCCCATGGATCCTTGATGCCGTAGCGCAGGAGTTGATGGGCAATCCGACGAAAAGTCCCAGCCTGGGCGAGGGCGACATGGTGCTGGAACGCGTGTCTTAGGGTCGTGCGACGGCGGTCGAGGCGTCCGTTGCCACTTTTAAGCGGTCTCGGGGGGTTTTGCCCGACGCTTTGCCCGAGCGGATCGAGGTTTATGCCATTTCCAGCTCCAGCCGGCAGCCAATGCTCCCAGACTGTGCAATCGTACGCGGCTGCTGTCATACAATGGTGGGGCCATGAAACCTGCAAGCAAGATAACGGCTCGTCGCGTAGAGGTCTTTCCGGGAAGGCTGCGGATCTGGGTCGCCCTTGCAGCTGATGCGCCGCGGCAGGCGAGCGAAGGCATGGTTGCTGCCGCGTACGAGGCCTATCCTACGCTGCCGCTGCATTCGTGCATCAACTCGAAGGGTCCCACGTTCGGCGACGTTGCGGTTGGCACGTCGGTCCCGCACCTGTTGGAGCACGTGGTCATCGCGGAGCAGGTTCGGCTTGCTGCAGAGGCCGAGCGGCTGCAGGCCGATGCTGCGGAGGCCGAACGCCCGCGCAACGCGACATTCGTCGGCACGACCGAGTGGTGCGAAGGCGGCGCCGCCAGAGGAGAGGCCATCGTGGAGGTCAGCTTCGTCGATGACCTTCAGGCGCTCGAGGCACTAAGCCGGGCGCTTGTGTTTCTTGGCGCGACGCTTGATCGCCTCTAACGCCGCACCAGGCTGGCCGCTTTGCTGTGGCGATGCGGCATTGCGCCGACGTCGCACCGAGTGTGGCGTCATGTGCCATTAGGTGCGCTCCAATGCCGTATCCTAATGTCGCAGTCGGTGGTTTGCAACGTCCTGAACTGGTGATTGCAACCGACGGGTGCCATGGTTTTCTGGATTTTGCTCCCGCTGGTTGGTAGTCTGAAACCAGCCGGAGGCATAGTCTTTCGATGCCGGCTTTGAAAGAACCAAACGCATTCCATCGAGAGAGGCATCGACGTGAGCTTTAGAGACAATCTTTTGCATTTGCGCGCGACCAACAACATGACCCAGGAGCAATTGGCAATGCTGCTAGGAGTGAGCAGGCAGTCCGTGACCAAGTGGGAATCCGAGAAATCCTACCCCGAGATGGACAAGCTGCTGAAACTTTGCCAGGCGTTCGACTGCACCCTGGACGAGCTTGTGCAAGGCGACCTGACCGGTCGCGAGCCCATGCCGCAGGCAGCGGCGAGCGGGCAGGGGCCGGCCGTCGACGTGTTCGACTACGACCGCTTCATGCGTCGCTTCGCGACCAGGCTGTCGCTCGGCATACTTGCGGCCATTGCCGGCGTGGGCATCGCGATCCCGTTCCTGGCGGCGAGCGACCCCAGCGCGAATCCCTATTTCGGGCTGTCGGAAAATCTTGCAGCCGCGTTGGGGATGTTCGTCCTGTTCGCCGGCGTGGGCATCTGCCTTGCGCTGATCATTCCCGCTGCCATGGCGCATTCTGCGTTCGTGAAGGCGCACCCGTTCATCGAGGACTTCTACACCTCCGAGGACAGGGCGAAGGCCCGCTCGTCGTTCGCCTATCAACTTGTGGGCGGAATCGGAATCATATTCCTGGGCATATGCGTGGTTGTCCTGTTCGGTGAAACCGCCGAGGGCAGCCTGGTGGGCGTCACGGCCATGATGTTGTGCATCGCGGTGGGCGTGTTCCTCATCGTGCACGGGGCCATGACGCTGGGACGCACGAACATCGCGGAATACAACGCCAACGCGGCGGAATACATGGAAGTTTCCGACATCGAGGCCGCGAAGGTTCCCGACGAAGCCAAACAGGAGATGCTCAAGACGAAGAGGCTCGACCAGAAAGTCGGCGCGGTTTGCGGCACCATCATGATCCTGGCGACGGCCATCGCGCTGCTGATGCTGTTCTGGCCGATGGCCACCGGCACGGTGGAGGACTACACATCGGGCATGATCGCGTTCTTCTGGCTGCCCTGGCCGATCGGTGGCCTGCTGTGCGGCATTGCGGCGATGCTGATCAAGGCCTTCGGGAAGGCCGAGTAGGAAGAAGTGCGGCCGCGCGGCAGCTGCGGGCGCCAGGCGCGGCAGGGCAGTCACACGACGGCTGAGGCCGGTGGGTGCGGCAGGGGGGCCGACGGGTGCGGCAGGGCAGCCACGCGGCATCGCACTCGCCAGATTGCGTCAATGGAATTTTCTTGCACGCTGGCTTATTCGGGTATACTTGCACGTGCGCCGATGTGGCTCAGTTGGTAGAGCAACGCACTCGTAATGCGTAGGTCAGCGGTTCGAGTCCGCTCATCGGCTCCATTGAATTGCCAGGCCGGATGCTGTTGCGTCTGGCCTTTTTCATGTCCTCCAGGCGCTTACATTGTTGTCACAAATGCTGCACCTCTGGGTTATGTTTCAAAAAGTGTGCTCTCTAGGGTTATTCACTGCCTGTATTCGGTAGGCATGTGGAACTCGCTCCAGACGATTCCTGATCCGTATTCCTCAGGTGCTCCGTCGTCTTGCTTGTGTTTGTTGGAAGCTGATGCGAACAGCCCCTCCACTTGGTCGTCTGTCGGCATGATGCGCAGGATCTCAGCTGGGGGCAGAGGGCTCTCAGTGTGCATGTAGCACCACCAGAAGATCGCCTTGATGCGATGGAGGAGAGGCAGGCCCCTGTGCATCCTGAGCATCTCGCGGATCCGCGCATTCCTGCTCTCGATGACGTTGTTGGTGGATGCCCACGTCCCACCACGTTCCTCTGCCATCTCCACGAACGTGAACAGCTGCCCGGTTTGCACGAGCGCGTTGAGGGAGCGTCTGGCCTTCCTCAGTCGCTCGTGGGTGTAGAGGCGCTTGCCATCCTTTATCGTGAACTCGCGCAAGAAGCGCTCCCACCTCATGCACCAATCGTTGTATCCGACAAGCCATGAAGCCGCCGTCGCCGCATCCTTGGCGTCTTTGAGATTGTTGGCGATCCCTAAAAGCTCGCGCCCGCATTCGAGCTTGGGGTTGAGCGTCGTATATCGTTTGACCTGGCTCGCGGCGTGGAAGGTGCAACGTTGGATGCGAGTCGCCGGCCAGATCGCGCCAGCTGCCTTGGCAAGCCCCCGAGCTCCATCTGAGACGAGCATGGCAGGCGCGGGCACCCGCAGCATGAGAGCCGCCCAAGCCTCAGAGCATTCGCTTTGCGCCAGATGCCAAGCAAGGATGTGCTCCTTGCTGCAAGCGATGAGCACGACTGCATCTCGCTTGAGCCAGATGCCATCGAGGAATACGACATCCGATACCTCGCCGGCATAGGGTGCGATAGGCCATAGATTCCATATCCATGAGGTCCTGCGCCAAAACGTCGTCCTGCTGACCTCCTTGTCGGCTATGGAATCCTTGGAGAAGAGCCAGTCGAGGAAATAGGCGAGATCCTTGGCACGAGAGTCGATCTTGCGCACAGCTGATGAGCCACAAGCTGCACAACGCCATCGCTGCCGTCCAGAAGATGTGCTGCCATTCCTTCTCATCCTGGCACCACAGAGCGTGCATCTTGGATTATTCACTCCACTATCCTGACCTCAGACAACTTTTCTTCCGAAAATCATTGTCTGAGCAGGGGTGTCAAGAGGAAACAGAGCACATTTTTTGAAACACCTAGAAGTTGGAGCGAACCAACTTCTAAGCACTATTTATCAATACTGAACTGGGATAACCGTCCTCAAAAGAGCACACTTTTTGAAACATAACCCGCACCTCTGGTTCCCGCACGCTATTCTGTGAACGTTTCGCGAGCGGCAAGGAGAAGGTGCACGCAGTGGAGGCAGTCCGGAACTTCCTGACGAACTACAGCGACAATTTCAGGGTGGCGCTCTTCATGTGGCCGCTCTTCGCCGTCGCGCTGACGTTGCCTATCCTTGCCTATCTCTATCACAGGGACGGGCGGCTGAAGGCCACGGGCGTCGCGGCCACGTATTTGGCGGTTCTCTATGCCCTCGGCATCGTCTGCTTCACGCTGTACCCACTGCCCGGCGGCGATGCGGGTCCGGGCATCACCTATGGCGTGCCGCCGCAGTGGAATCCGTTCGGCTTCGTGGGCGACATTGCCAAGGACGGCCTGCGTGCCGTTTTCCAGCTGGCGTTCAACGTCGTGTTCTTCCTGCCGCTGGGCTTCATCTGCGGAAGGCTTCTGCGCATGCGCTTCGTCACAGCGGTGGTCTTTGCGTTCGTGGTGTCGCTGCTCATCGAGACGGCGCAGTTTACGGGGCTGTTCGGCGTGTATCCGCACGCGTATCGATGCTGCGACGTGGATGACCTGATCTGCAACACGTTGGGCGGCGTGCTCGGGTGGCTGTGTGCCCACGCGCTGGGCGGCCCGGATGCGGACGAAACCAGCCGCCCGGCGGTCTGCACGCGCCCGGGCTTCGTCCGACGGTGCGTCGCGTTCTGGATCGACATCACGCTGGTTCAGGTGGCGGCCATCATGCCGTGGCTGATCGTCGACCTCGCATGCGAGCTTATCGCGTCACAGCCGTTCTGCCTCCCCGGGCTCAACCAGGGGCAGACGATGGTGGTATGCGCGCTGGCGCTGGGGCTTGCCGCGTTCGCTGTTGCGGAGGTCGTCGTCCCTTGGCGACACGGGGGCTCGACGCCCGGCGGCATGTTCGTGCGCATGACGTTCGAGTCGCACGAAAGGACGCTCGGCAATCGCGTGCTCTTCTACGCGTTGCGCATTCTCACCATCGCGGCCACGTTCGTGATTCCGTTCGCCATGGTTCCCGTGCTGGGCATTTTCTACCTGGCGAAGAGATGCATGCCCTATGACCAGGTGCCCTAAGGCCTTGGACGGGACCGCGCGAAGGCGGCAGGCCTAGCTCGCCTGATTCCGACGCTCTGCGAGCACCTCTTGCGCGATGTGCGCCCATCTGCGAATGGCGTCGGTGCCGTTCGAGCGTTTCCAGATCGCCCCATACATCGTCTTGATGTTCAAGCCCTCGAGTGGAATCAGGGTCATGCTGCCCTGGTAGTAGTCCTTCAGATGGAGGAAGGAGATTCCCACGGTGTCGTTCGCCTCCACGAGTATGAACAGACTGTTGATGTCGCGGACCTGCTCCTTGATGTCGATCTGGTTGTTGCCAGGGTCCAAGTACTCGATGATGGGTTCGTTGTCCGACGTGAAGAATGTCGATGCGGGAAGCGAGACGGTGTGGCCCTTGAGGTCGGCGGGCAGCAGCGATTTCTTTCGGCTTAAGGCGTCGTCGTTGTTCACCACGGCTCGGTATTCGTCTTCGAAGAACGGGACAATCTCGTGCGACGCGTCTCTGACTGCATGCGGAATGAACGAGGCTGCGATGTCTACCTTGTCCTCCTCTAGCACCCGCAGGACGTCGTTGAACTCGTAAGTGACATAGTCCACGCCGATGTTGGGGAACTCTTCGCGGAACTGCGACTGGATCTTTGGCAGGTCGTGGGCGATCATTCCTTGAAGGTAGCCGACGCGGAGCAACCCCTCGGTCTTTCTTCGGAAAGCCTGCATATCGTCCATCATGCGGTCGTAATCCGCCACGACCTGTTGCGCCCCGCGAAGAAAAACCTCGCCTGCCTTCGTGAGTTTGACGGAGCGTTTGGTTCGTTGGAAGAGCGCGAAGCCGAGCTTGCTTTCGACGGCCTTGACGTGCTTCGACAGTGCGGGTTGGGCGACGAACATGTTCTGGGACGTCTTGGTGAAGTTGAGCGTGACGGCAAGGTCGACGCATTCCCTCAGCAGCTCTATGCGCATGGCGCCTCCTGGCTCGAGACCGTGGCCTTCCGCTGGGTAACCGCGAAGCGGATGCCTTCATTTCAGCACAACGCTCCGGGTCCGTCCACCTGGCCGGAGGCTTTCTACGTGCGCTTATTCCGCGGTGGAATAAAAATCGCTGAAACGCTATTTCACTTCGTCTCGGCCAATGCCGACACTTGGTGTATCGAGACCTTCACGAGAGAGAGGGGACACATGTCAGAAAAAGACGTCATGGAGGAGAGCTCTGGCCTTGGCAAATCGGTCAAGTCAGTAGGGGTGGTCCAGAGCATCGCCGACAACGACCACGCGACCGATAGGCGCGAATCTTACACTTGGGAGGAGGACGGCTATACCGTCGTGCGCGGCAATGCACGTACGGCCCCCGGCTGTCACGACAACTGCGGCGTGCTCATGTACGTCAAGGATGGCAGGGTAGTCAAGGTGGAGGGCGACGAAGAGGATCCATACAACCAGGGTCGGCTTTGCCTGCGATGCTTGACGCTTCCCGAAACGCTTTACCATGAGGACAGGCAACTGTATCCGATGAAGCGTGCCCGCGAGGACCGCGGCAAGGACAAGTGGGAGCGCATCAGCTGGGACGAAGCCTACGACATGCTCGAGCAGGGCATCAAGGACGTCCAGGCCAGGCATGGCAAGGAGAGCGTGTACGTCGTTTGCGGAACCGGCCGTGACGTCATCGTCTACGAGACCATTCTTGCGGCGATGCTTGGGACGCCCAACCAGGCAATGGGCTTCTTCCCCGGCCAAAGCTGTTACATTCCTCGCACGTTCAGCACCAACCTGAAAGGCGGCGTCTTCTTCGAGGGCGACTACTCGCAGTTCTTCCCCGATCGTTACGACAACCCGAAATGGCGCAGGCCCGATTACGTGTTCGTGTGGGGCAATAACCCCGTAGTCGCGAACTCGGACGGCAACCTTGGCCATTGGATCGTCGAGTGCATGAAGCGCGGAAGCAAGCTGATTACGGCCGATCCAAAACTCACCTGGTGCGCTGCGCATTCCGAGTATTTCTTACAGGTGCGTCCTGGAACTGACGCGGCCCTTGCTCTTGCGTTGGCGCACGTCATTATCGAGGAGGACCTCTACGACCATGAATTCGTGGAGAATTGGACCTACGGTTTCGAGGAATATGCCGAAGGCGTCGAGGAATGGACGCCGGAGCGCGTGGCTGGCATTTGCGACATCGATGTGGACCTCATCTACGACGTGGCGCGGGCCATTGGCGGAGCAGAGTCGTGGGCGCTGCAGTGGGGCGTTGCTCTGGACCATACCTCCGAAGGCTTCTACTCGGGCATGGCGTGCTGGGATTTGGTCGGTCTTACCGGCATGTTCGATCATCCGGGCGGCATGGTGGCCGGCGTCGCGCCCTTCAGCATCGGCTTCCCATGGATTCCGGCCGCGACCGACGTCGACTGGATTCCTGCAGACCTGACCATGAAGCCTGCCATCACCTACGAAAGCTACGCTGGGCTCAACACGATGGGCATGCCTGCCTCCGACGCCATCCTCGAAGGCATGGAGGAAGGGCGCGAGGACGCCATCAAGTGCTGTTGGTTCTATGCGACGAACGTGCTTGCCAACGAAGGCGCCGTTCCCGAGCGTATCCTTAAGGCGGTCCAGGACACCTGCGAGTTCAACATCGTGTCCGATATTTGGATGACGCCTACGGCCTACGCTTGCGCCGACCTCTTCCTTCCCGTTACCTGCTTCCCTGAGAGAAGCGGCATTTCCGGGCATCAGCCTTATCGTACCGGTGCCATCGTCAAGGCCGTAGAGCCGGCGGGAGAGGCGCGTTCAGACCAGACCGTGCTCATCGAGGTAGGGAAGCGCTTCTGTGGCGAAGACGTCGTGCCGTTCAAGACGGACGAGGAGCTCTACGACTTCCTCATTGCCCGCGGAGGCAGCGGCATGGATTACGCCACCGTCCGCGACTATGGCTGGGTGTATCCCGAGGTGGAGTACTACCGCTACAAGACCGGAGGCCTGCGTGCCGACGGCAAGCCTGGCTTCAACACCACCACGATGAAGTACGAGTTCGACTGCGTCCCGTTGCAGTACATGGGCGTGGCATCGCTGGCGTCGTACGAAGAGCCTCCCGAGAGCCCCGTCAGCACGCCTGAGCTTGCCAAGGAGTATCCGCTGATTTTGACCACTGGCGCACGCAACTGGGGCTTTTTCCATTCGGAGGGCCGTCAGATTCCGCACTTGCGGCGCGTGCATCCCGATCCAGAGGTGAAGCTGCATCCTGCCGACGCCGCCCGGTATGGCATTGCGGAGGGCGATTGGGTGTTGATCGAAAACACCTACGGGTCTTGCAAGCAGAAGGCTCATATCACGCCACGCATCAAGGAAGGCGTCGTGTCCGCCGACCATGGCTGGTGGTTTCCCGAGCGCCAGCGCGATGACAGCTACTTCGGGACGTTAGAGAGCAACATCAACAACTGCCTGTCCATCAAGTCGGGAAAAATTGGCCTTGGCAACTCGTACAAGTCCGGTCTTTGCCGCGTAAGCAAAGTAGAAGGGTAGGGACGAGGAAATGACAAAAGGACTGCTCATCGACTACAACTACTGCACGGGTTGCCACACCTGCGAGGTGGCATGCCAGATGGAAAACCAGCTTCCGCCCGACAAGTTCGGCATCGAGCTGAAGCAGATCGGACCCGATCAAATCGACGACCGCACGTGGCAGTACGACTTCTTCCCGGTTCCTACCGACAGATGCAATCTGTGCGCAGGACGCGTGGCGAAGGGAAAGCTTCCCAGCTGCGTCAAGCACTGCCAGGCCGGATGCATGCACTATGGCGACATCGAAGACCTCGCCGCTCAAATCACCGGATCGAAGTTCGCGTTGTTCTCCAAGTAGGAGGGAAGGGGGTCGAACATGACCAGTCAAATTGAAAGGCCTACGGGCATCAGGGCATGGGGCGTCGCCAAAGACCAGCTGTCGCAGACCCAGCGCTGGGTGTCGATGGTTTCGATGATGATAACGGGCCTCGCCGTCGTCTTCGTCGTGATGAAGTGGAACCCGATCCTTGCCTTCGTCGGCGAGGAGCACGGCATGGGCATGGACATGATCGGCAACATTTCCGGTCTGGCGCTGTTCATGGGATGCATCGTCTGTTTCCCGGCAGTCTGGATCATGCGGAACATCGGCGTCAAGTTCACGCTTGCGTTGGCCATGGTCATCACGGTCGTCGGTTCTGCGGCGAGGTTGTTCACCGCTGACGCAGCCGGTTTTCTTGTTGAGGGCACCGGCATGGGCATGCTGGCCGCATGCGGGCCCAATATCGTGCCGCGCCTGTTTCCGCTGCAGAAAATGGGCCTTGCCATGGGGGTGTGGTCGCAGTGGACCGTTGCGGGGCTCGTGGTTGCGGTGCTTGCCTCCCCCATCATCTTCCAGGCAACCGGCTCGACGGCGACGATTACCTACGTAGGCATCGGCATTCTGGTGGTGGCGCTGGCGATTCATGTGGTCGCGTTCAGGCTTAACGCGGTTGACGAGAACGTCCTCAATGCGCAAGCCGTCGAGCGCAAGGAGAAGAGCGCCATCAATCACAACTATGTCAGAGGCGGCATCATCTGCGCCTTCGCGTTCTTCGGTTACTGTTGGATTTTCGGACTTTGCCAGGGGTTCTTCCCCACGTTCCTCCAAAGCATCGGCGTAGGCATCGTGGAGTCCAACAGTCCGGCGCTTTACTCGCAGATCCTCGTGGTGCTGTTCGGCGTGTCCGCTGGCGTGTTCTATGAGAGGTATAACCTTCGCAAGGCCTTCACCATCGGTGGCTTCATCCTCTTTGGCGGCATGGTCATCATGTCCTATGGCAGCTATGGCAACAGCGCCGTCAACATGTGGCTCTTTGGCATTGGCATTGGCCTGCTGGCTGGCATCGTGCCCGTGGCCATCAGGACCTATATCCCGGTTTTGGTCACCGACCCTCGGAAGATGGACTACGTGCTGGGCATCATGGCCTTCGTCACGAACCTGACGTTCTTCGGCAACGGTCTGTTCGGCGCTCTTATTGCGAACTGGGGCTTTTTCATGGCTGCAGTCGTGTTCTTGGGCGTGCCGCTGGTCGTTTGCATATTCCTGGTGGTCTTCTTCGTGAAGAGCGACCGCAAGATTGCGCAGGAGGACGCTTTGCAGCTGGAGGCGTCTTCCGAAGCATAGAGTCCCCGACTTTCTCTCTTTCTCCCCCTAGATGCACCTTCCGTATCCCTAGTGCAGCGGGAGATGCGATTCGTCGGAGGGGTTTTGGAAGGCCCCTCCGATCGGATTTCGAAACGCTCGATCTGCTCGCGGTTGCGATGCTCCGAGGAAGGTATGACCAGATGCCAAACACGGGCCCCATAGGATTTCAGCGCATGACAAGCCTGCTGATGAACATATTCATCGGACTTGTCCTGGGATGTGTGTTTCTGTTCCTGTCTCACGACGTGACGTCCATGGCTATGGATGAAATCGCACGCACGTTCTGCCAATCCCTCGTCATGAGCATCCCCGTCGGCTATGCCGTGGGCGACTTTCTGCCCACGATGGCTTGGGGGCAGAAGCTGGCTGCAGCGCTGCATGCCACGGGGAGGCTTGCGAGCCATTTGGTGGTGAGCCTGACGCTGGCCGTGGTCAACGTGACCGTCATACTGACGGCATGCATGTTCATCGTGATGCTTGCGAGCACCAGCGTCGGCGACGTGCTTGGCATCGTTGCCATGCTATGGGCGCCGGCCGTTGCATCCGGCTTCCTTGCAATCTTTGCGTTGCTGCCCGTTGCCCAGGGGCTGGCGACCAAAATAAGCGGCTTCGACCCTATGGCGGAAGCCGATTAGCCTTGCATGAAGCAGGAGACTTCGACGGCACTTTTGCAACTGAGGTGCAGCCCGCAGTCTCCGTATCTGACTCCCACGCCGACACCTGCATGTCTGAGTGCAAGCTATCCCCTTGAGCGCAAGCCACCCCCTGTGCGCCTTCCCTGCAGGCAGTAGGGAAGGATGGCGCGGTAGTCCTCGACGAGCTGCTCGAGCGACTTCGCCGCGTTCGCAGGGCTGGTCGACGGAAGGCGCGTGCACGCCAGGTGCGTCTGCACCTCGCAGTGTTTCGTGTAGAGCTCGGCCGCCTTCGCGCCGGTGCAGAACACGGCCTCGATGGGAGCGCGTGCAAACAGGCTGCCGATGTCGTTCGGCACGCAGTCGGCTATGGAGCCGTCGCTTGCGCCTTCGATGGTGCATTCCGCCAGCACGTCCCACAGCGCGATGCCGTGTCGCAGCGCCAGGTCGCGCTTCTCGTCGTTGGTGACGGGAAGCTTCTCGTCGAACAGCGCGGCCATCACCTTCCAGAAGCGGTTCTGCGGGTGCCCGTAATAGAAGCCGGTCTCGCGCGACTTGGGCGAAGGCATCGTACCCAGCATCAGCACGCGCGACCGTTCGTCGAACACGGGGCTAATGGTGTGGCGCACCTTGTTGGCCATGCTGCTCAACGCCCCTCCGTTCCTGCCATGCCTACATGATGCATCAGTCTAGCGTTTCGAGCGCGGCGACGATGGCCGAGTCGAGCGCAGGCTGCACGAGGCTCCAGTCGTGGCCGTTGCGCTTCGCTGCCTTGGCTGCAGCGAGGCAGCCGCTTATCCTGAAGATGTTGAGATAGCGCAGCTGCAGCATTTCGACGGTGGTGTCAGGGTGGCGCCTTCTGATGCTTAGCATGAGCTCGTCGAGGTTGCGGTCGACGACGCGCTCGATCAGCCTTTCCGCGATGGAATTGTCCTCAAGAAGCGGCTGGTAGGGGTTTCGCGACGCATAGAAGTGGCAGAACGGCATGCCGCGCCATTCGCGTGCCGACCTGGGCGCGCGCCTTGCTCCCGAGCACGACTCGCACATCTCTAGCGGCACGTCGCCCATCTCGTCGGTCATGTCGTCCAGGATTTCGTCCAGCACGTCGGCCAGGCTGCCGTAATGCTGGTAGAACGTGGCGCGCGTGAGGCCGGAGGTGCGGCAGATTTCGCTTACGGTGAGGTCGGCGAACCGCCTCTCCTTCAGGGCCGAAAGCAAGCATGACTTGATGGCCCTCTCGGTCGCAATCGATCGCTTGTCCTTCTTGCGCGGCTTGGTCGTCTTTTCCATGGCATGCCTTCTCGAAGTTGCTTACATGTTTTCGCGATGTGTATGCGAAACGCGCTGCCGGAGCAGAGCCGGCTTGCTTTTCGCTTTCCTCGTGGTATGTTCGCATTATAGAAGTTCCATACAGGCTGTAAAGAAATTGCAAAACGAGAAGGGCATCGTGTGGGCATGAAGCCAGGGGCGGCGTTGGGTCGCATCCAGCGTCGCACGTCGTCGGCGATGTCGCGAGGGTGCAGAACGGAGGCGCATCATGGAAGTCGGACAGTCTTCCCTGTTGGATTTGCTGGCGAAGCAGGACACGCGATTCGCCATTCCTGCATATCAGCGCAGGTATGCTTGGCAGCAGCGGCAGTGCGAGGAGCTGTGGCTTGACGTCCTTCGGGCGGGGCGGCGCAACGAGCGTCACTTCTCGGGGACGATCCTGTACCAGGAGGAGCCTGGCGAGAAGGGCGTCCGCTGCCTTTCCATCGTCGACGGGCAGCAGCGCATGACCACCGTCATGCTGATGCTCGTCGCGTTGCGCAATCACCTCGCAGAGCATCCTGGCGCACTCGGCGGCTTGACTGCCGAACAGGTCGACCGCACCTTCCTTGTGGCGGACGCCGGCGGCATCCGCAGTGCTGGGCAGGGCGATGCCGATGCCGGGTGCAACGTTCCCAAGCTGCGGCTTTCCCGGCTCGACGCCGCGTCGATGGCAAAGGCAGTTGCGGGCGCGGCGCCTGACGACATTCCGTCGCGCAACCTCTCGTGCAACCTCGCGTACTTCGAGTCGTTGATGCAGGAAGACGGTTTCGATCCCGCCGTGTTCGAGCGCGGGCTGAAGAACCTGAACGTCGTCATGGCGCAAGCCGATGCAGAAGACGATGCGCAGGCGGTGTTCGAGAGCCTGAACTCGAAGGGGCTGAAGCTCAACATCGGCGACATGGTGAGAAACTACCTGCTGGCAAGCGAGGACCATGCCGAGCAGACGAGGCTCTACATCGAGTACTGGACGATGATCGAGGGCGCCTTCGATCCCGATCCCGGCTCGCTCAAGCTGGACACGATGATCAAGGCATGGCTGTCGGTGCGTTTCACGAAGGTGCGCGCCCGCACGCCCGAGGACGTCTATTCCGCATTCAAGCGGTACTACGACGATGAGTACGCGGGCGAACTGGAGCCGGTGCTCAGCGAGCTGCGCTCATTCGCGATGGTGTGGGCGGAAAACTACCGCTATCACGCCGTGAAGAAGTTCCGCTCCATGCCGTGGGCGAAGAACGGGGCGCAGACGCTGACGTCCGGTTACGAGCTGAAGAAGGCCGACAACGAGGAATACGCCGAGCGCGTTCGCCAGGAGCTGCGCGCCATGGGCCGCGAGCTGTAGGAGGGGTTGTCATGCAGGTGAGGCAGACGAGGCTGGTCGATTTCCTGGGGGAGCCGGACGTGCAACTCGTCGTGCCGGTGTACCAGCGGGTGTACTCGTGGACGCGCCCGCAGCTGCGTGCGCTTTGGGAAGACGTGATGGAAGCCGGGCGGCTGGACAGGCCGCACTTCATGGGCATGGTCTTCTTCGCGGAGGAACGGTCGCATCATGCGGGCGTCAGGCAGCTCGACCTGATCGACGGCCAGCAGCGCATGACGACCATGACGCTGCTCATGTGCGCCGTGCGGACCTACCTGTCGCGCACGGGAGCGACGCTGGACGGCTTGGACGCAGACGGCGTGGCGCGGAAGTTCCTGAAGCTGGACGTCGGCGGCGACAGCGAGGACGGCGGCGAGGGTGCCGATGAGGGCGTCGGCGACGGCAGCCGGGACGGCGCGGCGTGCAAGCTGGTGCTTTCGCGCGCCGATGCGCCGACGCTGCGCTGGATCGAAGGCATGGGGATGCGGCCGGCTACCGACGAGGAGTATTCGAAGCTGGTGGTGGAGGCGTACGAGTGGTTCGTGGCGCGGATGGATGCGGAAGGGTTCGACTTCGCGACGTTCGCCCGGGGCATCGCGCACCTTTATATAGTGGAGGTGATGATGGGGCCGAGCGACCGCAGGCAGACCGTGTTCGAGTCGCTCAACGCGAAGGGGCTTCCGCTGTCCACCCCGGATTTGGTGCGCAACTTCCTGCTGATGCGCTCGGAGTTCGACGACAGGTCGTACCTCTACGACACGTATTGGGCGAAGGTCGAGGACGCGTTCTCGACGGATGCCGACGACCGCTATCTGGCGCACGCCATCCGCATTTGGACGGGGTCGGGCGCTGCCATCAAGGACGACCGCGGCATCTTCGATGCGTTCAAGGCGTCGTTTTCCGGGAAAGACCGGGACGAGCTCGAGCGCCGCACGGCCGGACTCGCGGCGTACTGCATCGACTTTCACGAGAAGGTGCTCGCAGGCGACGAGGCGACCATCGAGGCGTGCCGCGAATGGGAGGAAGGCCGCGGAAAGGCCGAACGTCTTCGCAACAATCGGCGCATCTTCGGCGACTAGGGGGGACGTTCGTATTCGACGCACGGGCCCGGACGTCCTCGGGCAACTCCTCGCTTCGGAATTCCGCGATGTTGTATATCACGGAATTCCTCGCTCCGGGGGTTTACCGCTCGAACGCCCGGGTCCGTGTGTCGAAAGCGAACGCCCCCGTCGCGCTAGCGCAAACGCACGCGCTCGTAGACCTGCCCGGTCTTCGACATCGACGTGGTGCTGGTGAACACCTTGGCGAGCGCGTTGCCGAAGGCGACGTCCAGCTGCTCCGGCGTGGTGCCCGACGTACTGGCATGCCACTCGGCGTATTCGTCGACCGACATCCATTCGCCGTCGGGCAGGCAGACGAACGACTCGCCCGGGTTCGACACCACGCGCGACATGCTCGACGGCTGCATGCCCTCCACCGTGTCCAGGTACGACAGCTCGAGGTTCAGATAGCTGTCCTCGTCCAGGGCGCCGTCGGCCTGGCGGTCGGTGGTGCCTACGTGCTCGGCGACGATGAAGCGCTGCCCCTTCGCCAGCAGCACGGGCTGGTCCAGGTCGATGGTGTGGAAGCCGGCGTGCTCGAAGGTGACGCTTTGGTGCGACACGGAATCGGCGGCGGCGAAGAGGTCCGCGGCCGACATGCCGTCGGTGAGCAGCCGGTTCGGCAGCGTGTAGAACACCACGTCTACCTTGTCGTTCTCCTGGAAGGTTTGCGCGCTGACGGCCTCCACCAGCTCGAGGTCCTTCGCCTCGTAGAGGTTCGCCACCCACACCTCGCCGCTGTACACGGCCGGTTTCGAGTACTCCGCCGAGCCCAGGTAGTCGTATTGGTACACGTTCTCGAAGTCCTCGTCGACGGGCGTGACCTCGAACGCCACCGGGTTGCTGATGGAGTGGTCGTAGTACGACAGCCAGAAGAAGCCGCTGGCCTCGGAGCCGGGAGCGCCCGGCGTGGTGGGCAGCCCGCTTGCCGAATCGGCAGGCAGGCCCCAGTGCGTGGCGTCGCCGGCGTTGCCTTCCGCGTTATACAGGGCGTCGCTGCCCCAATTGTTCTTGCAAAGCCACGCGCCGTTGGCGGGGGGCCGGCCGCTTGCCGTGCCGGCGAAGTTGTCGGCGCTGTAGTTGTCGTCCCACCCGACGATGGTCACGGCATGGTTGCATGCGATGGCGTCGGCGCCGTCGTATTGGCTCCACGTGCTGTAGGTGAAGTGGTCGCTGGGCTGCGCCTCGAGGAAGTTGCCGGTGGCGACTTCGACGGGCAGCGCAGCGTCGGCTTCCAGGGCGATGGCCACGCCGCCGATTTCCACGAGCGCGTCCTTGATGGCCTGCGTGGCGTCGGCGTTATAACCTTGATAGCTGGAGAGCCCGGTAGAGTAGTCGATTTCAAGCACGGCGGGCGCGTCCATCTTGCGGATGCCGCTCACCACCCAGCCAAGGTCGGTGTTCGTTCGCATGCTCTCGTCGACCGACCAGTCCTTGGTGCGCGCGTCGTCGGCGGCGCCTGCGCGCGTGCCGGTGCTGTACCAAAACGGCGAACCGTCGTAGCCGTTGTAGCGATAGGGCACCGCCGATTCGGCCACGAGGCTTTGGCGGGCGACCAGCTGCGATTCGATCATGTCGAAGTTGCCCTCGGCCAGCTGCGTCGCATAGTTGCCGGGGTCGACCAGGTAGAACCCTTCGCCGGCTTGCGTGCCGCCGCTTTGTTCGGACTGCACCTCGTGAACCAGCCAGGCGATGGCGCGCTCGGAGATGTCGATGGTGTCGTTGAGCGCCAGCAGGCGGGGCTGCGACATGTCGACCTCGGCGGCCTGCGAGGCAAGCTCTTCGGCTGCGGCGGCCGACGCCGACGACATGGGCTCGCCGCCGCGCTTCTTCTTGCCGGACGATTCGGCGTTGGCGTTTGCGCTCGCGCTGGACGATTGCGCCTTCTTCACCTGCTCCTCTGCCCGCTGTGCGGCCCGTGCGGCCTCCTCGGCTGCTTCGGCGTCTTTTGCCGCCTGCTCTTCCAGGTCGGCTGTTTCCTTCAGGATGGAGCTTTCCACAGCGGCCACCACGGCGAACGACCAGCAGTCGCCCCACGGGCTCTGCAGCTTGACGGGGGTGATGTAGTTGGCGTTGGTCAGGTAGTAGGAAAGCGGCAGAACCGCATCGTCGGACGCGAACGCCTGGTGCGGCCCCGGCGCGGCGGCGCCGGGCGACTCAAGCAGCCCTGGAGCCGCAAGCGCGCCCGACGCGGCCACGCACACGGAAAGCAGCGCGCACGTCAGCGCATGGGCGGCTTTGCTCGCGACATCGTGCGAACGCCGCCCGCCGTGGCGGTGCGCGAAAGCGTATTTCGAGCGCTCTGCTATCGCTGCTTGAGCTACTTGACGACCAGGACGGGCTTGTTCGCCTTCTGCAGCACGGAGAACGCGACCGAGCCGAGCATGCCGCGGACGACGCCCATGCCGCGATGGCCCATCACGATGCAGTCGAAGTCCATGTCGGACGCGTAGGCGACGATGGTGTCGTGCGGCGACCCGTTGACGATGACGACGCTGATGTCGTCGGCGGCGCCGTCGCCCACGACGGCCGAGAGCTCCTCGCGGATGCGGGCCGCTACCTCGCCTTCGGCCTCGTCGCCGATTTCGGAAATGGCGTTCATGTCAAGCGAGTCGCCGAGCACGCCCGACATGCGCGACGCGATCTTGAAGGTTTCGGCGTTGTAGTCGTGCCATTCGACCACCTTGAGAACGGTGATGCTCGCGCCCTCGACGCCGTCCACGAGCTGAAGGGCGTTCTGCAGGGCGTGCTTGGAGGTCTCGGAGTCGTCGAAAGGAACCAGAATCTTCTTGTACATGAGCTTACCTCCGGCGGTCGTTCGTACCAGACGGGGCCTGCTTGCAGGCGTTTGCCCCGATTTTCACATTTCCCCACTATATCCTAAAATAGAGGGCTGAGTTGGAATGCAACCGAGTTGATGCTAATCAGTTGAGGACGCTGAATGGGACTGCTATCCAAGTTCGAAAACAAGATGGAAGACGGGATCGAAGGGGCTGCCGGAGCGCTTGGACGGTCGAGCCTTTCCCCGGTGCAGATCACCAAGAAGGCCGAGAAGCAGATGCGTCGCGAGAAGATCGTCGGCGCGGGCAAGCAGTACGCGCCCACCCTGTACACGGTGCTCGTCAGTACCGAGGACGATTCCAAGCTGTTCAAGTATTACCCCACGCTGGCCGGCGAGACCGAGACGTACCTGCTCGCGAAGGCTCGCGAGATGGGCTATGTGATGGACGGGCAGCCGCTCGTGCGCTTCCTGTCCGACCCGCAGCTGAAGAAGGGCAAGTTCGAAGTGGTTGCCGAAATGGTGGCCGCGTCCATCATCGACCAGCTGCGCGACGACGAGATGAGGCGCTACGGGCTTCCCACGGGCGCGGGGCGCAAGCGCGTTGCCCCCGTCCAGCGCGAGCGCAACCTGCAGCCCAGCATGCAGCCGCTTCCGCACCTTGCCCAAGACGTCGACGAGTACGGGGAGCCGGTGGGTGGCTTTGACGCGGCCGGCATGAATGCGGCGGCCATGGCGGGCGGCCAGGGTTACGGCGGCGCGTACGACGGGGCGCAGGTCTATGGCGGAAACGACCCGCGTAGACAGTCGATTCAGCGGCATCCCATGTCTGCCAACGACATGGGCGTGCCCAGCGTTTTGGGCTCGCAGGTATCGGAAGTGCAGCAGGAGTCGCGCATGCCGCGCGGCGTCAGCGCAGGTTCCGAGCGGCGTGCAGGGTCGCGGCGCGGCTCGGTGCGTCCCGACCAGCTTTTGGATGATTTGCAGATGGCCCAGCAGGTGGGGGCGTCGATTGCGGCCGAGGCGGCGCTTGCGGGCGCAGATGGTCGCGCGGGCGCGCCCGTGGTCGAAGTGCCGGCGCTTTCCGCCGACTTCCCGGGAGGCCAGGCGGCCGACGCGGGCGGTCGCGGCTCGGGCGTCGACGCGCTGTTCGGCGACGTCGGGTCTGCTTCCGCTGCCGGCGTCGACGGGCGCATCGGCATGCCGCCGAGCGTGTTCCTCTACGACGAGGCGCGCGACCGCGCCTACGCCCTGACGGGCGACCGGCAGAACATCGGGCGCGAGTCGGCCAACGAGATCGTGGTCCCCGACATCAACATCTCCCGCGTCCATGCGGAGATTCACATGCAGCCGAACGGGCAGTGGGTCATTTCCGACCTGGGGTCCACCAACGGCTTGTACGTCAACGGGCAGAAGGTGCAGAGCGCCCAGCTCAAGGATGCCGACATGATCACCATCGGCACGTCGACGCTGGAGTTCCAGCTTCTGGGCTAGCGGCGGCCGTGCAGTCGGTAGGCTGCCGGCGGTTGCATGCCGGGCGTTTGCCGCGCACCGCCTGCCGTTTGCGACAATGTCATCCATGCGAATGAGACGAGGTGCTGCTTTATCGGAATGCGCAGCTGCATAGCGAAGGGCACAAGCGCCGCCCTGACGCGAGGACTTCACGCGGCGGGAAGGCCCGCGGGCAACTTCCCCGGCAAGATGGCCCTCTACATCGACCCGCATCTGATTGCAGGGCTGCGGGGGAAGCTTCGCGAAGGCTCCGTCGTGGTGGTGGGCACCAACGGCAAGACCACCGTGACCAACCTGCTTGCCGACGTCGTGGAGGCGTCCGGGCGCAGCGTGCTGTGCAACCGCACGGGCGCGAACCTTGACAGCGGCATCGCGTCGGCGCTTTTGCAGGGCAAGCCTTCCGACTGGGGCGTTCTGGAATGCGACGAGCTGTGGCTCGCCAAGGTGCTTCCCGACCTGCGTGCGAGCTACGTGCTGCTGTTGAACCTGTTCCGCGACCAGCTCGACCGCTGCGGCGAGATCGACCGCATCCAGGACTCCATCGTCTCGGCGCTGCAGTCGTCGCCCGAAACCGCACTTATATACAACGCCGACGACCCGCTGTGTGCGTTCATCGCCAGCCGCGTGCAGGCCGAGCGCGACCAACAGATTACGTCCGGGCAGGACGTGTGTGCCTTTCGCAGCGTGGCGTTCGGTGTGTCGGAATCGATGAATCTGGCGCAGAACGCCGTGGCCGACGCGACGATGTGCCAGGCGTGCTCGCATATGTTTCGCTACGAGTATCGCCAGTATGGACAGCTGGGCGCGTACCGCTGCCCGCATTGCGGGTTCGCGCGGCCGGCGCTCGACTTCGTGGCCAGCGACGTGCGGTTCGCCGCCGACGGGCTGTCGTTCGAAGTGCAGCGCGAGGGGGGCCAGCCGGAGCTGCTGCACACGAAGCTGGCGGGGTCGTACATGGTGTACAACCTGCTGGCGGTGTACGCGGCGGCGTCGACGGTCGGCTGTTCGGCCGAAGACGCCCAGCGCGCGATGGATGCGTTCGACCCCAAGAACGGGCGCCTGCAGGAATACGTCGTCGACGGGCGGCGCACGCTTCTGAACCTGGCGAAGAACCCCACCGGCTTCAACCAGAACCTGCGCATTGTCGCGGAAGGCGAGGGCCCGCGCGGCGTCGCCTTCTTCATCAACGACCAGGTCGTGGACGGGCGCGACATTTCATGGATTTGGGACATCGACTTCGAGGAACTGGTGTCGCAGCCGGGTCTCGTCGTGTTCGCGGGCGGTTCGCGCCGCAACGACTTGCAGGTGCGCCTCAAGTATGCCGGCGTGAAGGCCCAGCTGGTCGACGGCATCGAGGACGTGTTCGCGGCGCTGGCGAAGCTGGGCGGGCAGGACGGGGGCGCGGGCGCTGCGCGTGCAGGCGCGGGTGCCGAGGACTCATTCCCGGCGGATGCGCCTGTGTACGCCATTGCCAACTATTCGGCGTTGCCGCCCGTGAAGGCCAAGCTCGACGCCATGGCGACGGGCGAAGGCGCCCTCGGCGAGGGTGGCCTCGTTGCGGCTCGTGGCGGTGTCGCCACAGCCGATGCTGCCGGCGTCGAGGCCGGCGTTGGTGCAGAAGCCGCTGCCGGCAAGCAGCACGCCGACGCGGACGTGCGACAGGACGTCGCGCAGCCGGCGGAGGGAGCCACGCCGGTGGTGATCGCGCACATCCTTCCCGACCTGCTCAACCTGTATGGCGACGGCGGAAACGTGCGCATTCTCGAGCAGCGGCTGCGTTGGCGCGGCATCCCGGTGGAGGTGCGCAAGCTTCAGTACGGCGACCCCATTCGCTTCGACGACGTCGACCTGGTTCTTCTGGGCGGCGGTCCCGATCGCGAGCAAAAGCTTGCGTCGGAGGAGCTGAAGGCAGTGCGCGACGAGTTCGCGGCCTACATCGAGGACGGCGGCCCGCTGCTGGCGATCTGCGGTGGCTATCAGATTCTAGGCAACACCTGGCTGCTGGGTGACGACGAGGTGCCCGGCCTTGGCATCGTCGACATCGAGACGCGGCGCCCGGGAACGTCTGCCGACCGTTTGGTGGACAACGTCGCCCTGAAGTCGCCTATCGCCGACGCGCCCGTGATTGGCTACGAGAACCACGCCGGCCGCACGTACCTGGGCGATGGCGTCGAGCCGTTCGGCGCCGTGGTCAGCCGCGTGGGCAAGGGCAACAACGGCGAGGATGGAACGCATGCCGACGGAGTGCTTGCCGGCAACGTGCTGGGCACGTATCTGCACGGCACGCTGCTTGCCAAGAACCCCGACGTGGCGGACTGGCTTCTGAGGAAGGCCCTCGATCGCCACGCGGTCAGAACCGGCGAGGACGCGCAGGTTCTTGACGCGCTTGACGATTCCGAAGAGCTTGCTGCGAATGCCTTCATGGCGAAGAAGCTTCTGTAGCACGGGCGATTGCTATATATAGTCTGCATGATAGCTATATATAGGCTGAATGCTACATATATGATGCTACAAACAGTCTGCATTGAGTCAATATGCTGTACATAAGCTGCAATTCGAGAGGGAAAAGCAAAGAATGCTACATATAAGCGTCATAGCGGTGGGAAAGCTGAAGGAGAAGTTCTGGGCGCAAGCCTGCGACGAGTACCTGAAGCGGCTGCGTCCGTATGCGGCGGTTGACGTGCGCGAACTGCCCGACATCGACCCCGCCAAGGCCGGCGGAGAGGCGAAGGCGGTGCGGCAGGAAAGCGATGCCGTCCTGGCCGCCATTCCCGAGGGCTCGGTGGCGTTTCTGCTAGATATATGCGGCAAGCTGGTGACGAGCGAAGACATTGCGCAGGCGATCGACGACTGCTCGCTGAGTGGAAGCAGCCGCCTGTGCTTCATCGTGGGCGGCTCATGCGGCGTGGACGAGCGCGTGCGCGCGAAGGTGCAGCGGCGCATCTCGCTCGGACGCATAACGCTGCCCCACAACCTTGCCCGCGTCGTGCTCCTCGAGCAGCTGTACCGCGCCTTCAAGATCTCGCGCAACGAGCCGTACCATAAATAGCGCGCCGGGGGACGCTATAGCGCAAGCTCCAGCCCCACGGGGCAGTGGTCGCTTCCGAACACTTCGTCGTATATCCAGGCGCCTTCGATCTTGTCGGCCAGCTGCTCGCTGACGAAGAAGTAGTCCAGCCGCCATCCTGCGTTCGTCTTCCGCGCGTTGAACTTGTAGCTCCACCAGCTGTACTTTCCTTCTGCATCGGGATGCAGATAGCGGAAGGTGTCCACGAACCCGGCGTCGACGAGCTGCTCGATCTTGCCGCGCTCCTCGTCGGAGAACCCCGACGCGCCACGGTTGCGGTCGGGGTTCTTCAGGTCTATGTCGTGCCGCGCCACGTTGAAGTCGCCGCAGATCACGACCGGCTTGGGGGAGCGCGCCGAGCCGTCGGGCATGGTGCCCTCTTCCAGCCCCTTGCAAAAGTCGCGGAACGCGTCGTCCCACTGCATGCGGTGGTCGATGCGCGCAAGCTCGGCCTGCGAATTCGGCGTGTACACGTCCACCATCCAGAACTGCTCGAACTCGAGCGCCAGCAGGCGTCCTTCCGCGTCCAGGTATTCGTCGCCCAGCCCGCGCAACACGCACAGCGGCTTATCCTTGCAGAACACGGCGGTGCCCGAATAGCCCTTCTTCTCGGCGGCGCTGAAGAACTGATGGTACCCCGGCAGGTCGAGTTCCACCTGGTCGGGCTGGCACTTCGTCTCCTGTAGCGCGAACACGTCGGCCCCGAACTGGTCGAACACCTCGTAGAAGTTCTTCTTGAGCACGGCCCGCAGGCCGTTGACGTTCCAGGACACGAACCTCATCGGGGCTCCTTTTCGCTTGCCTTCGCGTGTGTCGGGATGTGTCGAAAGCGAACGCCTCTCGACGCATTCTTAGATATATCATAGAACGGCATGGTCCGCGCCATGCGGCGCACGCATCCGTCGAAAGGAACCCTTCATGCAGATGAAGCCCGAACAGCTGGAGCTCATACGCGAGCAGCTGCAAACGATAAAGGACCGTTCCCCGTTCTACGCGAAGAAGTTCGAGGGAATCGACGTGGCGGACGTCGCATCGCAGGCCGATTTCGAGAAGCTACCGTTCTCCGAGAAGGACGACCTGCGCTCGGTCTACCCGCTGGGGCTGCAGGCCGTGCCGGATGCGGAGGTCGTGCGCATTCACTCGTCTTCCGGCACGACGGGCACGCCGGTCATCATCCCCTACACGTCGCAGGACGTCACCGACTGGGCCGTGCAGTTCGCGCGTTGCTTCGAGATCGCCGGCGTGGGCGTGCTCGACCGCGTGCAAATCACGCCGGGCTATGGCCTGTGGACCGCCGGCATCGGCTTCCAGGCGGGGTGCGAGCGCCTGGGCGCGATGGCCATTCCCATGGGGCCGGGCAACACCGAGAAGCAGCTGCGCATGATGCAGGACCTGAAGTCCACCGTGCTGTGCGCCACCAGCAGCTATGCCCTTTTGCTTGCGGAAGAGATCGAGGCGCGCGGGCTGCGCGACAAGCTGCATCTGCGCCGCGGCGTCATCGGCAGCGAGCGCTGGGGCGAGAAGATGCGCAACCGCATCCAAGACGAGCTGGGTATCGAGATCTACGACATCTACGGGCTGACCGAGATCTACGGCCCCGGCATCGGCATCAGCTGCGACGCGCATTGCGGCATGCATGTCTTCGAGGACTTCTGCTACATCGAGGTGGTCGACCCGAACACGGGCGAGCCGCTTCCCGACGGCGAGGTGGGCGAGCTTGTCATCACCACGCTGCGCAAGCAGGGCGCGCCGCTGATCCGTTACCGCACGCACGACCTGACGCGCATCCTGCCGGGCGACTGCACGTGCGCATGCGGCGAGAGGCATCCCCGCATCGACACGTTGGTGGGGCGCACCGACGACCTGTTCAAGGTGAAGGGCTGCAACATCTTTCCCGCGCAGGTGGAGGAAGTGATTGCCATCACCGACGGCACCAGCAGCGAGTACCAGGTGATGATCGACCACGTGGACGGCCACGACGAGATGACCATCCTGTTCGAGACGCCGCTTGTGGGGGACGGGCGCGAGAAGGCCGAGCTGGAGCTGGCGACCATCTTCAAGGCGAAGTGCGGCTGCACGCCTATCGCGAAGGCCGTTCCCATGGGCGAGCTTCCCCGCAGCGAGAAGAAGACCAAGCGCATCTTCGACAGCCGCTACTAAGCAAGGAGTTGCCCGAGGACGTCCGGCCTGCAGGGCGAAAACGAACGCCCCCTGGCACGCCCTCGCTGTCACGCGAGGTCGTCGTTTGATGGGTGCCGGGTGACGATGGAGCGCATCAAATGGCGCAATTTTTGTCCATCGCGACGCCGATTTTTGGCATCGGCGTGCAATCAGTGCAATTAAGTGCAATTAGGACGTTCCAAATTGCACGCCGACGGTAGAAGACGCGGCTCTTCGTCTTTGCGTGGCAGGTCCTTCGTCTCCGTTGCCATCGCGTGCCATTCGATGCGTTCCGATGACGTCCGATGACGCCTGATGGCACCTAATGGCACCCGACGTGACCCTTTGGCACCAGACAGCCGGCGAGGAGATTTCTGGCGCGGGCAGGTCGTACTATCGAGCGCATGGACGACAA
>CAJUSL010000001.1:141684-145043 GCA_910589135.1 uncultured Eggerthellaceae bacterium
GCCGCCTGGATGCGTGCAAGCAGGAGGTTCACTTCGCGTCGACGGATGGGCGAAGCTCCATCTACGGCGCCATCTGGGTCCCTTTGCTCGAAGGCGGCCGCAATCCAAAGGGGCTGGTGCAGCTCGTTCACGGCATGAGCGAGCACAGCGGCCGATACCGGGATTTCGCCGCGTTCCTGGTGAGTGCGGGCTATGCCGTCTGCGCCAACGACCACATCGGTCACGGTGGCAGCGTGTCAAGCGACGGTTACGGCTATCTTCCGCCCGACCGGGGCGTCGATATCATGCTCGAGGACGTCGACCGCATGCGTCGCATCGCGCAAGATGTAGTTGGACACGACGTCCCCTATCTCATTTTCGGCCACTCCATGGGCAGTCTGATCGTGCGGGCCTACATTGCTCGGCATGGCGAAGGCATCACGGGCGCTGTCGCGTGCGGCACTGCGGACCGCCCGGCGGCCATACCCCTGTTCGGAAGGTTTCTTATCCGCATGGCGGCGCTGTTTCGCGGGTGGCATGCGAAGGCGACGATCTTCAACAACCTGGCGAACCGCCGGTACACGAGGGATTTCCGCAACGAGAATTCGCCACTCGCATGGATTTCGCGGAACGCAGAAAACGTGCGCGCCTACATCGCGGACGAGGTCACGGGCTTCACCATCAGCCTGGGAGCCATGTACGCGCTGATGAAGCTAGGCGGCGAGGCGATGTCCGCGAAAACGGCCAAGAAAGTGCCCCCGAGCCTGCCGGTGCTGTTCATCGCCGGCGCTGACGACCCGGTGGGAGGCAACGGACGCGACGTCGAGCATGCCGAGCGCAGGCTTCATGCGGCGGGCGTGGCGGACGTGGGGCTGATCCTGTACGGAGGCATGCGCCACGAAGTCTTGAACGAAGTCGACCATGCGCTGGTGTATGCGGACGTCGCCGCGTGGTTCGACCAGCAGGTTCTCAAGCTGGCCGATGCTGGCGGCGGCGCGGCTGACGGCGGCGCGGCTGGCGGTGTCAGCCGCATTGGCAAGCCCGGCGGCCCTCGCTCTCGTTAGGCCTGGGTGTACTTGCGTGCCAGCGCCTCGGCAACTTCGGGCGTGACGAACTTGGACACGTCGCCGCCGAGCGCGGCAAGCTCTCGCACGATGGACGACGACAGGTACATGTATTCGGGCGGGCTCATGATGAACGTGGTCTCCAGCCGGTAGTCGAGCTGCTGGTTGATGGCGTTCATTTGGAACTCGTACTCGAAGTCGGTGATGGCCCGCAGCCCCTTCACGACGACGCTGACGCCCATCTTGCGAGCGAAGTTGACCAGCAGGCCGTCGAAGCTTTCCACGCGCACGTTGGGCAGGTGTGCCGTGGCCTTGCGTGCCAGGTCGGTGCGTTCTTCGATGGTGAACAGCGTGTTCTTCGGCGTGGACTCGGCGACGGCCACGATCACCTCGTCCATCAGCGTGGACGCGCGGTTGATGATGTCGAGATGTCCGCAGGTGATGGGATCGAACGTGCCGGGCGTCAGTGCGGTGGTCATGCAGGCTCCTCGTGTGTGCGGTTGATGCGCAGTATGCAATTAGGAACGTCCTAATTGCACATTTAGTAATAGCGGTAATAGGCCGCGCAGGCGCCTTCGCTTGACACCATGCAGGGGCCGATGGGGTTCTCGGGCGTGCAAACCTTGCGGAACAGCGGGCAGTCGGCGGGCGTGATGATGCCTCGCAGCACGTCGCCGCAGCGGCAGCCGGCATGCTCGACGGTTTCCTCGACTTGCGGTGCGAAGCGCTTCATGGCGTCGAAGGCCGCGAACTTGTCGCGGATTTCGTAGCCGCTGCCGGGAATCTCGCCGATGCCGCGCCAATTGGCCGGCACGGTGCGGAAGACCTCCTCGATGGCGGCGAGCGCGGTGGGATTGCCCTCCTGCATCACGCCGCGGCTGTAGGCGATTTCCACGTCGGCGCGTCCTTCGGCGATCTGCCGCATGATCATGGCGATGCCCTGCAGCATGTCGTTGGGCTCGAACCCGGTGATGACGCCCGGAATGCCGTAGCGCTGCGCCAGAAAGCGGTACGGCTCGGCGCCGATGATGGTGGACACGTGTCCCGGAAGGATGAGCGCGTCCACTTTGAGCTGCGGGTCGTTGACGATGGCCTCCAGCGCGCCCGGCATGTTCTTGTGAGCCGCGTACACGCTGAAGTTCTCAAGCCCGGCGTCGGCGGCGCGCTTGATGGCCATGGCCACCAGCGGCGTGGTGGTTTCGAAGCCTACGCCTACGAACACCACCTGCGCGTCGGGGCTTTCCTGCGCGATGCGCAGCGCGTCAAGCGGCGAGTAGACGATGCGCACGTCGGCGCCGTTGGCCTGTTCGGCCAGCAGGCTTGACGTGGAACCTGGCACGCGGGTCATGTCGCCGAACGTGGTGATGATGACGCCCGGCACGCGTGCGAGCGCGATCACTTTGTCGATGTCGTGGTTCGACGTGACGCACACGGGGCATCCCGGGCCCGACGACAGCTTGACGCTGTCGGGCATGAGCGAGCGGATGCCGTTGCGCGCGATGGACACGGTGTGCGTGCCGCACACTTCCATAAGGGTGACCTCGCGGCCTTCGGGCGCGAAGGAGCGGATGGACTCGACGAGTCCTTTGGCCAGCTGGGGGTCTTTGAACGCGGTGAGGTCCATGCGCTACAACTCTTCGGCCAACGAGCTCAACGTGGCCTGCATGCTGGGCTGTTGGGGGTTAGGGCCCCCGGCCGTTCCCATCTCTTCCCCGGCCAGCTCGGGGAATTGCTTGATGAGGTCGATGGTTTCCTGCGCGAACTGTTCGTCCACCACCTCGATGGCGAAGCCGGCGTGCACGAGCACGTAGCTTCCTATCTCGGCCTGCGGCGTGAGGTCGAGCGAAATCTCGCGCGTGGCGCCCAGGATGTCGACGGTTGCGAGGCCGCCGTCGCCGAGCTCGGTGATCTTTGCGGGTATGGCAAGGCACATATTGGTCACGCGTCCTAGTCTTCTTCGATGGCGTGGTCTTGTGCCCATGCTATCACGGCTTCGCCGAAAGACACGCAGCCATCGTTGGGCGGGAGTTCGCGGTTGATGGCAACCGTGAATCCGGCCTGCTCGAGCAGCGAAAGCGCATTCTCGACCAGGTAGCGGTTCATGAAAACGCCGCCCGACAAGGCGACGGTGCGCACGTCGTAGAGCGCACCCGACAGCTGCGCTGCCTGCATGATGGCCTCGAGGAAGGCGTCGTGGAACCGGCGCGCGATGACGCCTGTGGGAACGTCGGCGGCGAAGTCGTCCAGCAGCGAGCGGAACGCGGGCGCGGCGTCGAACAGCAGCACGGAGGTGTCGTGCGCGGTGGAGGTCTCGGT
>CAJUSL010000002.1:0-28962 GCA_910589135.1 uncultured Eggerthellaceae bacterium
GTCCGTGTAAGGGAAACCTCGTTGCCATTGACAGTGAGGGATCTCTGGGATGGCACTATGCACATGCCACCGATCTGAATCGTCGAGGCAGCATATTCGTCGCATGCGCCCTGACTTGACGCCGCGCGCTTTGAAGAATTGCGAAGCTGCACCAAGATCCTTGCAGAGAGCTCTTCGAGGTCAAAGGGCTTTGTGATGTAGTCATCAGCCCCTATTGAAAGCAGGTCGACCTTATCAGAGGTTTCTGATCTGGCCGAGATGACGATGATTGGGACCGGATCATCGGTGCTCCTGATGAAGGACACCACGTCCTCACCAGTCATTCCTGGCAACATGAGGTCGGTGATGATGAGGTCGAAGGTCGTTTGTTCAAGAACCCTCTTTGCCTCAGAGCCCGAAAAGACGGGTTCAGCGTTTAATCCAAGCTTTGATATCTGCTTGCATATTATGTCATTGAGCGACGCGTCGTCTTCGACGACGAGAACGCTCGCGTTATGGATATCTGTCATATCTCCTCGCTTGAACGAACGTGTTTTTCGCACAATCACTACGTTTGGCTAAACACTAATTAAAGGAAGCGGTATTGATTCGGATGCGGCAACTAGGAGTTTCAGGTTTCAACCGAATCGATTCGTTCGATAAGATCGTTGCCCCAAGCGATGGCCTCGTCAAAATCAAGAACCGCTAGTCCCTCGGATGCCGTCTCGTAGCCTTCAGCCCACCCCGGCTGAGTTTCTATCACAGGAGGCCATGACTGCATGTTCCGGTAAGAGAAGAGTCGGATGCAAAGCGGCTTGACCGTTTCGAGGGCTGGGGGCTCTTCGCGCATGATCACCTGCAGGTCGATGAGGTCATGAACTCGCTCTGATCCGCTTTCCGTGAGCCCATGGAGCTTCTGCGCGACCTGATGGGCGAGCTTCATGAAGGGCATGGGAGCCAATGGCGGAAACCCAAGCGCCTCGAAGGTTCGCGAGGCTTCTTCCGGTACCCTCATGTCGGGCTCTTCGGCATCCCCGATCTCGTTGTGCCCAACCTCCAACGGAACAGTCATCCAGGACTTGCCGTTGTAGGAGAGCTTTACCTCGAAGGGTTGCATGACATAGTGCGCAGGGACACTCTTTGGTGAGGCCTGCCTGCCACGCACGAGCCTTCCGGTGAATCCGTTCCACCCCGTAACCAGCGCGCTCTCCAGAGCCTCGGCATAGCTGTCTATGTCAGATGCACGTGCCGTGTCCAGATCTCGCGAGAACCTGGCAGAGCCCTCTCCGAAGCGAAGCTTCAGAGAGCTTCCGCCCTTCACTGCTCCATCTGGCAGGAGCTGGCCGACTATGGCGTTTGCCATGTTCCTTCTGATGCGGACCGCGTCCTCGCTGTCACGAGCGAGACGCTCTATAGCGATATCGAGATTCCTCCTGCTGTTGGGTCTGCTCATGAGAGCCCCTCTTTCACTTGCTCGTACTCTGTCTTCGTGATGAGGCCCTGCTCTCGCGCCTCATCGGCAGCGCTCTGTAGACGCTCCGGCATCACGCTGCCGCGACAATCGAGGATAGCCTCGGCGATGGTCTGGGAGGGAATGCCCTCGTAACGAGTCGTGGTCTTGCCCTTTACCGTCTGGGGCGCAATCCAATCAGGGATGCTCTTCCTGATCCTGCCCGTCGTGCCAACGGAGAGCCTCCTCGGGTTTACGAGTGCGAGACCGTGCATGGCAAGCACCGACTCTCCCATAAGAAAGCTGCCGTCGCCGACGAGGGCTACTGCCTCAGCGTAGGGATCCAGATCGGTTGGAATGTACTTGATCAGCTTGTAGACTCCGCGTCCGCGCCTCTCAAGACGCTCGCTGGCGACCCATCTGCTCAATTCGGCTTTCGTCACCCCAAGATCTCGCGCCTGGGCAGAGGTGACCAAGCCGTAGTTATCGGCTGCGACTTCGTATATGTCATCGAAATGACTCATGCCAATAGGTTAACACTTATGTATACCTTTTGCCACTATTGTAATATGGGTCTGAGCATCGTTGCCAGAAGGATGAATGTTGGAACCTCTGGGGACAATTTGTCCCCAGAGGCACAGATGACCAATCAAAGCGGTTCAGGCATTTTCCTATCTTGCTAGGCGATTCTGCGCTCAAGCTCTTCGAGGTACGGGAGCATTATCCCGTCTGCAACGTAGTGACCGAAGAGGACACCCTCGCTGAAGTGGTCATGTCGGAACTGCATTGCGATGACCGATATGAGCTGATCCGTGCTTAGACGCGCTAGCTCTCGACTCTCGGGCTTCCTTGAGAAGAGGCCTTCGATCCGAATGCCGTCATAGATCTCGCGATAGTTCGATGGCACGAGGCCGCACTCGTATGCGCCATGGAAGAAGTCCTCCAGCTGTTTTTCGATGCCATACTCGTCAGGCGTGCTCTCATACACGTTGGCGTAGCGCCTGCACCATTCCTGCAGTCTCTCGTCCTCGTCTATTCTGCGCAGCAACGGGAGGTTCCGCTTTATGTAGTATCCGACTGTCGCCATCTAGCCTAGTTACCGCCCTAGCCTCTCTCTTTCCCTTCATTATCCGCCATTGCGCCAACCTTCGAGCATGCGCGACTGTCGAGCGGCTTCTCTCGGCGATCTCGAAAATAGCCCTCTTGGGGACAAATTGTCCCCCGAGCATTCAGCGATAACTCTCCGGCGTGTATACGCTCAATCATTCTCGACCTCGCCTACGTGCAGCTTTTGCTCCTTCGCCTCTAGCAAGCACATCTCGCACGGAACCGTGAGCGCGCAAGGGTTGGTGATACTTTTTCGCATTGCTTCGCTTCTGCGAAAAACTAACGGCGTTTTCTTTTGCTGATGATGCCTTCACCTTCTTCCCTTGCCGCGCCTCAAGGACCCGAGCGCTCTGCCAGCTATGAGGCGCAGGGCAAAGGGCCCGCGCCATGGAAAAGGAGGTCGATCAGAATGGGTAATCGAGCAGTCATCACTACGCCGGAGAAGGATCTCGCGCTGTATCTGCACTGGAATGGGGGCCGAGACACCGTCGAGCCGCTTCTCAAGTATTGCGAGCTACAAGGGTATCGCCCGCCGAGCAGCGATTCGTACGGTTGGGCACGGTTGGCTCAGGTTGTGGGCAACTTCTTCGGAGGTTCGCTCAGTGTGGGGATAGACAGGTTCTCACGATTGGGCGACCAAGGCGACAACGGCGTCTACATAATCGATGGCTGGAAGATCATCGAGCGCATCGAGAATAGCCACGACGAGGACTACAACGTGACCGGCTGGCAGCCGTTCCCAGAATCTCGCGAGCAGCGCGAGTACGACTTCGATGAGATGCTGCACGCGTTCGACCAAGCCATGCCCGAGGAGCTTCGTCTCGGCGATTTCTTAGACGCGATCGAGGTGCCTGTCTCCGAGGTTCGCATCGGAGACGTTGTTTTCATGAGCGAGTACGAGCGCGGCTGGAAGACCTATCCCGTGATCGGCTTCGGTGACGGCAAGCGCAACGGCATCGACATGGACGGAGTGCCTTACGTTGAGCGCTACGACCATGAAGGCGACTATTCTTGGAACGCAAACAACTACGTGCGCGACGATGTGGTTCGCATCGTCCCTCGCGAGTAGGAGGGAGGCACATACGCGCTCTGTGCCCTACTCTGTCCATTGCTCGGGACATGCTCTTTGTTCGCAGAGTCATATACTCATCTTGGGATTGCAAGGAGACATCGCTTTCTTCGAATGGCCGATTGAGGAGTTTTACAACGATGACTAGGATAGAACCCATAGAGGTGACCTGCCCGAACTGCGGATCTCAGGGCGTTTATCAGAACCACGCATCCGCGAATGTGACTCTTGATCCCGAACTGAAAGATCGCGTTATGGACGGGTCGCTTTTCGTGTACGATTGCCCGAACTGCGGCGAGAGCCTCAACGTCGTGACAAGATGTCTGTACCACGACATGACAAAGCAGCTTCTGCTCCAGCTCGACCCTGACGCCGAAGATGACAGAGAGCTGAGGAGCGTCCTCGATACCATAACCGAAAGCGGCGTGAATCTAGGCTTCACGAATGCTGGCTATGAGGTCAGGCTGGTCTCGTCCCTCAACGATCTGAGAGAGAAGATCCTCATCGCAGACGACGACCTTGATGACCGCATCGTAGAGATCGTCAAGATCTACGCAGGCGTCTTCGCCTCAGAAGAGAAGGAAGGCCCCGAATTCGATGACGTCAGGTACATGGGACTTGAAGATGAGGGTATTGCCGTTGGCCTGTTCTCCGATGGGACCTATCTGTGCTCGGCGATGATCCCTATGGCGATGTATGAGGATCTTAGCGAGAAGCACCCATTCGATTCTCGCACCGGAGACGATTTCATCGTTGACTATGGCTGGGCCTATGAAGAAATGGGGCTCGGGAAGGAAGGCTAGGTTGCCCCTTGTTTGCCTGGAAGGCCTCTAATGCTGCTCTTCCAGCGCTTCGGCAAGGCTCTTGCGGCGATAGGGGTTGCAGCCCTGATCTACTTTCTCGTCGATCTTCTCAAGGGTGTCGTACTGCCCGTATGCGCAATGGAAAGCCCTGATCTTCTCTAGCTGGGCTTCGGGTGACATCTTGCCAATCTCTTCCATCGTGAAAAGAGGCATGTACATCACTGGATCCGTTCCCTCGACCGGAACGCCTTGCGGTATCGTCACCATTTGAATTGGTCTCATTTCTTCCTCCTGATAGAACATCTGTTCGTATTGTAAGGGTTGACCATTTCTTTTGCAAGAAACCAGACCCATCGCGACTGCTCCCAAGCTCTCGCCGAATCTGAAAAACTACAGTTTGTTCGATTGACGGATTCGCTTAACGGGTGCATCATTATAAATCTTGATGACGAACATTTGTTCCCATTTCCTAAGGAGGTGTAATGCGTGAGAGGACCATCATGCATATAGACATGAACGCCTTCTATGCCTCCGTCGCTCAGCACCTCGATCCGAGCCTTCGAGGAAAAGCCGTTGCCGTCGCCGGCAATCCAGAGAGGCGCAGCGGCATCATCCTCGCGAAGTCGCGCGAGGCGAAGGCGGCTGGGGTGAAGACCGCCGAGGCCATCTGGCAAGCCAAGCAGAAGTGCCCTGACCTCATCGTCGTGCCGCCTGATTACGCGGCCTACAAGCGATACTCCAAGCTCGCTCGGATGATCTACTACGAATACACCGACCAAGTAGAGCCTTTCGGACTCGATGAATCCTGGATCGATGTATCGGGGTCGCTTCCCTTGTTCGGAGGCGATAAGATGCTCATAGCAGGCGAGATCTCCGAGCGCGTCAAAGACGAGCTGGGGCTCACTGTGTCGGTTGGCGTCTCTTGGAACAAGGTATTTGCCAAGCTCGGAAGCGACACCGACCCAGGCGACGGCATCATTTCCATCACGAAGGAAAACTACAAGGACGTGGCCTGGCCGATGGATGCCTCGGAGATGATTTACGTGGGACCGGCGACATCACGCAAGCTCTACTCAGCCGGGTACATGACCATCGGAGATCTGGCTCACGCCGGAGACTACTTCCTCGACAAGCGGTTCGGCAAGATCGGACGCATGCTCAAGGCGTTCGCACGAGGCGAAGATGCAAGTCCTGTGCGAGTGATGGACCCTTCTAAAGCAGATGTCGACTACGTCATCAAGGGCATTGGTAACGGTCTCACCGCTCCGCATGACCTTGTATGCGAAGCGGATGTTAAAGCCCTCGTGTGGCTGCTTTCAGAATCGGTTTCCCAAAGGGTGCGCGAGTCGCATTTTCGCTGTAGGACGATTTCGGTGGGTGTGAGACGTGCAGTAGATCTTATGGGTTATTCGCGGCAGACGACCCTGCGAGTGCCAACGTGCCTGACACGAGACATCGCAAACACTGCCATGAGTCTCTTGCGCGCCAATCAACCTCTCGACAAAGAACATGCCATCAGGGCGATTCATGTGAGAGCGACCAACCTCATTCCGATGGCGCGACCAGTACAGCCCGATTTGTTCGGAGATACAGAAGAAACGCTCAAACACGAGAGGCTTGATCTCGCAATCGATGAGCTGCGCCGAAGGTTCGGTAATAAGTGCGTCCACAGGGTCGTCGAGCTCAACGATGAGACTATGCGCTCGCTTGATATCAAACGTGATAACACTGTTCATCCGATCGGGTTCCTGAGGTAGGTGTCAGGCATGGTTCAGGGCATCTCGGGAAGGATAAAGCGATACGTCAGCGTCACGACGCGCGTAGATGAGGACGGCCGTGTGCGACCGCTTTCGATCCAATGGTACGATGGGGTCACTTACCCTGTCGACGATGTGACTTCTGTGCGCCGTATGTCTTCAAGACGAGTTGGCGGCGATGGGATCTGCTATACCGTGCGAATAGGAGGGAAGGTCACGTACCTCTATTACGAGGATCCACGATGGTTCGTTGAGGAGATCGTCGCGGATGCAGAGTCAGCTTAGCATTCTCTAGCTAGCTATGGTCATCACCTGCAAGCCACCTGCCCCTATTGCGCGAAATGGGTGCAGGTGGCTTTTATCGTTTGAACTGGGCTGTTTCTGTTTTCGCAACAACTCCAAGGCAGTAATCGCGAGCGGCTTTGTCTTGATGCGCGTACGTGACGGCATATCACATCACTTGAATTCGCTCGGGGGACAAAAAAAGAAACTCAATTCCTTGAGTTTCAGTTGAGTTTCGATATTTGTCCCCGGATTGTCCCCCAGAAGGCCGTTTTGGGCTTTTTTCGATAACTGCGTGAACTAGAGCAACTTTCCTGAACTATAACCGTACATAATCGTACGGAGTGGGAATAGGGCGAGCAGCGGCGGCGGTGCGAGGCTGCACTCGCTGGCCGCAGCTTCGGTTCGCATAGCGCTGTCCGTCGATGCCGGCCGCAAGGCCTCGGTCCTGCCCGCAGGGGTGGGCGGTCGGGTTTTTCCGCGGTAGACGGATTCGACGCAAGGGCAACCCCAAGCTTGCATGCCCGGAGCGCCCCGGCATCCAGGCGCGAGGGCTTGCGGGCCGTTCCTGTTCTTGGACTCCTGCGCTTTGGGCGTCGGCGGCAGTGATGTTGCGCCTCGCGCGTTTTCTCGCGTGTGGACTTTCGCGTCTCCGCGAACAAGAGGGTGCAGGCGACCCCTCGTGCCAGCTTTTCGCTCCTCCGTGGACAAAAATTGCGGTAATCCGCGTTTTTTCGAACGGATGGAGCGAGGGGCGGCACGGTGCCGGAGGCGAGGTCGCAAGAAGCGCCAGGTAGGGGCTTTGCGGCCAGAGGCGCCGTGCGAGAGGCGGCCGGAAGGCGCCGCGAAAACCCCGGATTTCCGCAAATTTTGTCCACGAGGGCGCCGGATTCTGGCATCGTGCCCCAGAATTGCTCCATGCGACCATGCGACCATGCGACCATGCGACCATGCGACCATGCGACCATGCACCTTGTCGCGCAGTGTGCATTCATCCCGATCTGGGGGCTGCCGTGTCGTCTGCTCGCACCCCGGTCCGAAGATTGCGCTCTGCCCCGGCATTCGTGCCTGCCCTGCACCCTGCACACCTTGCACCTTGCGTACCTTGCACCCTGCACACCTTGCACCTTGCGGCCGCCTGCCTCAATTTGCCCTGCATCCTACAGATGGCTTGCGTTCGATTTGCGCCCGGCTTGCGGTAGCGGCTGTGCAAGCAAGGAAGCGCCGCGTCAGCCTTCGAATTATCCTGAAAATAGGATAAATAACCTTATGTTTCAGTCTTGTAAACACGAAAGAACTATGACACTATGACAATAGTTCAATAAACCGGTTCGTTCACGATGCGGGAAGGCGTCGCATGAAGGGGTTGGTTCTATGAGAGCTCGTCTATAACTTCTCCAACATTCACACGTTTGATTCGTGCCTATCGACAGGCCTCTATTCGCGTGCGTTCGGCAAGCGCATGCGAGTGAAAGCAGGAAGCGGAGCCCAGCGGGACTCCACGGAAACGGGACCTGAGGAAAGTCCCAAGGAGAGAGAGGGGAAAGCATGAACAAGGAAGGGAGCTTGACAAGGCGCGCGTTCATCGCGGGCACGGCAGCTCTGGGAGCGGCGGCAGCTGTGGCTGGCACCGCATCGCAGACGCTGGTTGCCTACGCTGCTGACGACAAGAAAACCGGCGCGACCAGCAGCAACGCCACCGAAATCAAGCACGAATGGTGCCAGATGTGCGGTCCTGCCCGCACGCATTGCTCTACGCTCTGCCACATCAAGGACGGCCGCTGGACGCATGTGGAGGGCAACCCGAAGGCCGGCAACAACTACGGACGTGGCAGCAAGACGCTGTGCGCCAAGGGCAACGCAGCCATGAGCGTGCTGTATGCGCCCGATCGCATCCTGTATCCGATGAAGCGCACCGGGGCGAAGGGCGAGGGCAAGTTCGAGCGCACTACCTGGGACGAGGCGCTGGACAGCATCGCAAAGAAGCTGAAGGAGCAGAAGGACCAGTACGGTGCGAAGTCCTACGGCGTGCTCTCGCCCCAGTTCTACGCGGTTCTCGGCACCATGGGGCGCCGTTTCCTCAACGTGCACGGCAGCCCGAACTACCTGCACAGCGCCATCTGCAACTCGCAGCGCATGTTCTCGCGCCTGGTCACGCTGGGCGGCCCGAACCACATGGGCGCCAACGGCACCGACCCCGGCCAGCTGGCCAAGACGAAACTGGCCGTGAACTGGGGCTACAACTCCGAGAACTCGGCCATCAACCAGGGCAATCCCACCGCGCGGTTGGATGCCATGGAGAAGGGCATGAAGACCATCGACATCCGTCCCATGCAGGACGCCATGGCCTCGAAGGCGGACATGTGGGTTCCCGTGCGGCCCGGCACGGACTGCGCGCTTGCGATGGCGGCGTTGAATATCATCATCCAGGATGACCTGTACGACCACGACTTCGTGGCGAACTGGTGCCACGGCTTCGACCAGCTGGCTGAGCACATGAAGCCCTACACGGCCGAGTGGGCCAGCGAGCACACCGGCGTGCCGGCGTCGCAGATCACCGAAATGGCGCATATGATGGGCACCATCAAGCCCATGGGCATCTACATCGGAAACGGCATCGGCGACCAGCAGAACGACGGCCATTGGACCGTGGCCTGCGCCAGCCTCATCGAAGCCATCACCGGCAACCTGGGCATCGCCGGCGGCGGCAGCGCCTCCATGGTGCCCCCGAAGCCGCTCATCAAGACGAACTCCATCGACATCCTCACCGACCGCCTCCCCAAGACCGAGGAGGACGAGAAGAACGGCTACATGGCCGGCGTGTCCGACCTCGTCGGTCCTGAGACCCCGCGTTGGTTCCAGACCATGAAGACCCAGGAGTCCGGCCCGACCACCGCATACTTCAAGGGCATCAACTCCATCCTCACCGGCGAGCCGTACCCTCTGCGCTGCATCTTCGGCCAGTCGTCGAACCCGCTTTCGGCCACGCGCCAGCCCAAGAAGGTGGAGGAGGCGCTGAAGAAGCTCGACTTCTACGTGGTCATGGACACCCAGTGGAACTCCTCCTGCGACTATGCCGACTACGTGCTGCCGGCGGCCACGAACTACGAGACCAGCCACCAGTTCGGCACGAAGAACAGCCCGGCCGGCACGTTCATCGCCATCAACCAGGGCATTCAGGAGCCCATGGGCGAGTCCCGCTCCGACTGGCAGTACTACCTCGACCTGGCCCAGAAGATGGGCTACGGCGACGACTTCTGGAACGGCGACATGGACGCCTGCCTGCGCGAGCAGCTTGATGGCTCAGGCATCGACCTCGACGAGTTGCGCGCCGCCAACGACGGCATCTTCGTGGAGCGCACCGATGGCGCGAAGGCGACCGAGCCTGCCTACCAGGACTACGCCAAGATGTTCGAGGCGCTGCCCCACGGCAAGGTGCAGTGCTACAACGAGTGGATCGGCAACAAGCCGAACTGCGACGACACGGGCACGATATCCCCGCTGCCCGTGTACAACGGTCCTGCGGAAAGCGTCGCCGGCACGCCCGAAATCGCGAAGGACTACCCGCTCGTCTTCTCAGACGTCCATGCATATCGCCTGTGCAACCACAGCTACTACGTCGACGTGCCCTACCTGCGCGAGCTGCAGCCTTACCCGTGGGTGAAGATGAATCCCGCCACCGCCGAGAAGTACGGCATCAAGGACGGCGACTGGGTGAAGGTTGAAAGCCCCCACGGCTGGGTGAAGCTGGTCGCCCGCACCATGGAGGGCATCGCCCCCGACGTGCTGATGAGCCGCCGCGGCTGGTGGCAGAAATGCGACGAGCTCGACCTGCCCGGCTACGGCCATGGAGACGGCGGCAGCGAGGTGAACGTGCTCTACGACAGCGACCCGGCGCATTTCGACCCGTTCAATTCCGCCATGTCCAAGCAGACGCTGGTTAAGATCAGCAAAACCGAGGAGGCCAAGTAATCATGGGAAAGCAATACGGCTTTTACGCTGACACCAGCCGCTGCATCAAGTGCTGGGCGTGCGAGGTCGCATGCAAGCAGTGGAACGGCATCGAGCCCGGCACCATCGCGCGCCGCAAGGTGCACGAGGTGGACAGCGGCAAGTTCCCCGACACGCACCGCACCTTCGTGTCCATGTCCTGCATGCACTGCGAGAAGCCCGCATGCAAGGAGGTGTGTCCCACCGGCGCCATCTCGAAGCGCGAAGAGGACGGCATCGTGACCGTTGACAAGGACAAGTGCATCGGCTGCCACTACTGCTTCTTCGCCTGCCCGTTCGGCGTGCCCGAGTACACCGACGCCGGCATGGACAAGTGCGACGCATGCCTGGGCAACGGCGTCAAGATCGACGAGGGCGAAATGCCGCACTGCGTGGCGACCTGCCCCACCAAGGCGTTGCACTTCGGCCCCATGGACGAGCTGCGCAAGATGCAGTCGGAGAAGGTCGCGAAGGAAGTAGTGTCCGGTTCGAGCAAGCCTTCGTTCGTAGCATCGTAGGGCGATGCGCGGGCGTCGCGCATCGTGCGTGGCGCCCAGACGCGAAGAAAGGAGGCATATCGTGGTTGAGTTGCAAGATACCTGGAGCTGGCTGCCTGCGATCTACCTGTTCCTCGGCGGCCTGTCGGCGGGCGCGTTTCTGACGACGGCCTTCGTGAAGCTGGCCCGTCCGGGCCGGTTCGAGAAGACGGTGACCGGCGGCATGTGGATCACCGTGGGCGCGTTGGCCATCGGGCTGTTCTCGCTGATCGCCGAGGTCGAGAAGCCCCTGCAGGCCATGTGGGTCTTCGGGAGCTTCGTGAACCCCACGTCGTGGATGACCATCGGCGCGTGGCTTCTGCTGGTGGCGTTCATCGTGTTTTTGCTGAGCGCGCTCGTGGCCACCAAGCCCGTGGCGGAGTGGCTGTCGGGGTCGTGGAAGTGGTTCGGCGCGCATCGCGAGACGGTGGGCAAGGTCCTGGCCGTCGTCGGCATCCCGCTGGCGGTCGGCGTGGCGGTGTACACCGGCATACTGCTGGGCGCCGCGGGGTCCATCCCCTTGTGGGACACCTGGCTGCTGCCGGCGCTGTTCACCGTGTCGGCGTTCGACACGGGACTGGCGGCGGTGCTGATCCTGGCGACCTTCGTGGAGCGTGACGAGGCCTTCGAACCCATCCGCTCGCTTCTTGAGAAGGTGGTGGTCGCCCTGGTGGTGCTGGAAGGCATCGTGCTGGTGGCGTTCGTGTCCACCATGCAGGGTGCCGGAACGAACGAGGCGACCTCGGTGGGCATCCTCACCGAAGGTGCCCTGAGCGTGCAGTTCTGGCTGCTGGTGGTCGTCGTGGGCCTGGTGGTTCCGCTGGTGGCGGCCGTGGTCCAGCTGCTGGTTGCGCGCCGGCGCGTCGACAAGGCCGTCACCACGGCGCTGCCCGTGGCCGGGGGCGCGTGCGCGCTGGTGGGCGGCTTCACGCTGCGCTTCGTGGTGCTGGCGGCGGGCCTGCACGCCGCGCTGGTGAGCCCCGTGGCGCTCGAGGCGGCGCAGGGCATCAGCATGTTCCTGTAGCATAGGCGCAAGACATTCGAACCGAAACGAGGGGAGCGACGATGACGGATGCGGTCTGCACGGAAGGTGCGTCTCTGGCAAAGGACAGGATGCTCACTTATCAGTTCCTGTCGTCGCTTCTCTTCACCGAGCCGACGGTCGACGTCCTCGCTGGGCTCAAGTCCTCTCCCTCCCTTCCAGGGAAGCTCGGGGAATACCTCTCCGAGCTTCCCGGCGAGGGACTCGAGCAGGCCCGCGCCGATGTCGCTGCCGACTTCGCGGCGCTGTTCCTGGGCATGTCGGCCGATCCGGTCGCACCGTACGAGTCGGTGTACACCAGCGAGGAGCACCTGCTGATGCAGGACGCCCGCGACGAGGTGCTTGCCGCCTACCGCGAGTGCGGGTTCCAGCAGGCCGACGGGGTGCGCCTTCCCGAAGATCACGCGGCCACGGAACTGGAGTTCATGGCACGGCTGTGCGAGCGAGAGATGATGGGCCTTCAGGAGGGCGACGCCGTGGCGGTGGGGATGTCGCGTGCGTCGCAGACCGCCTTCCTGAAGGACCACCTGATGACATGGCTGCCGCAGTTCTGCGACGACGTGCAAGCGCGTGCGAAGACGGGGTTCTATGCAGGCGTGGCCGAAATGCTGTGTCAGGTGCTGGACGCCGAGGCCGAGGAGCTGGGGGCGTAGGGCCGTGGAAGGCGTCGCGACAGCCATCCCCGTCCTGCCGTTCGGCTACGGCCCGGCGGCGCATCATGTGACAACGGGCAGGGGAAGCGGGTATCATGGTCATGGTCCGACCGCTCTTCTGAACGAGACGGAGGGTACAGCCCCCGTGAGCCCCGACAATCCCATCGACAGGATATACATAGATGCCGAGAGCGGCATCCCCCTTTGGCTGCAGCTGCGGAACCGCCTGGTCTTCCTCATCGCGTCCGGCAGGTACGCGCCGGGCGACAAGCTTCCCACCGTTCGCGAGCTGGCCGTCGAGCTGGGCGTGAACTACAACACCGTCAGCAAGGTCTACCAGGACATCGAGCGCGACGGCTACATCGTGTCCAAGCGCGGCAAGGGCACGTTCGTGTCCGAGCGCGCAGGCGAGCATGCCGACGCCGACCTGGACGAGGTGGACGCCTTGGTGGACGACTTCATACGGCAGTGCATCGAGCTGGGCGTTCCCGTCGAGGAGATCGGTGCGCTGGTGAGCAGCCGCGTAGAGGCCCAGAAGGGATAGCGGGCAAGAGAGGGGCGTATCTGGGATGGGTGTGTTCAAACGCGACGGCGCCGCCGAGTCGGCGTCTTCCAAGCCTACGTCGCATTCCGTGGCAAGCACCGAGATCGTGTCGAACGACGCGTCGCGCGGCGGCGTGTACTTGTTCGCCATCTGCATGTTCTGCGTGGGCTTCCTTGTGGTGTTCCTCGCCACGATGGCCTTCATGTCGCCGCTTACGGTGGCGCTTGGCGTGGTTGCCGGCTTCCTTTTGGCCTGCACGCTGCGCGTGGCGCCGCACTGGGAGCGCGCAGTCATCCTGCGTCTGGGCAAGTTCCACCGCCTGGGCGGTCCGGGCGTGTACCTGTGCATCCCGTTTGTCGACCACGTCACCGTGCACGTCGACCTGCGCATCCGCACGGCGTCGTTCTCGGCCGAGGCGGCGCTGACCGCCGACCTGGTGCCGGTGGACGTCGACGCCATCCTGTTCTGGATGGTGTGGGACCCGAAGAAGGCGTGCTTCGAGGTGGAGAACTATCCGAAGGCCGTGCTGCGCTCGGCGCAGACCGCCATGCGCGACGTGATCGGCCAGCTGAACCTGGCCGACGTGTCCATGCGCCGCAAGCAGATCGACCACGAGCTCGAGGAGGCGCTCGGCGAGAAGTGCGAGCAGTGGGGCATCACCGTCATGTCGGTGGAGATCCGCGACATCATGATTCCTCCCGAGCTGCAGAATGCCCTCTCGAAGGAGGCGCAGGCCGAACGCGAGCGCAACGCGCGCCTGTTGCTCGCCGAGGTCGAGAAGGACATCTCCGAGATGTTCGTCGAGGCCGCCGACGTCTACGCGCGCAACCCCAACGCCATGAAGCTGCGTGCCATGAACCTGGCATATGAGGGCGCGAAGGACTCGCGCGGGTTCGTGCTGGCGCCCAGCGGCCTTGCCAACGCCTTCGACGTGCACCCCTAGCGGCGCCGGAAGGCCCACGGTCGGAACGGTTTCCCTACGGACGGGAAACAATGGCGCGGTGCGCGCCCTGCTGTCGTCTTCGTTCCCGGTACCCTATCCAAGACATGACGCGCGGCGCGCGGTCGCCGCAGCGGCCGATGCCGCGGCGCGATGGCCGGGACACAGCGGTTCCGCGAGGAGCGCGAAGAGGCAGCAGGGAGGCGATTGCATGGGAACGGGCGAGACGAGGGTTCGGCGGATGCGCCGCATCGATGCGCATCTGGGCTACCGCAAGGCCGTCGGGATAGCGCTCTGCGGGTTCGCGGCGTTCCTGGCGCTCGTGCTGGCGAGCGGGTGCGCCGCCGACGGCGGGCGAGGCGCCGGCGAAGGGCCTGCAGGCGACGAGTTCTCCGTCGCGCCGGCGGATGCGACGGTGCAGCGCGCGATGGTGGCCTACGTCGACGGCGGCGACGTGCTCTTCGTCGACCAAGACACGCAGACGCCCTACGTCCCCACGCTTCCCGAGGGAGCCTTGCTGGGCATCGACGGGCAGCCGATCGACGCGGCGCGCCTCGCGGCGGGCAACATCGTCGAGGTCGTCGGCAACGGCATCATGCTCGAGTCGTATCCCGGGCAGTATCCGGGAATCACGCGCATCCAGGTGCTCGAGGAGGGCACGCCTGCCGACGCCGAGCAGTATGCCGACCTCGTGGACATGGTGTTCTCCGCAACGAGCGCGGACGGCGTCCCGGCGGCGTCGGTGGAATACCGAACGGCGCTGGGGCAGGTTTCCCTGGGAATCGACCCCTTCCGGTACGAATTCGCAGCCGCAGGCCCTGACGGCGGGCCGAAGGCGCTGGAAGGCGACTACGTCGCCGAGGACGGCGTGCTTGCCGAAGGCACCATGGATGCGATAATCGACGGCGAGACCGCCGCCACGGTGACGTTCACTTCGGCGCCCACCGCCGTGGAGGTTGTGCGCAGGCCTCTCGCCGACGCGGATGTCGAAGGCAATGCGTCCTCCAAGAAGGCCTTCGCGAAGGTCGACCTTTCGGTCGAGGGCCAGAAGGTGCCGCGCACGCTCGACGAGGACGGCACGGTCGCGTTCGCGATGGAGCCCGGCTTCGTCTACCTCATCGACGCGGCGTTCGCCGACGGCAATGCGTCGTATGCGTTCATGGCGCTGTCGTAGGCGAGCGTCTTTCGGTGCAGTCCCCTGACGCAAGAAGAGCGCGTTTCCAGGCGCAAAAAAAGAGAGGGCCGCTTGGCCCCCTCTTTTTCGCCATGTCGGCATGCACTATAGCAGCGGGGTGGCGACTGGCAGCGGCACGGCCGCGATGACGACCAGGTAGCGCAGCAGGAATCCGCCGATCAGGACGCCTGCGTCGGACGCGAAGCTGATCCAGTGCGCCAGACGGCTCTTCTCGAATTTCTCGGACGTGAAGAAGAGGAGCCATGTCTCCAGGATGGTGGGGCCGACCAGGCCGATGAACACCAGGCCAAGCCAGAACCAGACCGCCCATTCTCCCGCGACCAGACTCATGACGGACTGGTAGCCTGCCTCGGAATTCGACTGCGTGATGAACAGCAGCGACGCGACGAGCAGCAGTTCGATGATGGGCAGGCAGAAGTGGAACTTCTTCAGCACGCCAACCATGTTGAACTCGTCTGCGTGGTGGACGATCGAGACGCACAGCACGCTGGCGGCGCCGGTCGAGAGGGCGGACACCAGGAACAGGATGGGCAGGAGCGCGTTGTTCCACAGCGGGTAGGTGTTGCACACGCCCAGCAGGGCGCCCGTGTAGACGGCAACGCACAGGGCCAGCACCGCGCCGACGTTCTCGAGCCAGCCCGGAACGGGGCGCTTCAGCAGGTCAAGGACGAGCGCGGCGACGGCCACCACCATGAAGATGCCCAGGAAGACGACGCCCCAGGTCATCACGGATCCGAAGTTGCCCAGAAGGTAGAAGAAGCGCAGCGGGTTCTGGAAGCCCGCCTCGGCGTCGACCATGAGCAGCACGAGCCCGATGCCGACCGCGATGGGCGCTATGATGTGGCCCACCTTGCGCATCGTGGTGGCCTCGGGGTGGCGCCAGCTGAGGAACGCTGACGTGGCGAAGGCTCCTGCGCCGACGCCGGCAAGGAAGAGGTACCAGGCAATGATGGAGCCCCAAATCGGTTCGTAAGTCACACGATCACCTCACATAGAAGATTTTTGCTTTTGTGCGGTCTCCCGCGATGGGCAGGGCGTTCTTCTCCACGATCGCGCGAGCAAGCTCGCCGTCGGGGTCGTCCAAGTCGCCGAAGACGCGGCACCCGGTGACGCACGCCTCCACGCAGCTGCACGTCTTCGCCTTGCCCTCGAAGGCCTCGGCCGTGCAGAACTTGCACTTCTCCACGGCTCCGGTGGCCTTGTTGTGCACGCGCACGCCGTAGGGGCATGCCGCCATGCAGTAGCGGCAGCCGATGCACTTCTCCTCGTTCACGCGCACCCTTCCGGTGTCGTCGACGTAGGATGCGCCGGTCGGGCACACTCCGACGCAGGGGGCGTCTTCGCAATGCATGCACTGAAGCGGGACGGCCTCGATTCTCACGTGCGGGAACTTGCCGGTCTCCCGCTCCTCGTACCTGATGTAGTCCACGTCGCCGTCGAGGCCGTTCTGCCTCTGGCAGGCGGTGCGGCAGGCGTAGCACCCAATGCAGTTCTTGGTATCGATAAGCATGCCGTAGCGCGTCATCATGCACCTACTTTCTTAACCGTGACCACGGTCTCCTGGGCCATGGTTCCGCCGTATCCCGGCTCGAGGTGGAACGGCACGAAGTCCATCTGGCTCAGACCCACGCCGTAGGAGAGCTGCTGTTCGGGAATCATGCGCCCGTAGTGGCTGGGAAGGTACAGCGACGTCGGCTCGATGCGCTCGGTCACCTTGATCTTCGTCCTGCCGGTGAAGGCGTCGGAGGAAATCTCCACCTCGTCGCCGTCCTCGATGCCCAAGGTGGCGGCGACGTCGGCGTTGATCCAGGGCCGCTCGAGCCCGTACTTCTTGCTGATGGATATCAGCGGCTTGATGTTCGCGGTCTGCGTGTGGGTGTGGATGGTCTGCTTGCCGCCGACCAGCCTGAACTGCCCCTCTTCGGGCATGACCAAGGGCTCGATCCAGGTCGGGGATGGGGTGAAGCCGGCCTTCGCGCACGCCTCGCTGGTGAACTGGATCTTGCCGGAAGGCGTCTTCCAGGTGATTTCCTTGCCGGGTTTGTAGGCCTTCTCCGGGAAGGCCACGATGCCTTCCTCCTGCAGCTGCTCGAGCGACAGCCCCACCGTCGCGAGCTGCGCGTCAGCCAGCTCGTCTACGGTGAAATCGAAGTACTGGCCGACGCCGCACGCGCGCCCGAGCTCGGCGAAAATCTCGTCGACGGGCTTCGTTTCGGGGTGAATCTTGTCGAGAACGCGGTCGCGCAAGGCGACGACGGGGACCCTGCCGCCTACGAACTCGGGCACTTCGAGGCGCTCGAGGTAGCTGGTGTCGGGCAGGACGTACTGGCATGCCTTGCAGGTCTCGGTCATCTGGACGTCGATGGCGACCGACAGCTCCGCCTGCCGAACCCACTCGTCGAGCTGCTTCGGGTTGGAGTAGCCGCCCACGCAGTTCGACTGGTAGAAGATTACGCCCTTCACCTTGCCTTCGGCGATTTGCTGCAGCGCGAAAGTGGAAACGCCCATGCTGGCTGCCGCCAGCGGGTATTCCGCCGACCCGAGGATCTTCTCCTTCGGGGCGGGCGGCGCCGCGAAGCGGGGGTCGGTGAGCTTTCCTGCGGACGCGCTGGGATAGAAGATGGCCCCTCCTTCGGCACCCCAGCACCCTAGCAGCGTGTTGAACAGGCACAGGGCGCGGGCGGTTTCGCCGGAGTTCTTGTGCGAGCAGCCGAAGGCGGCGCGCCAGCCCTGCTCGATGGAAGAGGCCGGGGCGGCTTCCCACATCTCTTCGGCCAGACGCGTGATGGTCTCGGCGGGAATGCCCGTGATTTCGGCCGCCCATTCCGGCGTGTACTCGGGCAGGCGCGCCGCCCAGTCCTCGAATCCCACGGTGTTGTTGGCCACGTATTCCTGGTTGTAGGTGCCGCGGCCCACCAGCACGTTCGCCATGGCCAGGACGAGCGCGAGGTCGGTGCCCGGCTTGATGGGAACCCATTCGTCGGCATAGAGGCAGCTGGCATTGTAGCGCGGGTCGACCATGACGATGCGCGCGCCCTTCTTGCGTGCAGCCTGCAGGTCATGCAACGAGCCGGGACGGATGCCGTCGGCGTAGCTTCGCCCGAGGAACATGACCATCTTCGCGTTGGCGACGTCGGAGACGAAGTCGCCAACGCCGATGGCCTGGGTCATGCCCGAAACCTTGGACATGTTGCACGACACGCCGTGCGTGTAGACGTTGGCGCTTCCCAGGGCGTTCATGAACCGCTTCGTGTAGTAGCTGCCCGACGGGCGCGGGTCCTGGATGAGCACGAGGGCCTGCGGGCCGTCCTCGTCTATGATCTGCGTTATCTTCTCGGAGATCTCCTTGATGGCGTCGTCCCAGCTGATTGCCTCGAACGCGCCGGTCTCCGTCCTCTTCAAGGGATTGGTCAGCCGGTCCTCGGAGTATGCGATGGAGGCGTACCCGTAGCCGCGGGCGCACAAGGTGCCGTCGCAGTAGGGGTGCTCCGGGTCGCCGATCATCGTCATGACCTTCCCGTCCTCCACCGTTGCAGTGAACCCGCACTTGGAAGAGCAGGAGTTGCACAGCGAATGGACCTGCTTGACCTCCTTTGCTGGCGCGTCGGCATATGCTTGGCGCCAGGCGTCGAAGCCGAGGAAGCCGCCGCCAAGCAGCGTTGCGGCGGCGGCAACCCCGGTCCCGCCTTGTATGAACCTTCGTCTGGTGATGTCGTGAGACATGTGTTCTCCTCCCCATGTGTCTCGCTTGCATGTTTCGTGGGTCGTCCCTGCGTGCTCCTCCCTCCCCCTCTTCGGAAAGCTTCAACGCGCGTCTAATGCGGACGCACGGCGATCGATCGAATGTCCAGGATGGCGTCAACGATGGCCAGGTGGAAGCGTGCGTCGTCGAGGCCGAGCAGCCTTTGGCGAAAGCTGGAAAGCCACGCGAGGCGCTCGACCAGGAACTGTCGGACGGCGCCCGTTGCGCCCTCCTCCAGCAGGTATGCGAGAACCTCCAGCTCGCACGAGAGATGATCGGGGTACTCGAGAAACAGGCCGGCGGGGCTGAGGCCCAGCGAGGCGGCCAGGTCGCGCATGTATGCGGCCGGCTCCGCGCCGTAGAAACCCTTCTCCTCGACCGGGTCGAGGCCTTGCGTGGTGCGGTTCGCGTACAGCGATTCGACGGGCATCGCGGACTGTTGGGGCAGCCCTCCGACGAAGTGGCGGTTCGAAAACCGCGTCAAGGCGTCGTGGTCGGGCGGCTTGAACAAGGCCGCCGTCTCCTCGAGGCTCAGGGATTCCGTCAGGGACGGCTTGGAGCGGAAGGGGCGGCGGGGAGCGTCGGGGTCGATGCCGTGCTCGAGAAGCCCGCGGAGCACGAGGACGAAATCCGCCCACGCGCGATCGGAGGCTATGCTGCGCCACTCCTCTTCGGAAGGCGGGGCAAAGCAGGCGGCCATGATGGCGAAGGCGTCCGGTTCTCTTACCACATCGACTCCATTCCGAGGGACGTGTGCCATGCAAGCAGGGTAGAGGCCGCGAAGGCTGCGCTGTCGTCTGATTGAGATGCTTTGCGGGGATTCTTTTCGCGGCGGATGAAAGATGGGGCATATCCTCTCAAAGAGACGACAAGGCATTCGGGAAAAGGTTTATGCTGTATCAGATGCCAGGGGCGATGCGGGCGCGATTGCGGCGAACGCATTTGTCCTCGTTCAGACGAGGAAGGCGGCTGAGGACCCGGTTTGGCAGACATTCTCGAGCACACTCGCATATCCCAGTGCCTGAAGGCCGCGGCGTTGCCCTCCCTGGGGCTGGGCATCGCGTTTCTGGGGTGGCATCTTGCCACCTACAGCGAAATCTGCGGACCGAAGAGCACCCTGCTGGCAGACCGGGCGTCGCTGGCGACCGTCGTCCTTTTCGGCCTGGCCGTGGTCGTCCTTTACAAGAGCAGGGTCGCCCTAAGCAACCGGTTCGCCGCATCGCTTATGGCGGTGGGTATCGTCTTGCAGGCGATCGCGTTCGTGCTCATGGGCGTCCTGAGCCTGCTGGGGTTGTGCACCGCGGCGTTGAAGCTCGTCCTGTCCAGCGTTCTCATGGCGGCCACGGGGGTCGTGTTGGCCGGTTGGCTCAGGAAGGCGCGCCGGCTTTCCCCGGTTGCCGTCACGGCATACGTCTTCCTCGCCCTTGCCATGAACGGCGCGCTTCTGTTCTGCCTTCGCCTGCTGCCGCCGGAAGCCTGCGCTATCCTGGCCGGGGCCCTCATGTTGGTGCAGTTTCCCGTCGGCGCGCTGAAGGACGGTCTCGGTGCAGGCGGCGACGGTTTTCCAGAGAATGCCCCGGAGGGCCGCGCTCTGCTCGGAAGCATGTTGACGAACCCGCGGTTTCTGGCTACGTCCGTCTTGGGCCTGTTCGCAATCATCTTGGTGTCCGGGTTTCTCTGCGGCTTCCCCGACGACGTGTACCGGCCTCTCGGGCTTTGGGGCAACGCGGCCCTGTTTCTGATCACCGCAGCGATAAGTCTCGGGGTGGTGGCATCGACGGTGCGCCACCGCGAAAAGGTCATGATGGTGGGCATCTGGATCATCTTGGAGCTGCTGGCCGGCATCACCTTGGTGCTGTACACGGGCCTGCACGAGAACCTGGTGGCCGGCGCGGTCGTCTCTGAGGCGCTGAACAACGTCATGATGGCCGCGGTGTGGTACTTCACCGTCCTGCTGATGGGGTCGGGGTGGCGCGATCCTCTGTACTACGGTTGCGCGTCGTGGGTCATATGGTTCGGGGCGCACGACCTGGGCCGCTTCCTGCTGTTCGTGCTGCCCGTGGGAGGCGACAGCCACTTCACGGGCTCGGTGATCAGCCTGCTCCTGCTGATCTCCACGCAGATCGTCCTGGTCAAGCTGCTGGGCGTCGAACGCTCGCTGGGCGAGGGGCTTTCGTCGGACGCCGCAGGCGCATCCGCAGGCGGCGAGGGCGCGGCATCGAGCACCGAGGTTCCCAACGTGCTGGAACGCTTCCTCGGGTTGGACGACGCGAACGCCGCAGGCGATGGGCGCGCAGGCTCCATCCACGAGCAGGCCAGCAGGATGGGGAGGCAGTTCCTTCTGTCCGACCGCGAGACGGAGGTGCTTGCGCTGTACGCCATGGGGCACACGCAGAAGCGCGTCGCGGAGGAGCTGTACATCTCTCCGACCACTGCGCATACGCACATCACGCGGATCTACTCGAAGACGAACCTCCACTCGCGCCAGGAGCTTCTCGACTTCATGTCCAGCAACTACGGCTCGTAGCGGGCGCAGCAGCGGGGCCGCACGACGACGCCTTTCGTCCCTGTCGTTGCATGGCGAGACGTCCTTCGACGCAAAAAAGAGGGAGCCACGTGGCTCCCTCCGATGTTTCTGGTGGAGACGATGGGACTTGAACCCACGACATCCACGTTGCGAACGTGGCGCTCTCCCAACTGAGCTACGCCCCCAGATGTGCCGCCGAAGCGAACCTGATTATTCTACACCAAAGGCGGCCGGGTAGGGAAGGAGTCATTTACGAAAGGACGCGCTCTTCCTCGTCGTGGAACAGCTTGACGTTCTCGGGAAGCGGCTCGGGGTCGGGGTCGTCGGCCTCGATGAACTCCCCGAAGATCGGCTCGCCGTCCTGCGACAGCTCGACCATGCCGGTGAGGATGTCGGCGAACTGGAACGAATGGCGCGCCTTCGCCCCGCGCTTGCGCTCGACCTCCATGATGAACAGACGGGGATGAACCTGCGTGAGGACGCCTTCGTTCTCGACGATCTTGGAGCGCCCCATGTTCGCACGCACCTTGATGCGGCTGCCCACGAAGTCGTTCAGCGTGTCGTGGATGGAATCGACGATGCCGGCCTGTTTGACCAAGTCCATATGGAAGACCCCTTCGAAATCGAGCGTGCTTTTCGCCGACATGGTAACACCTTGGGGGTGAGCGGTCTATTTACGGCAGCGAACGGCATGGCAGGTATATACTTCTAGCCTATATGTGAAACGCGTGTGAGCGCAATATGAAGAGCATCTGGTTAGGAGCAACCATGTCTGCATTCGCAATAGTCCTCATAGTGGTCGTAGCTATCGTCGCGATCTTGGCGGTCGCGCTGATCAGCATGTACAACAATCTGGTGAAGCTGCGCAACCGCGCGGACAACGCATGGGCGCAAATCGACGTGCAGCTGCAGCGCAGGCTCGACCTGGTCCCCAACCTGGTGGAGACCGTGAAGGGCTACGCCAGCCACGAGAGCGGCACGCTGCAGCGGGTCATCGAGGCGCGCACCGCGGTCATGGGGGCGAAGACGCCCGAGGGGAAGATGGAGGCGGACAGCGCGCTCACCGGAACCCTGAAAAGCCTGTTCGCCGTGGCCGAGGCCTATCCCGACCTGAAGGCGAACGCCAACTTCCAGCAGCTTCAGACCGAGCTTTCCCAGACCGAGGACAAGATCAGCTACATGCGCCAGAGCTACAACGACACGGTCATGAAGTACAACACGGCCATCGAGACGTTCCCGGGCGTCGTGTTTGCGGGCATGTTCCACTTCGAACGCCGCGACAGCTTCGACGCCGAGGCCGTCGCCGACGTGGCTCCGCAGGTCTCCTTCTCGCAGGAGTAGCGCATGGCCGCGTCCCGCCTCCGAAAGGCGTCGCCCGCAGGCTTCGCGCGCGCCTTCCTGCTCGCGGCCGCGCTTGCCGCGGCGGCTCTTGCGCTTCTCGCATGCCCGCAGCCGGCGCTCGCGAAAAGCTACACGATGCCGCAGGTTGAGATCTCGGCCGAAGTGCAGAAGGACGGCGCGCTCCAAGTGCAAGAGCGGCGCACCTTCGACTTCGACGGCAGCTTCACCTGCGTCTGGTGGACGTTCGACAGCCTGCCCACCGGGTCTTCACTGGAGGTCCAGGGCGTGAGCCTGGTCGATGGGTCCGGGCATGCGGTCGAGCTTGCGGACGTTCCGTTCCAGACGCAGTGGCGCAGTTCGGGAGGTCCCGGCTATGCGGGCTATTCCGTAGACGTCGCCCAGGCCTCCGTATACGTGTTCTTCGAGGCGGACGACGAGCGGCTGACGGTCGACCTCTCGTACCGCATGGAAGGCGCCGCCCAGGTGCATTCGGACGTCGCCGAGCTGTACTGGCAGTATGTCGGAAGCCAGTGGGCCGAAGCCTCCGACGACGTCGCCTGCACCATCACGCTGCCGGTGCCCGCTGGAGCGGCCGTGCAGGCGGGGGAGAACGTGCGGGCCTGGGGCCATGGCCCGCTGGACGGCAGCGTTTCCGTCAACGGCGACGGCACGGTGAGCTATACCGTGCCGCGTGTGGCGCCGGGCGAGTTCGCCGAAGCGCGCATCACGTTCCCGCCCGGCTGGCTCTCGGGCGTCGACCCCGCTGCGGTGCACGACGGCGAGGCGCTTGCGGGCATCCTTGCCGAGGAGCAGCAGTGGGCCGACCAGGCGAACGCCCAGCGCATGAGCGCCGTTGCGCTGATCGTTGCGTGCGTTCTCGTCGCGCTTGCCCTGATCGCGTGGGCGCTCGTCATGTTCTTCCGCCACGGCAGGGAGTACAAGCCGAAGTTCCAGGAGGAGTACTGGCGCGACGTGCCCGACCCGAAGGCGCAGCCGCCCGAGATCGGCCGCCTGTGGCGCTGGGAGAAGGAGAGCCCCGACGACTTCACGGCAGCCGTCATGCAGCTGGCGCACAAGGGCGCCATCCGCATGGAGAAGGGAAGCTATCCCGATGCGCGCGGGCGCCTGGTCGAGGACTACTGCATGGTGAAGGTGCCCGAGGTCGCAGACGCCGTCAACGCGGGGTCGGACCCCGTGGGGCGCGCCGTCCTGGACATGCTGTTCGACAAGTTTCCCGCAGGCGACTCGGACGCGACGGAGTCGCCGCAGCAGCACGTGTGGTTCGGCACCATCAACAAATACGGCCAGAAGCATCCCCGGGAATTCAGCGACGCGATGAGCCTTTTCCAGACCACGCTGAGCCGCAAGGTGGACGTCCTCGGCTACTTCGAGGCGAAGGGCTCCATGCTGAAGATGGTCATGGCCGCGGTGGCGCTGGTTGCGGCCGGAGGCGGCGTGCTTCTGGGCGTTGGGATCGAGAACCTGGTGCCGATGGTGGCCGGGGTCGGCGCAGGCGTCGTTCGGTTCGTCGTCTCGCGCTTCATGGGGCGCATGACGCATCGCGGCGCCGAGGTGCGCGCGAAGGCTGCAGCGCTCAAGCGGTGGCTTGCCGACTTCTCCGCGCTCGACGAGCGGCCTCCCACCGACGTGAAGGTGTGGGGCGAGTTCATGGTGTACGCCTACGAGTTCGGCATCGCCGAGCAGGTGATGAAGGAGCTGCGGCTGAAGGTGCCCGAAATCTTCGTGGACGAGCCCGCCGGGTCGGTCTACATGCCCTGGTGGTTCTGGTACTCGCCGCACTACGCGCACGGCGCGGGCGCGTCGCTTGCCGGGACGCTTTCCAGCACGATGGCGAACACCGTCTCCACGGCCAACGCGGCGCTGTCCTCAAGCAGCAGCGGAAGCGGCATGGGCGGCGGCTTTTCCATAGGCGGCGGAGGCGGCTTCGGAGGCGGTGGCGGCGGAGCGCGTTAGCGCGCGCCGGAGCACGTCCTCCGCAGCACTGTACATTTGTTCGATATCGTGATAGCATGACGCCATGCAAACCAATTCGTTGTTCACAGAGGTGGAAACCGGGCGCCGCATGGAGGTGGCGCCGCTCGCGGTGCGCCTGCGTCCGCGCTCGCTCGACGACGTGGTGGGCCAGGGCGACGCGGTGGGCGAGGGAAGCTGGTTGCGCAGCGCCATCGAGTCCGACACGCTGAGCTCGGTCATCCTGTTCGGGCCCGCAGGAACGGGCAAGACGTCCATCGCCCACGTCATCGCCGAGACCACCAAGGCCACGTTCGTCGAGGTGTCGGCCATCGGCGGCACGGTGTCCGACTTGCGCCGCGAAATCTCGGCGGCCGAGCGCCGGCTCGAGACGGGCGGCATCCGCACCATCCTCTTCGTCGACGAGATACACCGCTTCAACCGAAGCCAGCAGGACGCGCTTCTGCATGCCGTGGAGGACCGCGTCCTGGTCCTCGTGGGCGCCACCACCGAGAACCCCTTCTTCGAGGTCAACTCCGCGCTCATATCGCGCTCCCGCGTCGTCGAGCTGCACTCGCTGTCCGACGACGAGGTGGGCGTCCTGCTCGACCGCGCCCTCCGGGACGAACGTGGGCTTGCAGGGCGCTTCGCGCTGGACGACGTCGCCAGGCAGGCCATCGTCGTGCTCTCGGGCGGCGACGGCCGCGGCGCGCTCACCACGCTCGAACTCGCGGCCGAGCTCGCGGCGGCGGACGGCGCGCGCGGCGGAGGCGAACCTGCCGCCGATGCCCCCGCGCCCATCACGGAGGCCATGGTGCGCACGGCCACGCCGCACCGCGCGCTTCCCTACGACAAGAACAAGGACATGCACTACGACGTCATATCCGCGTTCATCAAGTCCATGCGCGGGTCCGATCCCGACGCCGCGCTCTACTGGCTTGCCCGCATGATCGACGGCGGGGAAGACCCGAAGTTCATCGCGCGGCGCATCTTCATTTGCGCCGCCGAGGACATCGGCAACGCCGACCCGCAGGCGCTGCTCATCGGCGAGGCCGCGTTCCGTTCGGCCGAGGTCATCGGCTATCCCGAATGCCAGCTCATCCTGGCGCAAGCGGCCACCTACATGGCGCTTGCCCCCAAGAGCAACGCCGCGTGCGGCATCTTCGAGGCGCTCAGCGAAGTGCGCAACGGCCCTTCCCGCAAGGTGCCCGACTACCTGCGCGACCGGCACCGGCCCGGCTCCGAGAACTACGGCACCTACAAGTACCCGCACAGCTACCCCGAAGGGTGGGTCGACCAGCGCTATCTGCCCGACGGGCTCGAGAAGGGCGCATTCTTCCACCCCTCCGAGCGCGGATGGGAGGCCTACCGCACCGACGCGGCCGGCCGCGACCGCGACGACCGGTGAACGTTTACCCCTGCGTGCCCTCCACTTCACGGAATAGTTTCAGCAGCGCGCCGGCCGAGGCGGCGTTCGGCGAACAGTGATATAAAATCATCTGATAATTTCCGAAGAGAAGCCGAGGCTAGGAGACTGGCATGGAAATCCTGGACATCATACTTCCCATCGTGTACATCGTCGTGGGCGCCGCGCTCATATGGTTCGTCGTCGAGCTGGTCATCACGATCAGGAAGGTGCGCGGAAAGGCCATGACCACCATCGACGAGCTTGACCCCACGCTCAAGAACATCGAGACCATGGTGAGCGACATACAACCCACCATAAAGAAGGTCGACCCGCTCGTCGACCGCGTCACCCTCACGGTGGACAGCGTGAACCTCGAGCTCATGCGCGTCGACGAGATCCTGGAGGACGTCTCCCAGATGACGGGCGCCGTGTCCAAGACGCTGACCGCCGTCGACAACGTGACCAGCGCCCCCGTGGACATCGTGAACTCGGTCACCAGGAAGGTGCGCAACAAGCTTCGCCCCAAGTACGCAAGCGACGAGTCGGTCGCGGCCGGCCTCGAAGGCCGTCCCGAGCCCAAGACCAACCCCATCGCCGACTTCGCCGACACCGCCATCGACGCGGCGGGCGAGGCATTCAAGGAGCAGCATGACAAGGCGGCCGCCCGCAAGGTCGAGCGCGAGGCGCACGAGGCCGAGAAGGAGGCCAAGAACGAGAAGATGGGCGCCACGTCCGAGCGGCTGGCCGACCAGATTCTCGACGACGTCGACGCCGACTCGGACGCCGCTGCTGCGGCGAACGAGGCGCGCGAGGCGTAAGACGGCAACGTGCACGGCAGAAGGAAAGGCGGCATGACCAGCAAGGCAGACAACGGCATCACCTCCGCGTCCGAGGCATCCGCCCCGGCCGCCGGCGCCCTCTCCGCGCCTCGCGGCTCGAATCCGGGGCTCGCCTTGGCCGAGACGGCGAAGGGCAAGGCGGGCAAGGCGCTGCTGTACGTGTGGACGGCCATCGGGGCCATCATCCTGTGCGGCGTGGTCGTCTACCTGCTGCAGATCCTCTCGCTTCCCGTGGCGATGCTGCTGTGGACGCTCATCTTCGTGTTCTGCCTGAGGGGCATCGTGGCCAGCCTCGAGGCGCGCGGCGTGAAGCGCATCGTCGGCACCATCGTCGCCTACGTCGTCATGTTCGCCTTCGTCGGGCTCGTCGGTTTCCTCATGTTCTCGCCGGTGTTCGGCCTGAACGACCAGTTCGCCAACCTGGTGTCCAACATTCCCGGCTACGTCGACGGGGTCGTGAAGTGGGGCCAGGGTATGATGAACGACCATTCCGACTTCTTCAACAACGACACCGTCAAGTCCGCCATGTCCAGCCTCGGCGGCTCGCTTTCCAGCTGGGCGTCGGACTTCGCGTCGAACGCCGCCAACACGGCCGTGGGCGTGGGCGCCGGCGTGGCGAACGCGTTCATGGTCATCGGCTTCGCCCTGGTCATCGCGTTCTGGATCCTGCTCGAGCTTCCCGCCATCGGGCGCGAGGCCACGCGCGTGATGAGCCCGCGCTTCCGCGACCAGGCCGAGTTCCTGCACCTCACGTTCACGCGCATCCTCGGCGGCTACATCAAGGGAACCCTTCTGCAGTGCTTCATCATCGGCGTCGCCTGTGGCATCCTGTTCGCCGTCATCGGCCTGCCGGACGCCCCGGCGTTGGGCGTCATCACGGGCACGCTGAACATCATCCCCATCATCGGACCGTGGGTCGGCGGCCTGGCCGCCGGCATCACCGCCTTGATGATCAGCCCCATCACCGCGCTGATCGCCATCATCGGCACCATCGTCATCCAGCAGTTCGTCTACACGTTCGTGTCGCCGAAGATCATGTCGAACTCGGTCGACATCCACCCCGTCCTCACGCTCGTCGCCATGATGCTTGGCTCGGCCGTGGGCGGCGCCATGAACGGCATCATGGGCTCGCTCGTGGGCATGCTGATGGCCATCCCGGCGGTCGCGGTGATCAAGGCGTGCTTCGTCTTCTACTTCGAGCGCGCCACGGGCAGGCAGATCGTCTCGGAGGACGGCTTCATCTTCAAGGGCACACCTTCGCACGGCGGCGCTGCCGACCCGTTCTACGACGCCACCAGCGGCGGCCCCGACAAGGCCGAGGACAGCGCGCTGCGCGCCTTTTTGCGGAAGCGCGTCGGCAAGGGGCCGGCCGCAGCGGATGCCAAGGGCGCCGGCAAGGCCGACGCCAAGGGGCCGGGCGGCGACGGCGAAGGCGGCACGCGGCCGTAGCGAAACGCTTCATGCCCTCTGCACAGGTGCGCTTCCTGCCCTGTTCTCCGGGCCGTGCAGATATATAATGGCGGAAGCCATTCATCTGCAACGAAAGAGAACCCGATGCAATACATGACAACCGCCGAGATCCGCGAGAAGTACCTGCGCTACTTCGAGGACAAGGGCTGCAAGCGCATGCCGTCCAGCTCGCTCGTTCCCGACGATCCGTCGCTTCTGCTGACGAGCGCCGGCATGGTGCAGTTCAAGCCCTACTTCCTCCAGCAGAAGCAGCTCGACGAGCCCTACATCGGCACCACCACGGTGCAGAAGTGCGTGCGCACCAACGACATCGACAT
>CAJUSL010000002.1:29030-29535 GCA_910589135.1 uncultured Eggerthellaceae bacterium
CTTCTCCTTCGGCAAGTACTTCAAGAAGGAGATGTGCGCGTGGGCCTACGACTTCTCGGTCAACGTGTTGGGCCTGCCGCCCGAGAGGCTGTACTTCACCGTGTTCGAGGACGACGACGAGACCATCGAGATCTGGAAGGGCCTGGGCGTTCCCGAGGACCACATCTCGCGCCTGGGCGAGGACGACAACTTCTGGCGCGCCGGGCCCACCGGCCCGTGCGGCCCGTGCTCCGAGCTGTACTTCGACCAGGGACCCGAGTTCGGCTGCGGCAGCCCCGACTGCGCGCCGGGCTGCGACTGCGACCGCTTCCTCGAGTACTGGAACTGCGTGTTCACCCAGTACGACGGCCAGGAGGACGGCACGCTGGAGCCGCTGCCCAAGAAAAACATCGACACCGGCATGGGTCTCGAGCGCATCGCGGCCATCATGCAGGGCGTGCAGTCCAACTACGAGACCGACGTGCTGCGCAGCCTGGTCGCAGTGGGCGAGCGCCTGGCCGGCGTC
>CAJUSL010000002.1:29545-48320 GCA_910589135.1 uncultured Eggerthellaceae bacterium
ATCATGAAGGCGCACCTCATCGGGGTGGAGGGCCACTTCCTCAACGAGTACGTGGACGAGATCGTGCGCCTGATGGGAGACGTCTATCCGGAAATCGTGGAGAACCGCGAGCTGGAGCGCAAGCTCATCCTGGCCGAGGAGGAGCGCTTCGGCGCCACGCTTCGCCAGGGCAAGGCGTTCCTGGAGGACGAGATGGCGTCGCTTCAGGGCGATGTGCTGTCCGGCAAGACGGCGTTCGTGCTGCACGACACCTACGGGTTCCCCATCGACATCACCAGCGAGATCGCCGAGGAGTCGGGCATCTCCGTCGACATGGGCGAGTTCGAGCGCGAGATGGAGGCGCAGCGCGAGCGCGCCCGCAGCGCCGGCGCGAAGGACGCCGAGGCGGCCTGGTCCACCTACGGCGGCATCTACTCCGACGTGCTCAACGAGGTGGGCCCGACGTCCTTCGTCGGGTACGGCAGCACCACCTCCGATGCCACCGTGGCCGCCATCGTGAAGAACGGCCAGCAGGCCGATGCCCTGGCCGACGGCGACTCCGGCGAAATCGTGCTCGACGTCACCCCCTTCTACGCCGAGATGGGCGGCGAGGTGGGCGACACCGGCGAGATAGTCGACGGCGCCGCGCGCATGCAGGTCGCCGACACCACCACGCCCGAGGCAGGGCTCTACGTCCACCACGTGGAGGTGCGCGGCGGCAACGTCTCCGTCGGCGACAAGGTGGTCGCCGTCGTGGACGCCCGCAGGCGCGCCTGCATCGAGCGCAACCACACCGGAACGCACATCCTGCACTCGTCGCTGCGCGAGGTGCTGGGCGACCACGTGCGCCAGAAGGGGTCCTACGTCGGCCCCGAGCGCCTGCGCTTCGACTTCACCCACTTCGAGGCCATGACGCCCGAGCAGATCGCCGCGGTGGAGAAGCTGGCGAACGAGAAGATCATGGACGCCACCCCCACCAACGTCTACGAGACGTCGCTCGACGCGGCCCGCGCCGACGGCGTGACCGCGCTGTTCGGCGAGAAGTACGGCGAGCAGGTGCGCGTGGTGGAGGCCGGCGAGTTCTCGCGCGAGCTCTGCGGCGGCTGCCACGTGTCCAACACGGCCGAGATCGGCTTCCTGAAGATCACGGGCGAGTCCAGCGTCGGCGCGAACATCCGCCGCATCGAGGCCGTCACCAGCTTCGGCGCGCTCGACTACGTCAACCGCATCGAGGGCGAGCTGAAGGAGACCGCGGCCGAGCTGAAGGTGCCGCTGTTCGACGTCTCCGAGCGCACCGCCTCCAACCTCAAGCACCTGAAGGAGGTGCAGAAGCAGGCCAAGCGCGGCAAGGACGCCATAAGCGACGACGGCGTGAACAAGCTGCTCGCGCTCGCCGTCGAGGCGCCTGCGGGCTACCCCGTCATCATCGCGGAGGCCCCGGCGCAGATGCAGTCCGGACAGCGCCACCTGTGGGACGTCGTGCGCTCGCGCATGAGCGCGCCTGGAGCGATGGTCATCGCGGGCGCCAGCGACGAGGGCAAGGTCGCCCTCATGGCGGCCGGCACCGACGAGGCCGTCGCCAAGGGCTTCAACGCGGTCGAGCTCATCAAGGCCATGGGGCCCGCAATCGGCGGCGGCGGCGGGGGCAAGCCGTCCATGGCGCAGGCGGGCGGCAAGAATCCGGGCGGCATCGGCGACGCGCTCGAGATTGCCCGCAACATGATCCTCTAGCTTGAGGGTCCTTGCGCTCGACATAGGGGAGAAGCGCACGGGGATCGCGGTGAGCGACCCCCAGATGCGCGTCGCCACGCCGGTGTGCGTGCTGCCCTCGCAGGAAGTGTCCCAGTGCGCCCGTACGTTCCAGGACGTGCTCGACGACTGGGAGCCGGGGCTTTTGCTCTGCGGCCTTCCGCGCACGCTTTCCGGCGAGGAGGGGCCGCAGGCCGAGCGCATCCGGCGCGTTGCCGCCGACATCTCGCAGAGCTCGGGCATCGAGCACGCCTTCTCGGACGAGCGGTTGAGTTCGCGCGAAGCCAAGCAATCGCTGCGCGAGATGGGGTATGATGAAAGGAAAATGCGCGGCAAGGTGGACATGATCGCCGCGAGCCTGTTCCTGCAGTCGTGGCTCGACGCCCAAACCGCGGAAAACGAGTAGAACCCAAGGAGCCCGCAGGTGCCAAGACATTCGAAGCAAGTCCCGATATCGTCCAGCAACAGCCGAGCCGCACGCAGCGCGCATGCGCGTGCCCGCGAGGAGTTCAAGACCTACGACACCTCGCCCATCCGGCCCAAGGTGTCCAAGGCGCCCATCGCGGCGCTCGTCGTAATCCTCGTGTCGGTCGTGGTGATGATCGTGGTCATCACGCGAAGCTGCGCCTACGAGCCCGAGATCCTTCCCTCCACCCAGGAGGCCATCATCACCGTGTCTTCGGGCGAGGGCGCGCGCGACGTCGCCGAATCGCTGCTGGAGGAGCGCCTCATCGGCAACTCGCAGCGCTTCGTCGAGCTGGTGCAGGGCCGCAATGCCGCAGCCTCGCTCATCCCCGGAACCTACCAGTTCCGCGGCGGCACGTCCATGGACGACATCCTTGACGCGCTGCTGATCGGGCCGCAGGCCACGGCCGATTCGCTCACCGTCCCCGAGGGCATGACGCGCGAGAACGTGGCCGCCGAGGTCGAGTCGGCCACCGCCGGGCGCATCAGCGCGCAGCAGTTCCTGGACGCTTCCGCCAATGCGTCCGCGTACGCGTCGGCGTATCCGTTTTTGTCAAGCGCCGGCGAGAACTCGCTCGAGGGCTACCTCTTCCCCAAGACCTACGCCATCACCGCCGTCGACGACGCCACCAGCGTCGTGTACATGATGCTGAACCAGTTCCGCGACGAGACCGCCGGCCTCGACGTGTCCTATCCTGAAAGCATGGACATGACGTGGTACGACATCGTCAAGCTGGCCTCCATCGTGCAGAAGGAGGGCGTGCCCGACAACTTCGCCACGATCGCCGGCGTCTTCTACAACCGCTTGAACTCCGACAGCCCCTATCTGCAGTCGGATGCCACGACGGCCTACGTGGTCGGCCACGACCCCACGCCCGACGAGGTGCACGCCGACTCGCCCTACAGCACCTACTCGAACCCGGGCCTGCCGCCCACGCCCATCGGGAACCCGTCGCTCGAGGCGATCAAGGCGGTGTGCAACCCCGAGAAGACCGACTACATGTTCTTCTACTCGTACGAGGATGGCACCTTCAAGTTCAGCGAGACCTACGAGGACCATCAGACTTCCTGGCAGTAGGCGGCGTTGCTGCAGAAGATGTCGATTTTCCAGCCGGACAGGTTCTTCGCGCGGGTGACCAGCATCGACCCCGAGCGCGACTTGCTTGACGCGGGCCTTTCCTGCGTCCTGCTCGACATCGACAACACGGTCCGCTCGCGCGCCGACGGCGAGGTTCCCCGCGACGTGCGCGCATGGCTGGCGAAGGCGCGCGGCGCCGGCGTGAGCTTCTGCTTCCTGTCTAACAACTGGCATGCCGACGTGCACCGCTTCGCCGGCGAGCTCGATTTGCCCATCGTGGCGAAGGCGTGCAAGCCGCTGCCGTTCGGGTACCTGCGGGCCTTGCGCAAGCTGGGCGCGAAGCGCCCGAGCGCCGTCGCGGTGGGCGACCAGCTGTTCACGGACGTGGCGGGGGCGCACCTGGTGGGTATCAAGGCGTACCTGGTCGTGCCGCTGGCCGAGGCCGACCTCAAGCACACGCTGATGCTGCGCGGCCTCGAGCGCGGGCTCATGGGCTCGCGCGAACCCGAACCGGCCCCCGGCGCGGCCGTATGCGAATGAGTGCGTGGCGACGGGGCCTCATCGCCGCCATTGTCGTGGAAGGAAGGACGCCAAGATGAAGAAGCTGTACCTGCTCGGACACCCCGTCGGGCACTCGAAGTCGCCCGTCATGCACAACGCTGCGTACGCGCAACTGGGGCTTCCGTGGGAATACGAGGCGTGCGACCTTCCCACCGGGCAGCAGGCCGAAGACTTCCTCGCCTCGCGCGACTACTTCGCCCTGAACATAACCACCCCCTACAAGCCGCAGGCCTACGCCGCGGCAGACGTGAAGGCGGCGTCGGCGCAGCTGGCGCATGGCGTGAACCTCGTCGCCAACAAGGACGGCGTGCTCATGGGGTTCAACGTGGACGGCCAGGGCGCCGTGCGCTTCCTCGAACGCGAAGGCGTCTGCTTCATGGGCGCCAAGGTGGCGGTGTGCGGCACCGGTCCCACCGCCCTGGCGATACTGCACGCCTGCGTGATCGCCGGGGCCGGCGAGGTGCTGCTGCTGGGCCGCGACAAGGCCCGTGCGCGCCGCGTGCTGGAAGACTACGTGGAGGACTACCGCCATCTCGCGAGCACGGCCATCCCCATGCCCTCCGCCGAGGACAACCATCTCGGCTTCGTCGAGGCCTACGACCACGCGTCCTTCAAGTTCGGAAGCTACGACGGCTGCACCAAGGCCATCGCCGCGGCCGACGTGGTCGTGGACGCGACGGTGCTTGGCATGAAGGAAGGCGACCCCGCGCCCTTCGACGCCGACCTGCTGCATGCCGGGCAGGTGGTGATGGACACCGTGTACGGGCATGGCGAAACCGCGCTCGTGCATGCGGCGCGTGCGGCGGGGTGTCGCACCTTCGACGGCGCAGGGATGCTCGTGTCGCAGGCCGCGCTCACGGCCATCACACTCGGCGAGGTGGCGGGCTGTCCCCTGGAGGCCGGTTACGGCGAGCTGTTCGATATAATGTCCGAAGCTGCAGGCTTCGACATTTAAAGGTTGCGCATGGAATACATCACAGCAGGGGAGTCGCACGGACCGAAGCTCACCGCGATCGTGAGCGGCGTGCCCTCCGGCGTCCCCATCGATATCAAGCGGATCGACAGCGACCTGTCTCGCAGGCAGGCAGGCTACGGCCGCGGCGACCGCCAGAAGATCGAACGCGACCGGGCGCACGTCACCGGCGGCGTGCGGTTCGGCAAGACCACCGGCGCCCCCGTGTCGATCGACGTGGAGAACCGCGACTGGGAGAACTGGGAGGTGCGCATGTCTGCGTTCGGCAGCGCCCCCGAGGGCTACCAGCGCGAGGTCACCCCGCGTCCCGGCCACGCCGACCTGGTGGGCGTGCTGCGCAACAACACCGACGACTGCCGCAACATCCTGGAACGCTCCAGCGCCCGCGAGACGGCGGCCCGCGTGGCCGCGTGCGGCATCGCCAAGGAGTTTTTGGCCGAGCTCGACGTGGAGGTCATGAGCTACGTCACCTCCATCGGAGGCGCGGCCATGGCCGACGACGGCTACGATCGTGCGGCGTCCTACGAGCCCGTGCAGGTGGAGTTCTCGGAAACGCGCTGCCCCGACGAGCGGGCCACCGAGGCGATGAAGCGCGAGATTGACGCGGCGAAGGAGGCCGGCGAGAGCCTCGGCGGCACGTTCCGCGTGGTCGCGAAGGGGCTCGTTGCGGGGCTGGGCGACTACGCCAGCGGCCGCGCGCGCCTCACTTCCAAGCTTGCCGCGGCGGTGTTCTCCATTCCCGCCATCAAGGGCGTCGAGTTCGGCATCGGCTTCGACGCGGCGGCCCGCGTGGGGTCCGCCGTGCACGACCCCATCGTGCTGGACGGCTCGCACTTCACGCGCACGTCCAACAACGCCGGCGGCCTCGAGGGCGGCATGACCACGGGGATGCCGCTCGTGGTGAGCGCCGCCATGAAGCCCATTCCCACGCTGATGAACCCGCTTTCCACCGTGAACCTGGACACGCTGGAGCCCGAGGAGGCGTCCCGCGAGCGCAGCGACGTGTGCGCCGTGCCCGCGGCCGCGGTGGTCGCCGAGGGCGAGGTGGCCATGGTGCTCGCCAACGCCTACCTCGAGGCGTTCGGGTCCACGTCCATGGCCGACATCAAGGCGAACATCGCCCAGTACATGCAACGCCTGGAAACCATGGGCCGCTGATGGAGCTGGTGAGGAACGTTTTCTTCGTCGGCTTCATGGGGGCGGGGAAGTCCACCGTGGCGCGCAAGGTCGCGCGGTCGTGCGGGGTCGCCTCGCTCGACATGGACAAGTACATCGAGCGCTCGTGCGGCAGGACGATCCCCGAGATCTTCGACGAGGGCGGCGAGGAGGCGTTCCGCCGCATCGAGACCGACACGCTTCGCGAGCTGTGCGGCAAGGACGGCGGAATGTTGATATCGTGCGGCGGCGGCATCGTGAAGTCCGAGGAGAACCGGCAGCTGCTGCGCGACGGCGGCGTGGTCGTGCATCTGATGGTCGACGCCGACGAGGCGGCGGCGCGCATCTCCGACAAGTCGTCGCGCCCGCTGTTCAACGACATCGAGTCGGCGTGCAGCCTCTGCGCCGAGCGCAGGCCGCTCTACGAGGAGGTCGCCGACTTCACGGTGTTCACGGGCGGCAAGGACCTGCGCGACATCTCGCGCGAGGTCAGAAGGTATCTTTCCCAAGAAGGTGTGATATGCCAGCAACAAGGGTAGACGTCCAGATTCCGGGCGAGCACGGCTACGACGTGAGGGTGGGCGACGCCATCCTGGCGGCGCTGGGCAGGGAATGCCGCGGGGTGCAGGCCGTGGCGCAATGCCCCCAGCTGCTTCTGATCAGCGACTCGAACGTCGCGCCGTTGTACCTCGCCTGCGCGAAGGATTCCCTCGTCGGCGCCGGCTACAAGGTGTGCGACATCACGGTCGATGCGGGCGAGTCGTCCAAGTCGATCGCCGTGGCAGGCGAGGTCTGGGAGGCCATGGCCATGCTGGGGCTGGGGCGCGATTGCGCGGTCGTGTCGCTTGGCGGCGGCGTCGTCGGAGACCTGGGCGCCTTCGTCGCCTCCACCTTCATGCGAGGCATGCCCGTCGTGCAGGTGCCTACCACGCTGCTGTCGATGGTCGACTCGTCGGTGGGCGGCAAGACCGGCATCAACCTGGCCGCAGGCAAGAACCTCGTCGGCACGTTCATGCAGCCGGCGTACGTGTGCGCCTCCACCGACGTGCTGTCCACCCTGCCCGAGCGCGAGTGGGCGTGCGGCTGCGGCGAGGTGGCGAAGTCGGCGGTCATCGACTCGGACGACTTCTTCTTCTGGCTGATAGACAACGCCGAGGCGCTGCGCCGCCGCGAGCAGGCCGTGGTCGACGAAGCCATCTGCCGCTGCATCGTGTTCAAGGCGGGCGTGGTCGCGCAGGACAAGACGGAAAACCGCGGCGTGCGCGAGTGCTTGAACTACGGGCATACGCTGGCGCACGCTATCGAGGCGCTGTCGGGCTACGGCACCTATTCCCATGGCGCCGCGGTGGCCGAGGGCATGCGTTTCGCGGCGTTCCTTGGCATGCGGCTCGGCCTCACGCCGGCAGAGCTTGCGGACGCGCAGGGACAGCTGCTCGACGCGCTCGGGCTTGAGCGGCTCGACTGGCGCGCGCCGCTGTCCGAGGTGATGGAATGCATGAAGCGCGACAAGAAGGTGCGCGGCGGCCAGCTGCGGTTCGTGTTGTTGCGCGACGTGGGCGACTGGGTGCTTCTGGACGTGGACGACCAGGACGTGGCGGACGCCCTCGAAGCGTTCTATGACGCAGCGCTCGCCCTGTAGCGAAAGGAGCGGATCCGTGAAGCGAATCCTCCTCATGAACGGCCCCAACCTCAACATGCTGGGCATACGCGAACCTGGGGTCTACGGCAACGACTCGCTGGCTTCCATCGAGGCCGAGGTGGTCGCCTATGCCGAAGGCCGCGACGCCGCGGTCGACTGCTTCCAGTCGAACCACGAAGGCGACCTGATCGACCGCCTGCACGGGGCGCACGGCCACTACGACGGCATCGTGTACAACCCGGGCGCGCATACCCACTATTCGTACGCGCTGCGCGACGCGGTGGCGGCCATCGACGTGCCGGTGGTGGAGGTGCACATCTCCGACGTGGACGCACGCGAGGAGTTCCGCAAGGTTTCCGTGTTCGACGGCGTGGTCCTGGCGAAGATCGCCGGCCACGGCAAGAAGGGCTACCTGGAGGCAGTGGATGTCATTCTCGACCGATAGGGAAGCGCTGCTGCGTGGCCGGCTCTCCGGTCTGGGCGCCCGGGCCATGTACGTTCGCGACGTGGCCGATTTGGAGTGGCTCACGGGCTTCGAGGGCGTGTTCGACGACGAGCGCGCGCATGCCGCCTTCGTGGATGCCGCCGGCGGTTGCATAAAGCTGCACACGGACTCGCGCTATGTGACCGCCATGCGGCGCGAGGCGGAAGGCACGCCGGTCGAGGTGGATGCCGAGCGCTGTGGCATGGCCGTCTGGGCGCGTTCGTGTTGGGACGCGGCGGCCGACGATGGCGCGCTTGCCATCGAGGATTCCGTTCCGCTTTCCGAATACCGGGCCCTGCAGAAGGCGTTCGAGGGCACGGACGTGCGTCTTCTCGAGACCGACGGCGTCGTGGTCGGGCTGCGTTCGGTGAAGGATGCGGCGGAGCTCGACCGCATGAGGGCGGCGCAGGCCGTCACCGACGCGGCGTTCGCGCACATCGTGGACTTCATCAAGCCGGGCATGACCGAACGCGAGGTGCAGCTGGAACTCGACTGGTTCATGCTGACGCATGGCGCGGACGGCCTGGCGTTTCCCACCATCGTGGCGTCGGGCGCCAACGGGGCGTCTCCGCACGCCATCGTCAGCGACAAGCCGCTTCGGGCGGGGGAGTGCGTGGTCATGGACTTTGGGGCGAAGCGGGCGGGCTACTGCTCGGACATGACGCGCACGGTGTTCCTGGGAGAGCCCGAGGGGGACATGCGCGTGGCCTGGGAAACGCTGCGGCGCGCGAACGAGGAAGTGGAGGCCGCGCTTCGGCCGGGCATGACCGGGCGCGAGGCGCATGAGCTGGCCGAGCGCGCGCTTGCCGCAGGCGGCTTCGAAGGCCGCATGGGCCACGGGCTGGGCCACGGCGTGGGCCTTGAGGTCCACGAGCTGCCGGTGCTTTCCTCCCGCAACGACGCGCCGCTCGTCCCCGGCAACGTGGTCACGGTGGAGCCGGGCATCTACATTCCGGGCCGCTTCGGCATGCGCCTGGAGGACTGCGGCGTCGTGACTGAGCGCGGCTTCGAGCCCTTCACGCGCTCAACCCACGATCTGGTAGTGCTGCATTGAGTCATGGGGACGGTTCTCATGACTCACTTGCTTCTTCGCGTATTGCGTATCCCGCGGGAGCGAGTCATGAGAACCGTCCCCATGACTCAATGACTCAGTCCCGGTCTTCCGGTTACGAAACGCAAACCTTCTGGCTACCCGTTCGTGGCGCGTCGCCTTTGGCGGCGGCGGGGCCTCCGCCCCTGTCATATCCTTGGCCCAACGCATAGCCGATCAAGCACCGAGGAGGGATCGCAATGAGTTTCATTCTGAGATGGATCGTGACCGCAGTGGCCGTCGCGGCGGCCGTGTGGCTTGTGCCGGGCGTCTTCGTGTGGAACGACAGCACGTGGGTGGCGGTGCTGCTCGTCTCGCTGATCCTGTCGCTGATCGACCTGTCCATCAAGCCCATCCTGCAGCTGTTCTCCATCCCCATCACCGTGATCACGCTGGGCCTCTTCTACGTGGTGGTGAACACCGTCATGCTGTACCTCGCCGCATGGCTCGCCAACGGGCTGTTCGGCGCCGGGTTCGAGATCGCCACGTTCGGAAGCGGCTTCGTGGCTGCCCTCGTCATCTCCGTCGTGTCGGTCATCCTCAACGGCATCGTCGATGCGGACTAGGCGCTCCCGCTTGCTTGACAGCAACATCACAGGGTCTATAATTGGTTTAGCACTCTAAGCACTAGAGTGCTAAATTCATGAAAGGACGCAACACGATGAGAAAGTTCAAGACCGAGTCGAAGAAGCTTCTCGACTTGATGATCAACTCCATCTACACCAACAAGGAGATCTTCCTCCGCGAGCTCATCTCCAACGCCTCCGACGCGGTGGACAAGCTCTACTTCCGCAGCCTCACCGATGACAAGGTGCAAATCAACCGCGCCGACCTCGCCATCACCGTCTCCTACGACAAGGATGCCCGCACCGTCACCATCTCCGACAACGGCATCGGCATGGACAAGGACGAGCTGGACAAGAACCTGGGCACGATCGCGCACTCCGACTCCTTCGAGTTCAAGGCCAGTCAGGCCAAGGGCGCAGCGGACGACGCGGACGAGGGCCTTGCCGACGAGACGGCGCAGGACATCGCCGACGTGGACATCATCGGCCAGTTCGGCGTCGGCTTCTACTCCGCCTTCATGGTGGGCAGCAAGGTCCGCGTGGTCTCGCGCTCCTACGGGTCCGACGAGGCCTGGGCATGGGAGTCCAACGGCGTCGACGGCTACGACATCAAGGAGGCCGAGCGCGACACGCACGGCACCGACGTCACCATCTACCTGAAGGACAACGACGGTGACGAGTACTACGACACCTACGCCAGCGAGAGCGGGCTGAAGAACCTGATCAAGCGCTACAGCAACTACGTGCGCTACCCCATCAAGATGGAGGTCGAGAAGCGCCGCGAGGTCCCTGCGCCCGACGACGCCGGCGACGACCACCAGCCCGAGTTCGAGACCTACACCGAGCTCGACACCATCAATTCCATGATTCCCATCTGGAAGCGCAAGAAGAGCGAGGTCACGCAAGAGGAGTACAACGAGTTCTACAAGACCGACTTCCACGACTTCGAGGACCCGGCGCGCACCATCAGCCTCCACGCAGAAGGAACGCTCACCTACGACGCCCTCATGTTCGTGCCGGGCCACGCCCCCTACGACATGTGGTCGAAGGACTACAAGAAGGGCCTGGCGCTCTACAGCTCGGGCGTGCTGATCATGGACAAGTGCGAAGAGCTCGTTCCCGACTACTTCAACTTCATGCGTGGCGTGGTCGACTCCGCCGACCTCACGCTGAACATCTCGCGCGAGACGCTGCAGCACAACAGCCAGCTGCGCGCCATCGGCCGCCGCCTCGAGAAGAAGATCAAGTCGGAGCTGGAATCCATGCTCGCCGACGACCGCGAGGCCTACGAGAAGTTCTACAAGGAGTTCGGCCGCACGCTGAAGTACGGCGTCTATTCCAGCTATGGCATGGCGAAGTCCACGCTCGAGAACTTGCTGCTGTTCTACTCGGCCAAGCAGAAGAAGATGATCACGCTGGAGGAATACGTGCAGGACGCGCCCGCCGAGGCGGAGGCCATCTACTTCGCGGCCGGCGACTCCATCGACCGCCTGGCGCAGATGCCCATCGTCACCACGGTGCTGGCCAAGGGCTACGACGTGCTGCTGTGCGACGAGAACGTCGACGAGTTCTGCATGATGGCCCTGCAGAGCTACGCCTCCGACAAGATAGTCACCTTCGACGACGAGGGCAACCAGGAGGAGCCCAAGCAGTTCGCCATCAAGAACGTGGGCGGCGAGGATTTGGGACTGACCACCGAGGAGGAGAAGAAGGAGGCCGAGGAGGCCACCGAGGCAAACGCGGCCCTGTTCGATGCCATGCGCGACGCGCTGGGCGGCAAGGTTGAGAAGGTGGTCGTGTCCACGAGGCTGACCGACGCGCCCGTGGTGCTCACCACCGAAGGCGCCGTGTCGCTGCAGATGGCCCAGATCTTCAAGCAGCAGCCCGGCGGCGGTGAGGAGACCCCCGACGTGCACATCGTGATGGAGGTCAACCCGAAGCACCCCGTGTTCGAGACGCTGAAGAAGGCCAACGACGACGGCGACGCCGAGAAGGTGTCGAAGTACACCGGCATCCTGTACGACCAGGCGTTGCTGGTGGAGGGCCTGCCCATCGACAACCCGCTGGAGTTCTCGCAGGCGATTGCGAGCCTGATGAAGTAAGGAATCTATTGTCGGAAGCGGGAAGCTGGTCGAAAAACCGTCTGAGGCTGCGGCGAATGAGTCGGCGGAGACGGGGTTCGAGGACTGTTTGAGGCGATGCGAAGCATCGCCGAGTTCCGCAGAACCTCCGCCGATTCCAAGCCGCGGGAGCCGAAATCGGTTTTGAGAACCGCTTCCCGCCCCCGTTTCGAAAGCCTATCCGTCGATGGCGTCGCGGGGGTCCATGAGGTCGTTCGGAGGCACGCGCACCTCGTCGCAGCCGAGCTCGCGCAAGGTCGCCAGCGTGCGTGCCGGCGCGCGTCCGCCGTCGAAGCGCGAGCAGTAGTCGAGGGCATCCACCAGCGTGACGTTGTGCATCAGGTCGGCCATGGTGTCCACGTCGGGCACGGGCGGCAGCCAAATCGCCGGAAGGTTGGCTTCGCGAGCCTTCTCGATGTAGGCGGGCAGCACCGTGAGTCCGCTGGGGTTGTAGAACACGCCCTCGTGGTCGAAGGAGGTCCCGCGCGTCCAGCCGACGATGCTCACGCCCATCTCCTGGTCGGGCGCCAGCACGATGCCGCCGGCATCCATATGTTCCAGCTCGTGCAGTGCCGCGAAGCCGCGCACGACGTCGTCCGGTGTCAGCGCCGGCATGTCGGCGCCCATGGAAAGGATGCAGTCGGCGCCGGCATCCCAGCATTGCGCGAAGGCGTCGTTGTAGTGCGCATCGAAGCTTGCGCCGGCGTCCGTTATCACGTGCATCGGGAAAGCGACATCGCCTTCCAAGGGGCCGAATTCGCGCTCGAGCAGGCCACGCATTGCATCGGCGTTCGCGGCCGGCGCCGTGGAGACCACCAGCTCGTAGGCGTCGTTCGCGCCATCGGCGGGAAGGCGGCGCGTGCAGGCGTCGAAGGCGGCGAGGCAGACTGCGACCACGTCGAGCAGCATGCTCTCGTACAGCGCGGCTGCGTCTTCCTGCGTCAGGACGCCGCCGCGTTCCACCGTGAGGCGCGTCTTCACGCGTCCGGCCTCGGGCAGCTTCGAGAACAGCAGCAGAACGTTCTTGCGGGTTTTCATGGAAGACTCCTCCGGGACGGCGAAACGGTGTGCGTCAAGAATACCGCAGAGCGCGGGAGCGGGCGCGGGGGAGCTGTCGCGTGACGGAGCGACCTGACCCTGTTGCCGCGATGCGGCGAAAGCGGCATCTTCTCCCCATGCTCCGCCCCGCGCCTCCTTCGATCAGTGCTATACTGCTGCAATCGCTTTATCACAGTAGAGTGGTGGGGCGCCGGAACCCGCACAGAATGCGGGCCGCCATGATCCATGGGAGGGAACACATGAAGAAGAAGTTCGTCAAGGTCGCCGCCATCGCCGCGACGCTCGCACTCGGCGCCATGCTCGCCGTGGGCTGCTCCGGCAACGCCGCCTCCAGCAGCTCGTCCGCCGCCAGCTCGGACAGCTCGTCTTCCGCCGCGCAGGCCGTCGACGAGTCCGCCGACATCGACACTCTGATCGTCGGCTTCGACAACAGCTATCCGCCTTACGGCTTCATCGGCGAGGACGGCGGTTACACCGGCCTCGACCTCGACCTTGCTGCCGAGGTCGCCGACCGCAACGGCTGGCAGATCGAACTCACGCCCATCGACTGGGACGCCAAGGACGCGCTGCTGGGCCAGGGCACCGTCAACTGCATCTGGAACGGATTCACCATGGAAGGCCGCGAGGACGACTACACGTTCAGCGAGCCCTACATGCTCAACGAGCAGGTCATCGTGACCCGCGCCGACTCCGGCATCACCGACTTCGGCGGCCTTGCCGGCAAGGTGGTCATCACCCAGATCGACTCCGCCGCGCTCGACGTGCTCGAGGGCGACCAGGAGGACCTGGCCGCCAGCTTCGCGAAGCTCGACACCATCAGCGACTACAACAACGCGTTCATGCAGCTCCAGGCCGGCACCGTCGACGCCGTCGCGTGCGACCTCTCCATCGCCGCGTACCAGATGTCCGCGAACCCCGGCGCCTACGCGCAGCTCGACGAGCCGCTGAGCTCCGAGCACTACGCGGTCGGCTTCAAGAAGGGCTCCGAGGCCCTCGCCGAGAAGGTCACCGACACCCTCCGCGAGATGTACGCCGACGGCACCATCGCCACCATCTGCGAGAAGTACGCCAGCTACGGCGTCGACGTGTCCAACTGGGTCCTCGAGGACTAGCCGGACGCACTCGCGCACCAAGGACGGCTGCACCGCATGGAATTCTCGACGATGCTAGGACTTCTGGGTGATGGGCTTCTGCTCACCACCCAGATCTTCTTCGTGACGCTCATCGGCTCCCTGCCGCTGGGCGTCGTCGTCGCGCTCTGCCGCATGAGCCGGTTCAGGGTCGTGTCGACCATCGCGAAGTTCTACATCTCCATCCTGCGCGGCACGCCGCTCATGCTGCAGCTGATGGCCATCATGTTCGGCCCGTACTACCTGTTCGGCCTGCAGATGGGGTCGGACTGGAAGTACTGGGCGTGCGACATCGGCTTCATCCTCAACTATGCGGCCTACTTCGGCGAGATCTACCGCTCGGGCATCCAGTCGATTCCGCGCGGGCAGTACGAGGCCGCCAACGTGCTTGGCTACTCGCGGGCGCAGACGTTCATGAAGATCGTGCTTCCGCAAGTGATCAAGCGCATCCTGCCCGCGATGGGCAACGAGATCATCACGCTGGTGAAGGACACCTCGCTGGCATTCGTGCTGGGCATCGCCGAGATGTTCTCGCAGGCGAAGGCCCTGGCCGCGCGCGAGGTGTCCATGCTGCCCTACGCCATCGCCGCGCTCATATACTGGGTGTTCTGCCTGCTCATCGAGTTCGTTCTGGGCAAGGTCGAGAAGAAGCTGGACTACTACCATGCCTGATTCCGTCGTCACGCTCGAGCACGCGAAGAAGGCCTTCGGCGACAACGAGGTGTTGAAGGACATCTCGCTGTCGGTCGCCAAGGGCGACGTGCTGGCCGTCATCGGCCCGTCGGGCGGCGGCAAGTCCACGCTTCTGCGCTGCCTCACGCTGCTCGAGCGGCTCGATTCGGGCCGGCTCGCCTACGGCGACGTGCTGGTGTGCGAGAGCGATGCGGCCGGCAAGGCCGAATACGCCAAAAAGGAGAGCCTGCGCGAGGCGAAGAAGCATTTCGGGCTGGTGTTCCAGAACTTCAACCTGTTCCCGCATTACACGGCCGCGAAGAACGTGGCCGACCCGCTCATCAGCGTGGCGAAGATGCCGAAGGCCGAGGCCTATGCGCGTGCCGCCGAGCTGCTTGAGAAGATGGGGCTTTCCGACAAGGCCGACATGGTGCCGTGCGACCTGTCGGGCGGCCAGCAGCAGCGCGTCGCGATTGCGCGCGCCCTGGCCATGAATCCCGAGGTGCTCTTCTTCGACGAGCCCACCAGCGCGCTCGACCCCGAGCTCACGCGCGAGGTGCTGAAGGTCATCCGCGACCTGGCGGCCGAGCACATGACCATGGTCATCGTCACGCACGAGATGTCGTTCGCGCGCGACGTGGCCGACCAGCTGCTGTTCATGGACGGCGGCCGCGTGGTCGAGCATGGCCGAGCGATAGACGTCATCAACAGCCCGCAGCACGAGCGCACCCGCGCCTTTTTGGCCAACTACCAGGAAGGGTAAGGCAAACTTAACGGGACGTCAGCTTAGGAACCACTTCCAGGCCGGAACGACGTCTATGCACCCCGCGTCTGCTTCAAGGCGATTTTCGTCTTCAAGCGTGACGATGGTGCCATGATCGAGCCCTGTGGCCTTCATGGATGCTTCCAGCGACTCGATTTCCCGCTTGCGAGTTGCGGGGCTTTCGATCGAGACGCTCGCCTGGTACAGCTCGTAGGACTCCATCCCAAGCGAGTCGCCGACCAGAAAATCCACCTTCTGCTTCCTGTCGCCGGGCACAGTGAAGGACGTGAGTGCATCGGTCCTGCTGCCAGCAAGGCGTCTGCGCAACTCGATGTACACGGCAGTCTCGAACCTCTTTCCTGCGTCCTGCTGGCTTGCGCGCGAGATTGCGAAGACGAGGCCTTGGTCGATGGCGTAATCCTTCGGGTTGGCCGTCGTGTTGGGCTTGAGAGACATCGTGAACTCGTTCAACTCGAAGAACAGGAACGCTTCTTTTAGCGCTTTGAGCATTCGGTCGGCTTTCTCCCAGTAGATTTTGTAGCCCAGCGCTCGCATGCGTTCGACCAGGCCGTTCACGGACAGCTCGCATGCGGTGTTGCGGAGAGCGTAAAGTGCGAACTGATGCGCAAGCGATATGTCCTCGCGTCCGAAGTACTCCGAGACGTCGCGTGCGACCACGTCCCGTACGTAGCTTTGCAGCACCTCGATGCGGTCTTCCTCCACCAGGTTCTGCACGCCGGGGAAGCCTCCCTCGACGAGAAACCGGTCGAAGAGCCCCTTCAGGCGCGTGCGTTCCTTGGGCGATACGGCATCTTCCTTCCGCGGTGGCTCGGTCCCGTGAAAGCGGGCGAACTCCGTGAACGAAAGGGGAAGCATCTCGTGCGAATGGGACCTCCCGCGGAATTTGGTTGCTATCTGCTCCGAAGAAAGCTTCGAAGACGAGCCCGTGATGACCAAGGTGACCTTCTCGGTCTCGGCCAGGCGCTGGCAAGTTGCCTCCCAGTCGTCGCCTTCCTGCACTTCGTCCAGGAAGAGATACGCGCCAAGCTCTCGGGCTTCGGGGACCTGGAGGAAGTATTCCTCCACGACGTCCGAAATGAGAGAAGGAGGATGAGGCAGCAGACGGTCGTCGGCGAAGTTGAAGAAGAAGACTCGTTCGTGCGGGAAACCGCCTTTGGCCAGTTCGTCCATTTTCTGGCAGAGATAGAATGTCTTGCCGCTCCTGCGCATTCCCGTGATGATGTGCACTAGGTTGAACCGTTCGGGCTCGGGGAGCTGTCTGATTATTTCCTTGCGAGGAACGTAGGGTGGGATGGGCCGATCGCGGTATTCCTTCACGAGATATGCGAGTTCGCTCATGATGGCTCCTGTGACAACTTCTAAGAATTTCTTAGAAGTATGCTATCACACTTCTAAGAAAAACTTAGAAGTCCGTATTGCCTGAACATCTCGTGGAGAATGTGAGAGCTAGAAGCTTCCAGAGAATTTTAGACGATTGGATTCTTTACGTTCTGTTAGACTAGCTTCTGTCACACCGCCGGTCTCGACCTTCGAGTATCTGCGAAAAAAAGAATATGCACTGCATTGCGCTCCAATGGTTATGGACACATGCGTCTTGATGTTCGCTTATGAAATCTGGCTGCAATTTGTCATGACTATGAGCCAGCTGCTGCTGCGTCGGATTGTCCGTGCGGGTGACCTCTGTTTGGCGTGTTTGAAGGCGTATGGCATGAGGTTGGTCCATGAGGTTGTCGTGCTGTTTCAGAAGTTTTATAGCAACGGGGTTGGTTGCCTCGGCTTTCCCCCTTTTTGTTTTGCTCGGCTGCTCTTCTGGAGAGGAAATTGAATCTGTTGCGGATACAGCATTGGAGGTTGCCGATAAGAATCATGGCGCTGATGAAGGCGAAACTGCAGATGCATCATCCAGGAGGAAAGCCGCGCCCAATGCTTCTGGACAAAATGCCCTCGAGATGCGAGAAAAGCTCAACCTGATTGAGGACTTCCGTCCGGAGTTCATTCATGGTGAGAAGGGCCCCCAGTTTCAGAAATATATAGTTCTGCACGATACGGAAGGCGAAGGCCGTGCTGAAAACGTTGTGGATTTCTGGGCGGACAACGGGCGTCTGATTGCTGCTCATTTCGTCATAAACAAGGACGGCTCCATTGTGCAGTGCGTCCCCTTGGACAGCATCGCGCATCATGCTGGCTTCGGCGATACGGGCCATAATAAGGAATATGGCGTAGAGGACGAGTCTCGCGACGATAAACTAGGCGCAAAACCAATCGGAAGCTGGGCATCTGACTACGGCATGAACTCCCATTCTGTGGGAATAGAGATGGTGCATGTCGGAGGGTCGGGACCTTATCCAGAAACTCAGCTCGAAGCGCTAGACGCGCTTGTAGAGTACATCGATGCATATTACGGGTTTGAGAGCGAAATCATAGACCACAAAGCATGGAGAACGGGAAACTCCGACACCTCGCAGGAGTTTTCTCAGTATTTAAGCAACTACCAGCAGCATAGGACGCACGATGGTCATTCTGGAAAAGGGGAGTGATAGCATTGTTCTGTCCCAAGTGTGGATCCGAAACAAGCGGATCGGGAAAATACTGCGCCAAGTGCGGATTTCTCCTAGATGGCAAAGCAGAAGATAAGGAAGAAGAGGGCAAAAAGCCTATAGTGCCTCTTCCGGCAATCGTATGCGCGGTTGTTGCAGCGTGCCTGGCGATCTCTCTGGTTGCTGTTTTCGTGATTTTCGGGGGCTCCAGAGACGACGAAAATCCTTTGGCAGGGATAGGGCTTTCTTCGTCGGGTACGACTGCCTCCGGCGCGGACAAGTTAAGCATGTACGTCTCCCAAGTCGATAACTCCGCATATCCCGATATGGTCGTTTATGCGTCGATTTGCGATGACCTCGGAAACCAGATTTCCGACTATGCCGCAGACCTTTTTTCAATCACGGAGCTTGATTCCAGCGGGAGCGAGTACGTCGCTGAAATATCCGAGATAGCACCATTGGCTTTGGGCGATGCGATGAGCATCAATCTTGTTTTGGATCAGAGCGGATCCATGAGCGACCTTGGGAAAATGCCGAGTGCCAAGAATGCGGCAAAGACGTTTGTAGGCGAGATTGCAAGTACTGAAGGGGCCGAGGCGGAAATCACATCGTTCGAGAATAACGTTTACAACAGACAGCCATTCACCAGCGACGTCGGATTGTTGAACAGCGCCGTCAGTTCGCTTTTCCCGAATGGGCAAACGTCGTTGTATGACGCATTGTACTGGGCCATT
>CAJUSL010000002.1:48344-59939 GCA_910589135.1 uncultured Eggerthellaceae bacterium
AACTCGAGCAATTACAGCAGGAATGAAGTCGTGGACTTATCAAAGATGACGGGAATTCCTGTGTACATCATAGGCGTAGGGGATTACATCGACGAAGGGGATTTGAGAAGTCTGGCATCTGGATGCGGAGGAGGCTACTACAGCGCCGACGCGGTAAACCTCGATTCGATCCTAAAGGACATCTACGAAGAGATCTACGATGAACAGCGCGGCATGTTCAAAATATCCTTCAGGTCGACTTGTCCGGCTCCGGAAAGCGAATACAGAACTATAAGACTGTCGGCTTCCGAAGGGTCGGGGAATGAAGGTTCTGCCGAAAAAGACTATATTCCAGTAGACAATGCACCCGCATTCGACAACCGCGGAAACTCGAATGCTTACATTCTTCCCGACAGCAGCACAAGGTACTACACGAGGGCGGAGTTGGAGAACCTATCGCTCTGGGAGCTTTACTTGGCCAGAAACGAAATATACGCACGATACGGCAGAGGGTTCAACAATCTTGATTTGGTTGAGTATTTCGCCACTAGGTCTTGGTATACGGAACGCTATACGCCGGACGAATTCAACAACTCGGGTATAACGTTGAACGATTGCGAGCAGCACAACGCTGTGACAATGCGCGAAATCGAACTCGAGCAGAATTCCCCGTATATCACGCAGAACAGAAGCTGATTCAGAGGATAAATCGGGCGGATAGGTCAAGAAACCGAAACGGGGAGACTGGACATGGGCATTTTCGACAACATGGCGACAGGCATCAACAAAGGTGCGGCAGCGGCGGAAAGGACCGCTAAGACCGTTTCCATCAAAAACAAGATGAACGAGCTGCAAAAGCGCAGGAAAGATCTCATGTCTCAGCTCGGGGCATCGTTGTATGACGCCGTGAAAGCAGATGAACAGCTTATCGGTGGGCGTGAATCTATTCTTGCTGCAATAGAGAAATGCGACGGGGAAAACAACGCGCTTCGCCAACAACTGCAGGAGTTGGAGAGGATGGCTACCGAAGAAGCTGCAGCATCCAGGAAATACGAATGCCCTCATTGCGGAGCGCCAGTTTGTGAAGCCGACCATTTCTGCTGTGGCTGTGGAAAGCCCGCAGAGGATGCACTTCGAAATCGGATAAGAAGAGAAGGCGCAGGCGTGAATAGATGTCCTGAATGTAGTGCCGCGGTGTCCGAAGGAGATCTCTTCTGCATGACATGTGGCACCAGATTGGAAGAAGCCAGAGAGGACGTATTGCCTGTTGGCGAAGGCGTCATCGGCGTTGATGTTTGCGGGAACTGCGGCACGCCTAGAGCAGCTGACGGAAAGTTCTGCATGAACTGCGGAGTGGAGTTCCCGTCATCTGATCCTTCTGCGGCATAGCCATCGTGATAGAGGCTTTCTCGGGAAAGGCAGATGGATATGTTTTGTTCTAAGTGCGGACATGAGATAGCGCAAGGGGCGGTATTCTGCCAGGATTGCGGGAGCGAAGTTCGGCATAAGAGCGGAATCGACGCCTCAACTTTGCCTATTGACCAGGGCGGTAGCCTTGGTCAGTCCATCACGGCGAAGCGCAGAAAGCTGTCCACCGTGTTGATTGTTGTGGTTGCATTGCTTGCGGTTGTTGCAGTTCTTGCGCTTGCTCTCATAAACAATACTTCAAAGGGTGTTACCCCTAAAGAGTCCGTGAATGATTATACGTGGGAAGAACTATCACAGATTTCAGCAGAGATAGCGAAATCCGGCGATGGGCCGGCTGCTGTAGATATTGCAAAGAAGTTCAACTTGGTGACTCCTGAAGGAAGACTTGACGGCAACCAATGCAAAACCATTACGTGTGAGGACGGAAGTCAGTTTGACGTCCAGATAGCCGGCTTCATCCATGACGATAGGCCCGGTGGAGGCAAAGCGGGAATAACATTCATATTCAAGGACCCCATTTTTTACAGTTACATAAATTGGACTAATGCCGATGAAGCGTATGCAGATGAAAATGGAGTGTATGGCGACGTGGTGAATCTTGATGCCAATTATGAAAACCTTGGCGGATGGACTTCTTCCGAATTGAGAAGGAGAATAAATGATGAAGGTCTGGGCTTTTTGCCTAGCGACATGGAAAGCGTCATGGTTCCGGTATTGAAGAAGACAAACAGTATAAAAGGCTCTAATTCGTCCAGTGCTGTGCAGATTGATTCCGATTTGCTTTGGCTGTATTCACTTGTCGAGCTTGCTGGGGATAGTCCCATTTTGGATGGCGACAACTCTGCTCTTTCTTATTACAACGAGGTGCTAAATGCCGAAGGATCGCAATATCAGCTTTTTGCTGATATGGATGTGCGACAAAGTGGGGATAATGATATTTTGGCCAAGGGCGGTGAGTGGTTCACGCGTTCCTTGATGCCGTTCACAAGTTATGAACGCGATGGAGGAGTTCTTGTAGGACCCGACACGGTTTCCTCGAGCGAAAGACCTCTTAAAATCGATTTATATTACTCCGTTTCCGATGCTGGGAACCCTTCAGCGCGTTTTGCCTTTCCCACCTCTTGGGGCGGCATCGTTCCCGGATTCTGCATTTGATCGTAGTGGTTTAGGCGAGAAACTCGAGCCGTGGGGTCGACAGTTTTTCAGGATAACGCGGTTTTCTTCGGAGGTTTTGCACGGTGGATTGACTCTCTTTGCATATGCCTGTTGTTAAATTTATGTGAGATGTGACTAGAATACTGCGCGATTGAGTACACCATGGCGGCCTATCAATGTCGGGTTTAATGCCATTCGACCTGTACTGTGGGTAAGAAGGGAGGTTGACAATGAGGCTTTGCCCCGATTTGGGCTAGCTGATAGAATACGCATGTCACACTGCTGCGTCCATCGGGCCAATAGAGCTCGCGCCAAGACAGAAATCAATGTTGAGGGCATCTGCCTTTGAGATTTCTTCTTGCGTGAAGGTCTTGCGGTGTGACAACTGTGGCGGATGCTCTCTATATAAGGGTTTATTACCTGCGTTAACCGTTAATGCAAGATCGTAGTCCCAGCCTTGCGAGGACGATCAATTTCAGTCCATTTTCCCTGACACATTCGTTAAATCAAGTCAAATTCGTGCCGGGTTTCACCTTGTGCAGCAGCATATGGCTGTGTTTCGGAAACAGGAGATTTGCGCTGACCGTCCGAATTCAAATTCAAGGGCATCTGATAGAATTGCATATGTCACACCGTAGGATTCATGTTTCTTGAAACCTGCACAATAACCGAATATGCAGCATCGAGCTAGCGTTGTCAGCCATTTGCGTCCAGGTTGATATACATCGGCGTCATTTCCATGCTGCCCTGATACCAAGGAGGCCGTGATGTATTGCCCAGGGTGCGGTAATGAACTTCCTGACGAAGCTGCTTTTTGCAAGGCATGTGGAAAGCGAGTTAACCGCGAAGTGTCTTTTGCGAGGCGAAGTAAGCCGCTTTCTTCGTACGACTTTGTATTCGCACTGCTCAACATAGTGCTTATTTTAAGCGTGTTCATGCCGGTCATGTCGGTAGATGTCTACGCATATACCAAGAGCTACTCATTAATCGACTTGGCCTCTTTCGTATTTGGGAAGACCGATATTCTTTACAATTTATCGAGTCTTGCTTTTGGCTCGTCAAGCACTTTGAGCGGATGGCTCACTGCGCTCGGCTGGACATCGATAATTGCTATTCTCTTGATAGCGTTTTCAAATATTCTTAGCGCAGTGCAAGACGTTAGCAGCAAGAAGCTTCACTCTGGTGGCTTCGTTTCCACGGTTGCAGGGTTGCTGTGTGTTGCGGTGGTCATATGGGTTGGTGCATCCTCGGGGTCGCTGGGAGGCTTTTTCTCGATTTCTCCATGGCTCTGGATTCTCGTTGTTGTCGGAGTCATTCTCGCTGTGGCGGTTGGTTTCGTCTTGGGATGGGCGGACAAACAATGAAGAATAAAAACAAGTCCGTAAAATGCGGAAACTGTGGCGTCGAGGTGACTGCTTCGGCTGTATTCTGTCCTGAATGCGGTGAAAAACTGAATTGCGATTCGACGGACAGCAATCGCGGGCCCGATGATACGTTAGCGAGAAGGCGACGCATAATCTGCATTGTTGCGTTTTGCACAGCTGCAGTGTTGGCATTGCTGTTGGCTATAACCTGGTTCTTCCGCGGGCAACTCCATGAGAGTGCTTATGAAGAGCAGCACCGCAAATACAGCGTGGAAATCAACGCCGATATCCCGGGATACGATTCCGCAACCTCATCTCCGATTCCTTTGCTGGTAAGCGGAGAGGATTTCGAAGGGAATTTGTTCGACGATAGGATTCTTTTCGTAGACAATGAAACGACTCCCGTGTGGCTTATGCGTGGTCATTACGAGATTGCGGTGGCGTCCAGTCCCATTCTTTCCGATGGAACCATATTTTCAGTTGAAGGTGCAAGTTGCTCTGTCGAAATAGCTGGAAATGTTGACGGGGGTTCTTACCAAATGGATGGAGAAAAGGCGGCAACATTCGAGTCCTCGAACGAATCTATGCCGGAAGGCAATCGCGATGCGGATACCATGGATGCCTGGGAGAAGGCTGTTAGTCAAAGGACGGAACTGGAGGAAAACGTTAGCGGGGTTGTCGCGACGACGTGCCTCACGCTTATCCCGATAGACGCCCTGCAAGTGACCGACGAGGAAATCCAATTTGCCTTCGATGGTCTTGTTGAATTCGGCGAAGACGAGGTGAAGGCGAACGAGTTCAGGGCGTTAGCCGAAACGAGGAGACAGATTGCGATTGACGAAAAGGCCGTGTCGGATAGGGCATTCAATAAAGCCCAATTCGAAGAGGCTTTTGACGATCTGGAAAGGCGCGAGGCAAGCGATCCCGCGATGGCTGGATCTGCTATGGAGATGGCGGAAACGAGCGAAAAGTACTATGTGGAGTATGCATCTCTAATGAACGGAATCATCGAGTACCTGATTGACATTTTGCCGTCCAGCGAGTTAGCCGTTGTCGAGAAGCAGCAGAGCGAAATAGAATCACAGCTATCCGCAGTGCCTGCAAAGGTCCAACAAGAAATGGGCGGAGGAAGTGGATTTATGGCGTCTGCGTATGTAAACAGCGACCGTATATCTATCGTGAAAGTAAGGATAAAAGAATTGATCTCACTAATAGCATAGATGGGCTTTTCATTTGCTAGTCGTTCTAGCTGTATCGGGGTGATGAACATGCAGCTTACGCATTTTCGCGAGGGGCCTATCGAAAACCCGATCGATATGATTGAGCGCGGGAATGAAATTCGCAAAAAGCGGAGGACTATAGTATTGGGAGCATGAAGGCTTATAGGCTCGAAGAAGCCACGGTTATTCTTTGAGGCTGGCTAGATTGATTGTTCAAGTCTAGAAGTCAGAACAACGCCACGTTACCACGCAGGAAGTCCTCCAGTGGCGCTTCGTTGGATCCGACTACGATGCTCTTGGAGTTCTCGAACCTGCTGTGGAAGGCGTCCAATCCGCCGACGCCCTTTATGCGCCCGCTTTTCACTTCTATGGCGGTCAGCGCATTGCCGCTGCGGAGCACGAAATCAACCTCCTGGCTGCCGTCGCGCCACCAGAACACTTCGAAATGCTCCGACGTCGCACGGCGCACGAGCGACGCTCCGACCGCGCTTTCGACCAGATGTCCTCGCAGAGCGGGGTCGGTCAAAAGCGATTCGCGGCCTTCTCCGTACGATGCGGTCATGAGCGAGGTGTCGTGCACCGTGAGGCGGGGCGACGACGCCCGGCTTTTGAGTTGCTTTTCGCTGTACTTCTGAAGGCCGCTCAGCAGGCCTGCATCGCCGAGAAGGTTCAGGTAGTGTGCGATGGTGGTTGCGTTGCCTGCGTCATCGAGTCGTCCCATTAGTTTCCTGTAGGAGACTTCCTGTCCCGAATACGCGCATCCCAGGGAGAAAAGGGCTTCCATCAAAGCGGGTTTCGTGATGCGATCGAGGGCGATGACGTCCCGTAGCACGCTGGGCGCTATGACGGAATCATGCATGTAGTCAAGCCAGCGGAACGCGTCGTCTTTAAGCGAGGCTGCGCCCGGATACCCCCCGAAGAAAAGGAAATCATCCAACGTGAACCCGAAGGCCTCCTCGCATTCCGCGAACTCCCACTGTTGACAGGGAAGCAGCTCGAAGCGTCCAGTAAGGGATTCGCGCAACCCGTGCTGAAGCATGAGAGAGGACGACCCCGTGATCACGACCAGCAGCTCCAAGTCGTTGTCCGTGTCGGCATCCCATAGTTCCTTCACGGTGGACGACCATTGCGAGACCATCTGGATTTCGTCTATGGCTAGGACGAACGGACCTTCCTTGGCCTTCACGCGGGCCTGGTCCCATTCGCGGCGAAGCCAATCCCGCGATGCGACGATGTCTTGGGATGCGCGCACGAGCCTGCTTGGGGTGCCAATGGAATCGAGCGCTTGGCGTACGGCCGTGGTCTTGCCAGTCTGCCTGGGTCCCACGACGACCTGCATGAACCTTCGCGGCTCGCTTAGGCGTGAAGCGAGCTTTCCGGCCAGTTTGCGTTTGAACTTCGGAAGCATGGGAACCCCTTTCTTTCCGGTAGACTACCATGCCCTCAAAAAATGTTCAATGACTGAGTCAAATTTGTTCAGCCACTGAACGTTTCGCTTTGGGGGCCTAGGCCGCCGCGTACACCAGCTGGTGTACGCCCAAGGTTGTAATTAGGTAAAGCGAATGTGACAACGCTTGATTTCTGCCTTCCCGTTCGCAGGGGCGTGCTAATGTGCCCTCAACACAAGGAAGGAGAACGATTCCCATGAACGAGAATCAGAACACGAACCCCTACGGCGGAACGGGCCAGAATCCCGCATCCGACCCGACGAACCAGATGGGCTCCTCCGCGCAGCCCGGATCCGGCCAGCCCGGCGCAGCGCAGCCCTCGTCCCAAAGCTACAACCAGAGCTACGCTTACGGAACGGGGTCCACGGCGCCGATGCCCAACGCAGGCCAGGCGTCTTCGGGCGCAGCCTCAGCGTCTGGCGCCTCCGACGCCACGGCTTCCTATGCGCCGCCTTCCGGCGATCCCATTCCCGGAGTGACGGCTCCGGCAAGCGACCCTGCGCACGGCTACGCGCAGAACTCCGTGCATGCGCACTCGTCCCATGCCGCGGCTCCGTCCAAGCCGTCCGGCGGCAAGACGTTCCTCATCGCGTTCGCAGGCGCCTTGGTCGCGTGCGTGCTGGCGCTGGGCGTAGCTGCAGGCTTCGGCCTTATCGGCGGCTCCAAGTCCACCGTCAACCTGGGCGCGTCCGGGTCGGAATCGGTGCAGGCGGTCGAGGAGGAGGCGTCGCTGGCCGAGGCGGTCGCCGACAAGTGCCTTCCCTCCGTCGTTTCCATCAACGTGCTGGGGCAGGCGCAGTCAAGCGGCAACTCCATCTATGACTTCCTCTACGGCTACAACAACGACTCTGGCGAGCTGCAGGAAGTCAGCATGGGGTCGGGCGTGGTGCTTTCCGAGGACGGCTACATCATCACAAACAACCACGTGGTGTCCAGCGGAAGCCAGTACGAGGTGACCATCGAGGGCGAGACCTATGAAGCCGACCTGGTTGGCACCGACGCCAGCTCGGACGTGGCCGTGCTGAAGGTGAAGGACGGAAGCGGCTTCACTCCCATGACGCTGGGCGACTCCGACAACATCACCATCGGCGAGTGGGTCATGTCCATCGGCAGTCCCTTCGGCCTCGAGCAGTCGGTCGCCACCGGCATCGTGTCGGCCACCAGCCGCTCGCAGATCATGGACGCCTCCACCAGCATGCAGCAGGGCGGCTCGGGCGAGACCACCATCTATCCGAACATGATCCAGACCGATGCGGCCATCAACCCCGGCAACTCGGGCGGCGCGCTGGTCGACGCCAACGGCGAGCTGATCGGCATCAACACGCTTATCACCTCCTACTCGGGCAACTACTCGGGCGTCGGGTTCGCCATCCCCTCCAACTACGCCATTAACCTGGCGCAGTCCATCATCGAGGGCAAGGAACCCACCCGGGCGCAGCTGGGCGTCACCATGACGAACGTCGACAAGTCCATCGCGCAGCGCTACGGCTTCGCCACCGACTCGGGCGCTTACATCTCCAGCGTGGTAGACGGGTCCTCCGCGCAGCAGGCTGGCCTTGAGGTGGGCGACATCATCACCGCCTTCGACGGCCAGAAGGTGTCTTCCTCCAGCGACGTCATGCTGGACGTGCGCACCAAGAACCCCGGCGACAAGGTGACCGTCACCATCAACCGCGACGGCGAGACCATGGACGTCGAGGTCACGCTTGGGACCTCCCAGGACTCGGGCGCTCCCACCACGCGCCAGAACAGCAGCAACGGCAGCGGCGGGAACGGCAACAGCGGCAACAACGGCGGCAACGGGCTCAACGGCATCTTCGGGCTGGAGGGGCGCGAACGCCGCGCGTGGTTCGCGCGAAAGCGGCAGGAAGGCGGCGAGACGGCCGCACGGACGCAGCCAGAGGGCTGCACACCCGGGAAGGGGCTTGCGATGCAGGCCCCTTTTCTTTGTTAATATGTAGCTAATGGAAACCGGTTCTGGGTTCGACCCGACATAGGAGGCTTCAATGGCGGATGGTTACGAGTACGAACGCGTCCTGCTCAAGCTTTCGGGCGAGGCGCTTGCGGGCGACCAAGGCTACGGAATAGACCCCAAGGTCGTCAACGCCCTGGCTGTCGAGATCGCCGAGATCGTCAACGACGGCGTGCAGCTGGCGGTGGTGGTCGGCGGCGGCAACATCTTCCGAGGGCTGGCGGGTGCAGCCGAGGGCATGGACCGCGCGCAGGCCGACTACATCGGCATGCTCGCCACGGTGATGAACGCCCTGGCCCTGCAGGACGCCTTCGAGCGCCACGGCGTCTATTCGCGCGTCCAGAGCGCCATCAACATGCAGGAGGTCTCCGAGCCTTACATTCGCAGACGCGCCATCCGGCACCTGCAGAAGGGGCGCGTCGTCATCCTGGCGGCCGGCACGGGCAACCCGTACTTCACCACCGACACCACGGCGGCTCTGCGCGCGTGCGAGCTCGACGTGGACTGCCTGATGAAGGCGACCAAGGTCGACGGCGTCTACGACTGCGACCCCGCGAAGAACGCCGACGCGAAGCGCTTCGACCACATCAGCTACATGGAGGTCCTTCAGCGCGGCCTCAACGTGATGGACGCCACCGCCACCTCGCTGTGCATGGACAACGAGGTGCCGATGATCGTCTTCGACCTTACCAAGCCCGGCAACATCCAGGCGGCGCTCCGCGGCCAGGACGTGGGCACGACCATCGACTAGAAGCCAAGCAGGCCCACGGAGGGCCGCGGGAGGGGAGGGATTATGTCTGAGGTGGACGCAATTCTGAACAAGGCCAGGACGGCCATGGACAAGACCATCGCCAATCTGGAGGACAACTTCGCCAACGTGAGGACGGGCCGCGCGAACGCCATGGTGCTCAACCGCATCATGGTCGACTACTACGGCACCCCCACGCCCATCAACCAGATGGCCGGCGTCAAGACGCCCGAGGCGCACCTGCTCGTCATCGAGCCGTGGGACAAGTCGTCGGTGAAGGACATCGAGCGCGCCATCCTCGACAGCGACCTGGGCGTCACCCCGAACAGCGACGGCACCGTCATCCGCCTTCCGTTCCCCTCGCTCACCGAGGAGCGCCGCAAGGAGCTGGCGAAGCAGTGCCGCACCTATGCCGAGGAAGCGCGCGTGGCCGTGCGCAACGCCCGCCGCGACGGCAACAACGCCGCCCAGCGCGCGCAGAAGGAAGAGGACCTGCCGGAGGACCAGGCCAACCGTGCCGAGAAGGCCATCCAGAAGATGACCGACGAGCACATCGAGAAGATCGACGACCTTCTGAAGAAGAAGGAAGCCGACATCATGGAGGTGTAAGCACTTCGTCCTTGGCGGATTCGGCGGAGTTGCATGAACAGGGGATGGAGCCCTGTTCATGCGGCAGGCCTTGAGAAGAGAATTTGAACAGAAATCTGGCAGACATATTCCCCGAGGCGCCTGACGGGCTCGACGTGGGCGCGCTCGACCTTGCGCGCATCCCGCAGCACGTCGCCGTCATCATGGACGGCAACGGGCGATGGGCCAAGAAGCGCATGATGAACCGCCTGCGCGGACACTCCGCCGGCATCGAGGCCGTGCGCGAGACCATCCGCTGCGCGTCCGATTTGGGCGTGCGCTACCTCACCATCTACTCGTTCTCCACCGAGAATTGGAAGCGTCCGCAGGACGAGGTGGAAGGGCTCATGGAGCTGTTCGCGAAGACCATGCTCGCCGAGGTCGACGCCCTGCACGAGGAGGGCGTCCGCGTGATGACCGTCGGCGACCTCTCGGCGCTTCCCGCGGCCACGCGCGAGGCCTTCGAGCAGGCATGGGAGAGGACGCGCGGCAACGACGGCATGACGTTGGTCGTGGCCGTGAACTACGGCTCGCGCGCCGAGATCGTGCACGCCTTCCGCGAGTACCTGCGCGAAGCCGCCGACGCCGAGGCGGCCGGCATCGCCGCGCCCGTGCTTGACGAAGACGCAATCGCGTCGCGCCTGTACACGGCCGACGTGCCCGACCCCGAGGTCGTGATCCGCACCAGCGGCGAGATGCGCCTCTCCAACTTCCTGCTGTGGCAGTCGGCCTATTCCGAGTTCGTGAGCACCGACGTGCTGTGGCCCGACTTCGACCGTTACGAGCTTCTGCGCTGCCTGCTCGACTACCAGGCGCGCGACCGCCGCTTCGGAGGCGTCTAGGTGGCCGGCTTCGTGGACACCGAGGAGGTGCCTTGCGCCGGGGGCGTTCCCGGTGACGGCCTGACCGAGAAGCAGGTGCGTGCGCGCATACGCCTGCGCAGGCAGACGGCGCAGCTCATCGAGCAGCAGCGCGAGCGCAACGCGCGAAGCGGACATGTGCAGGCCGAGGACGCGCTGCCCGACATCGTCTACTGTCCCGAGGACGCGCCGGAAGGCCCCCCTTGGCGCTACGACCTGACGCCCGAGCAGCTCGCCGAGCGGCAGGCGAAGAAGTTCCGCAGGAGCGAGCAGCGCTCGCGCGTGAAGACCAAGGCGCTGGAGAAGACCCCGGACAAGCTGCGCAACCCGTCGAATTTGCAGGTGCGCTTCCGCACGGGCCTCATCTATACGCTGGTCACCATCGCCTGCGTGTTCGCGGGCAACATCCCCACGCTGCTGTACCTCATGCTGATGGCCGGCATCTGCGCGGGCGAGTTCTACTACATGCTGCGCTCCGACGCCAAGCTGCCCAACGAGATGCTCGGCATCACCGGCGCCGTGCTGTTCCTGCCGGCGACGTACGTGTGGGGGCTGACGGGCGCCATGGTGGTGGCGGTGGCGCTGCTGCTCGCGCTGCTCGTCTGGTACGTGTTCTGGCTGAAGGCGCGCATCCCCGACGTGGGGATCAGCTTCTTCGGAGCCGCCTACACTGGGCTTATGCTGTGCGGACTTCTGATCGTGCGGCAGTCCGTGGAGGCGCCCTGGGGCGGCGTGGTGCTGTTCCTGCTGTTCCTGAGCGTCTGGGCCAACGACGCGTTCGCCTACTTCGTCGG
>CAJUSL010000003.1:0-18879 GCA_910589135.1 uncultured Eggerthellaceae bacterium
TGGAGGCCGGCTGCATCGCGCTGGCTGGGCATCTGGAGCGCACGCTGGGCCGCTAAGGCGCGTGCAATTTGGAACGTCCTAATTGCACGCGCCTTATGCAGGCAGGTCGCGTTGCGCCATCATGCGCAGCACCGACTCCTCCAGCGCGCCGTCGTACATCGTCGCGAGCACCTTCTCCGCCTCGTCGGCCCCGACGCCGTTGGCGATCAGCGACACGTACTCGTCCCGGTCCTCCCGGGTCGGCTTCAGCCCGTAATGGCGGCTCCAGGCATCGAGGGCCATCATCTGCCTGTCCTGGTCGCGCACGTCCATCATCAGGGATATCCTCATCTGCTGCTCGTCCATGTTCTGCGCCTTCATGAAGTCGTCCAGCGTTCGCCCCTGCTCCTCGAGCTGGCGCCTGACGGCCTCCAGCGCCTCGGCGGCCTGAAGCTCTATGACGGCATCCGGTATGTTCGCGCCCTCCAAGCGGCTCGCCAGCTTCTGCAGCAGCAACGACTCGACGGCCTCCAGATACATCGCGTCCTTTTCGGCAGCCAGCTGGCTGCGCAAGGCGCCCTTGAGCTCGTCCCCGCCGGCGATGCCCGGGAACTGCGCCCGAATCCAATCGTCGTCCACCGACGACGCGTCGTCGGACATGATGCCGTTGACCGTCGCCTTGACGCGCACGTCGCGATAGCCGTCGGACTCGCTCGTCGGCGTGTCGGCCTTGGGAACCTTCAAATCGACGGTCGCCGTCTCCCCGACCTTCATGCCGCGCAGCATGTCGTCGAAATCCTTGGGCATGAACCCGCTGCCCATCTCGTAGTACCGCTTGGAAGCGGTGAGCGGGTGGTACGCCTTTCCCTCCGATTCGGACTCGAGGGACAAATCGACCGTGTCGCCGTCCTCGACGACGGCGCCGTCCGGCTTAGGCGTGGTCGCCATCACGCCGCCGATGGTGCTTTCGTACAGCCTTCGAAGTTCCTCGTCTGTGACCTCGGGGCGCTTTCCGGGAAGGCTGATGCGCTCATAGCTCGACAGCTCGGCCGTCGGAAGCACGGCAAAAGACATGCTGAAGCGGAACGGCTCGCCCTTCCGCACGTCCTCGGTGGCCACCATCAGCGGCCTCGTCAAAGGCGACGGAATCCTCTCGTTGAGCAGTTCGTGCTCGGCGCGCGCCACGACGGCCGACTTCAGCCGCTCCTGGGGCGCATCGCCCCATTCAGCGTCATCTCCGAACTCGTCGGATTCCGAAAGCCAGCTTTCGACCTCCTCGGGCTCGACGACGACGTCGACCTCGACGATGGAATCAACGCTTCGCTCCTCTTTCCTCATGTCCCTGCCCCTTTCTTCTTCTGCCACGCGACCGAAGCAAGCAGCTTCAATCTGTTGACTTGGTTCAGAACGCTCGTCCCGGAATCGAACTCGACGGCAGCCATGTTGGCATCGGGATAGTCCCTGCGAATCGCCCCGAGGATTCCGGCGCCGCTCACGTGTCCGGTCAGGCACCCGAACAGGCCGGACACGACCACGTTCTCGACACCTTCGTCCAGCAAGGCGGTAGCCCATCCGGCGATGTAGCAACCTAGCCCCCTGCTTGCCTGGTCGGGAACGTAGCGCCTGCCCTTCTCGCGGATCGCATCCACGTCGGGTGCGGGCGGAATGCGGGGGCACGCCTCGCCTGCGGCCCTGCACCAAACGTCGAGCCCTTCGACGAAGGGAGCGTCGACGCCCTGGAGACGCAAGGCGAAGGACGTCATGGAAGCAAGATAGGGCAGCCGCACGACGCAGCCCTCATAGCGCAGGACGGCCGCCATGTCGCCGTTCATGCCCTCGTTGTACACGGATGCCGCCGAGCCTGCGATGCCAACGACGGGACCGCCCGCAGCGCCCGCAGCAGCCAGTCGCGACGCCGCTTCGTCCAACCTCGAAAGAAAGCGCCCGAAATCGAACCCCTCCCGCGACGCCAGGTCCCGCAACGCCTCCTCGCCGAGCCCGTCCAGCGCTTCGACAAGGCCAGGCCGCTCGACGCCAGAAGCCTGCGCATCGGCCTGCAACCGAGCCTGCAGCAGGACATCGGCCGCCACCACGGAAGCGGCGACGCGTCGCTGCGCATCGTAAGGAATCTCGTCCGGCCCGGCAAGAAGGCCAGCGAGCGGGACCGCCTTCGTCCCGGCGTAGCCGCAGCGCGAAAGGGCGCCTTCCACGAAGAACGGCTCGTCGATGGAGCGGCACCGATTGCACAGCATCGGAAGCCCCACGCATATGCCGTCGGGAGCCGCTCCCCCGTCGGCTGCATCGCGAACGCCCTGCACCGCCTGCGCCGCGGCGACCAAGGCGCCGTAGCACGCGTCGTTGTTGACCAGCGCCAGCCCCTCGCTCACGAGCTCGGCTGTCGTGTCGCAGCGAACGTCCCAGTCGAGCATGCAACCACGGGCCGCGGCCTGGACGAACCGGCCGTGCCATGCGGACGAGAACGGCACTATCAGCATGACGGCCCCTTCCCGCCCGCACGCCTGCCTTCGTGCGTCGCAAGCATCGACCTGATCCTGATGCGCACGGAGGCCAAGTCGTTCATCTCGTCTATCTTCAGCACCGTGGGCATCTTCCCAGCCGCCTGGAGCAACCTCGCCGCCTTGTCCGAGGCCGCAGCGTCCAGCCCGCACCCGAAGGACGTGAGCTCAATGAAGTCCACAGCGAGATGCCTTGCGGCCACGGCTGCCGCAGAAAGCAGCCTTCTCGGGTACTCCCAAACCGACGATGCGGCCTCCCCGGCCGCACCCTCCGGCGCCCCCGAAGCCACCGACTCGTCCGTCCCTTCCCCCAAGAGGATGTCCTCGGTAAGCACGGCATACCCATAGCTGCGAAGAAGCGCAGGGATTCCATGGTGGACCTTCGGATCGCCATGGTACGGGCGCCCGGCCAGTATGGCCGCGCGGCCGCCCTGCTCGAGGGTCTGCCGCAAGGCCTTGCGGTTCTCGGCGGCGATCGCACGCCGGTATTCCTCCATCGCAGCCGCTCCGGCCTGAGCCGCATGCCGGACCTCGTCCAGGCCGACCGACGAATCGACCGGCGCAAGCGCCTGATGGATTGCCCGAACCGCCGCTTCCGAAACCCGCAACTGCGGCCCCGGCTCCCCGCCGCGGCGCGTGACGTCTCCATCGAACAGGCCGTCGATCGCCGGAGACGCGACCGCGCAGCTCCCGCGGAGGCTGCGCCGCGCGATGTCGCCCAGCACGAGCGCATATTCGGCAACCACCGGGCAGGCGTCCCCACGTGCGCCCACCCCGTCCACGTACGGCAGAAGCACGCAGCCGATTCCCTTGCCCAACAGGTCCTGAAGCTCGCCATGGGCCAGCTTGGCGGGATAGCAAAGCGACTCGGAGGGAATCGTCTCGAGGGCCGCCCCCTGCAGGCTTCCGTTGGAAAGCACCACGGAAAAGCCCAGGTCGGTGAGCAGCGCATGCCAGAAGGGATAGGTTTCGTACATGTCAAGCGCGCGCACCAGGCCGATCGCCCCGCGCGGCGCGTCGTTTTCGGCAAGGCATGTCCTGTCGAAGAGAAGCCTGTGGCGGACTTCGAACAGGTCCGGAAGCGCGTCGGCCGCATCGACGGCACCGTCTCGGCCCGCCCCCCGGCCGCATCGATTGCCGACGACGAACCTGCGCCGCTCGCCATCCACGTCGAACCGGGTGGCGACCAGATGGCATGCGTTGGAGCAGCCCGAACACCGCGACACGGCCTGGCGGTAGGACAGCTTCTCAAGCTGCCGGCGCCCGAGAAGCGACGAGCCGCCCGGCACCGGCCCTCGGTCGCGCGCAAGCAGCGCAGCCCCGTAAGCGCCCATGCAGGCCGAGATGTCCGGCCTCTTCGCTTCGCAGCCGAACACCTTCTCGAAGGCGCGCAGCACCGCGTCGTTGGCGAAGGCCCCTCCCTGCACGACGATGTTCTCGCCCAGGTCGTGCGCGGCATTCTTGCGGATGACCTTGTTGACGGCGTTGCGCACCACGGAATAGGCCAGGCCCGCAGAGATATCCCCCGTCGAAGCGCCGACCTTTTGGGCATGCCGAACGCGGGAGGTCATGAAGACGGTGCAACGCGTCCCCAGATCGACCGGCTTCTCGGCGAACAGGCCCGACCGGACGAACTGGTCGAGATGCACGTTCATCGACCAGGCCATGCCCGACACCAACGCCCCGCACCCGCTGGAGCACGCCTCGTTGAGCACCACGTTCTCTACCCGGCCGTCGCGAAGCCACACGCACTTTATGTCCTGCCCCCCGATATCAAGCACGAAATCGGCCTCCGGGACGAACTCCTGCGTGCCGCGCACGTGCGCAAACGTCTCGACCTCGCTCGCGTCGAACGAGAATGCCTCCCTCAGATACGCTTCGCCGTAACCGGTGACGACGGAGCCCGCTATCTCGATCGCCGGCGTCCCGTCGTGCTTCCGCGGCATCCTCTTGTAGAGGCGCACCAAAACGTCCCGCGCCACCTCGATCAGGTCGCCGGCAGAGCGCATGTACGACGAGTGAAGCACGCTGCCGTCCTCCGCGACCAGCACGTACTTGATCGCCTCGGAGCCCGAATCGACCCCCAGATACGCAAGTCCGGAATAGCTGGAAATGTCGGTCCTGCGCACCTTGCAGAGGTCGTGGCGCCTGCGAAACGACTCGTATTCGTCCCTGCCGTCGAAAAGCGGCTCCATGCACGGCAGGCCCTCGTCGCCGTCGAGGTCGAACTCCTCGAGAACACGCACGAGCTCCGCCATGCTCATGGCTCTTCCGCCCTGCAAGGCGGCATGGAAGGCTGCCCCGCGCGCAACGAACAGGTGGCCGTTCTCGGGAACGCGGACGTCGTCGGCCGCCAAGCCGAGGCGGCAGACGAACCTGTCGCGAAGCGAGGAAAGGAAATGCATCGGCCCTCCGAGAAGCGCCACGACGCCGCGAATCGGGCGACCGCACGCCAGGCCGGTTATGCACTGGACCGCGACCGCATCGAACACCGACCCGGCGATGTCCTTCTTCGAAATGCCCTCGTTGAGCAGAGGCCTGACGTCCATCTGGGCGAAGACCGCGCAGCGCGAGGCGATGGGATGCACGTTCTCGCATCCATGGGCCAGGAAGTTAAGCTCCTCGGCGTTGCAGTCGAGCATGCCGGCGAGAGTGTCGATGAAGCCGCCCGTTCCGCCGGCGCAGGTGCTGTTCATGCGAAGCTCTTCGCCGCCCGAAAGGTATAGGATCTTCGAGTCCTCGCCGCCTATCTCGATCGCCGCGTCCGCGTCGGGAACCAGGCGGCCGAGGGCAAGGCGGCAGGCGACCACCTCTTGGACGAAGGGAATGTCCAGGGCATCGGCCAGCGCCATTCCGGACGAACCCGTCACCGCTATGCCGATCGGCTCGTCGGGGCAGGCCTCGGCGGCCCGCTTCGTGACGTACAGAAGAGTGCGCCTGACGTCGGAAAGATGCCGGTCGTAACTGCAGAACCGCAGCCGGCCTTCCCCGTCCTGCACGGCGAGCTTTATGGTCTTGGACCCGATGTCGATTCCCAGGAACAGGCGTGGCGCATCCCCCTGGGCGCGAGGGCCCAGGTCGGAGAACCCCTCCCCTTGTTCGACCCTTGCCGCCGCCATGGAGTCTACTTCTCCCAGGGGTACACGACGTGTTTCTGGGCCGCTTCGCGCTTCTTGCGCGCTGCCGCCGCAAGCTCGAAGACCGCCTCCCGGTCCTTCTTGCGCCTCTCCATGTACGCCCGGCGTGCCCGCTCGCGCATCTCGTCCGTTATCGGCTCGCCGCAGGCCGGACACGCGTCGTCCAGGAGGCTGATCGCCCCTCCGCACGCGCCGCAAACGGACTGCTTGTCGTAGCACTTTCCGCAGCTGGAGCAATCCGTGCATGCATAGGTCATCTTCGCTCACCCCTCCTGTGCCATGCGCGCGAAACGCATCCTCGTGCCTGGCTTGTCGCGAAACAAGGCAGGCACGAACATGCCCGGCATGCAAGCAACGGCGCGCTTGGAAGCATGCATGCCATGGGCTGAAGGACGCAGCCTCCAGCCCATGGAACAAACCCGTTGCCTTAGCGGAATATCGCCACGCGGCCCGAAGCCTCCTCGGCCTCGTACTTCTCGATGTTCTCGACCTCGTCGACATGCAGGCACTTCGCAATGCAGATCTGCGCGCACGGAGCCTGGCCGTTCTCCTTCTCAAGGCAGTTCGCGCAATGGTCAAGGTCGTACGGGAAAGGGCACATGAACATCTCGTGACGCCCGTCCACCACGTCCGGCTTGCCCAGGAACACGCGCAGGTATGTATCGGTAACTGGCAGGTCGTAGTAGTTCTGGCAAGCCATCTGGCACGCCGAACAGCCTACGCAGTAGTCAGTCTCAACAAGAACCGCAACTTTCTTTGCCATGGTCTATCCTTCCTTCTTGCCACGTCGTTAAACGGCGTAGGACTCGTCGGTGACCTTCGCGTCGTACACATCGGCCATCTTCGTCACCTTGCACAGGCTGGAGCGCATCGGCGCCGCGCCGAAGCCCGGGTCGGACCCGTCCGCCGTCGTCAGGATGTTCGGGTTGAACTCGTACCAGCTGCCTCCGGGGAGGTTGAGCTCCTTGCAGGCATGCTTGTAATTCGGGCGGCACATGGAGGCGGCGCCGTAGAGCACGCCCTTGGAGATGCGGGCCTTGGCCTTCATCTTGCCGCGCAGGCTTTCGACCCACAGCCAGTCGCCCTCGCCGATCTGGTTCTCCCTCGCCCACTGCTCGTTGAGCTCGATGTAGGGCCACGGCTCGAGGATGCGCTGGTGGGCGATGTTCGTCCAAGCCGAGTGATAGAAGGCGTAGTCGCGGGCGCCCGTGGTCAGGCAGAGGTTGTATTCCTTGTACAGCTCGGGCGTCGAATACGGGCTCTCGAAAGGCTCGTTGAAGCTGGGGAGCGGGGAATCGTATCCGTACAGCACCATCTGCTCGGAATACACCTCGATGCGCTTCGTGGGCGTCTGGAACTTGATGAGCCCCTTTTCATGCTGCCTGGTGATGCGGTTGTCGCCGCCGAACTCGATGAAGTAGCCGATCTCCGCCGCCTCGTCGTAGTCCTTGACGTCGACATGGTGGAACTCGCGGAGGCGCCACAGCTGCATCTCCTCCGAACTCTCCCAAGGCCAGAGCTCCGGATTGAAGCGCTTGCCGAGCAGACGCTGGAAGTCCCAGTCGTCCAATGCCTCGCCAGGAGGCAGGACCGCCTTCTGCGGAATGATGAAGGGGCACGGCTCGGGATAGAGCTCCTCGTCGAAGACGCCCGTGCGCTCGGACCAGTGGGCGGCCGGAAGGACGATGTCGGCGAGCTCGTTGCCGGGGGTCATGAAGTAGTCCATGTCCACGTTCAGCTCGAGGATGTCGGACATGAGGGCCTTGTGCACCTTGTTTGCGTCCTCGAAGCATCCCAGCGGGTCGTTCGCCACCGAAATCATGACCTTGACGGGCCAGGGCTCCCCGGTAATCATCGCGTCCCACGCGGCATTGGGGTTGTTGGCCTGGCCGTAGACCTGCGTGTACATCGGATACTTGTCGTAGCCGAGGCGCGGTTTCGGCTGCACCTTGTCGTACGCGGTGATCTTCGGGTCGAGCATGAACTCCCAGAACGTGTTGAAGTAGATGCCTCCCTTGTCGTCGATCGGCGGGTTCAGGAGGATCTGCAGGATGGTGATCGCGCGGCCCGACTGCAGTGCGTTGGAGGTCATCATGCACGCACCCAGATAAGCCGTCAGCAGCGACGGGCGGCCTCCGGTGGGGTTGGTGATGAGCTCGAACATCTGCTCGATCTTCTCCTCCGGCGTCCAGGTGATCGCCGAGCACTTCTCGACCGTCCATTCCGCGACTTCGTTGCGGTAGACCTGCAGCGCCGTCTTGAACATGGCCTTGGACCCGTCGGCGAGCGTCACCTCGTACTCGCCCATGAGGGCCGGGTCAACGTCAGGCGTGTCGAAGTCCTCGGTCTCGGGTCGCCAGATCACGGGCTTCTTCGAGTTCTCGTCCCAGACGACGAAGTTGTTGTTCGACCCGCCCTCGACGAGATCGGCCTCGCGGAGCATCCAGCGCTCTTCGCCTTCCTTCACCAGGAAGCTGGCGTTCGTCCACGTCTTCAGGAGCTCGGTGGCGCGCTCCCACTTGCCGGACTGGAACATCAGGTTGGTCAGCGTCAGGGCGAGGGCGCCGTCCGTGCCCGGTCGAACCGGAACCCACAGGTCGGCCTTCGCGGCGATGTCGCGGAAGACGGGGTCCACCACCACGACGTGCGAGCCGTTGCGCTTGGCGTCCATGATCCTCAGGCCGGAGTACTGGCGCGAGCGGATGGGATTCGTGCCCCACATTACGATGGAGCCGGCGTTGCGGTAGTCGCACGCCTCGTGCGGATGAAACATGCGGCCCCAGGTGACGTGCGTCTGCGCGAGGTTGGGAAGCAGACACACGTGGGTCGGCCACACCTTCCCACCGCCGTCCCACGTGTTGTTGAGGCGATCAAGGAAGTGATTCGACCCGCGTCCGGTGCCCTGGGAGATGATGATGGACTTCGAGCCGTACTCGTCGATGACCTTGCGCATCTTCTCCTCGATGAGGTCGAGTGCCTCGTCCCACGTGATGCGTTCCCACTCGTCTTTGCCCCTCATCTCCGCGTGGGGCTCGTCCACGCTCCAGCTCTTCCGCTTCAGCGGGTACTTCAAGCGGTCCGGATGGGTGTGGATTTCCTGGGCGGAGAACGCTTTGACGCACAGGATTCCCTCGGATACGGGCTGGTTCGGGTCGCCTTCCACGCGGATGATGTCGTTGTTGTCATCCACCGTCAGAATGACGCCACACTTGGAGTGACAGTCGAAGCATGTCGTCCGTACCTTTTTCTCCATTGCTTACCTCCTACTTTCTTTTCTCCAGTTTGCAACCAGGCGCCGGGCCAGCGTCATCTCCTATATCCCGGCGTCTGGGTAAACCCACGTTGGGTAGAGCCGTTCGCGTGCGAGCGAAGCTAGAATTCCTCGCCCTTGGTCTCGGGCCCGAACAGGAACACCAGCAGGCCGGGAATGATCACCATGGCTGCGGCGATGTACATGGTCGTGTAGGCCCCGAAGCTGGTCATCACGCCCGCGAGGATGATCGGGCCGAGTATCGACCCCAGGCGGCCCCACGACGTCGCAAGCCCGTTGCCCGTGGTGCGAATCGAGGTCTCGTACAGCTCGGGCGTGTACAGCGCCAGCATCATGGCGTTCAGGTACTTGCCGAACTGATACAAGACGCCGGTGACGATCAGGACGAAGAGCGTGGACGACGCGCCGTAGGCGATGCCGAAAATCGACGTGCACAGGCCCGCGATGAGGAACGTCTTCTTGCGTCCGAACTTCTTGGCGGACCACGTCGCGAAGAACCAAGCGGGGATGCCGCCGAGGATTCCGATGGTCACGAAGCCCGTGGACTGAACCACGTCGAAGCCCTTCTCCATGAGGATCGTGGTGAGCCAGGTGGTCAGGCCATAGTCGCTGAACATCGAGATGAACCAGATGAAGAAGCACAGGATGGTGACCTTGAGGTACTTCTTCGAGAACAGGTCCCTGAACGAGCTCTTCTGGTCGGTGCGAACGATGTGCGTGGGCTCGGGCAGCGCCACGTGGCGCGCTATGGCCTCCGCTTCGAACTTGTCGCAGATTTCGTTGGCTTCCTTCGTGCGCCCCTTCGCCTCGAGCCACAGCGGAGACTCCGGGCACACCTTGATGATTCCGATGATGAACAGGGCCGGAAGCGCCTCTGCGAGGTAGACTCCGCGCCAGTCGAAGTGCGGAAGGATCAGCACGGTCAGCACGCCCGCCACCGCGAAACCGACGGGGGTCATCAGCTGATAGAGCGTCATGTACTTCGGGCGTTCGGCAGTCGAAACGATTTCCGACAGATAGCTCAGGGCCACCGGGAACTGGCCACCGAGGCCCAGACCCAGGATGAACCTCATCGCGAACAGGTAGTAGACGTTGGGCGAGAACACCAGCGCGAATCCGGCCGCTCCCCACACCGCCATTGCCACGATGATGGTCTTCTTACGTCCGAAGCGGTCGGCCAGCCTTCCAGCGAAGATCGCTCCGATGAACATCCCTAGGAAACAGATCGACGAGTAGTACCCTCCGGTCGTCGCATCCATCTGGAAGTACTCCCTGATGGTGGGCATGAGAAAGCTCGTTCCGCCCAGGTCGATCGTTTCGGCAAACCACCCCATCAGCACGAAGAAGATGATCAGGGTGGTGTGAGGCGACGTAGGAATGCGAGCCATGCGGTCGGCGACCGTGAAGCCCTTGTCTTGTTCCTTGAGCTCCTCCATAGTTACAGCGTCACAATGTGCCATAAGTCCCCCTCTTGTCGAGAGCCTGACTCCATGAATCGAGGCATTGGCCGCAAGGGCCGTTTGGCATTGATCGGGAACCGATCCGTGATGGCGCCGCAGCACTTGAGCTCCTTTCCGATCGACGGTGCGGCGAGAAAAAGGTTCCCGAGACTATGGCGCCAAATTTACAGAGGACTCTTAGAGGGGTCGAGCAGCTAGTGGTTTAACCGCTTGAACAAATCGTGTTGCGCGGATTACCTGGGCATTTCCGCCTAGCAGAGCTTGAAAGTGCCAGCGAAACGACCTTGAATGGCCTCGGTCTCGAGCCTGTCGCGCAGGTATGCGACGATCTTCTTGACGCACGGCGACATGCGTGCGGGCTCCGTCAGAAGCATTCCGAACTCGGTTCCGAAGAAGCCCTCCGTCGGGACCGTCGTTATGGTGCCTGGAAGGAACGAATCGCCGGACTCCACCAGCTTGGGCGCGAAGCTTATCGCCTGGTCCTGGATGATCCGCTCGTTGATCACCGGCGTCGCGTTCGTGACGGTCTTCACGTCGCCTTCCAATATGAAGTCATCCAAAGCGTCGCCGAGAACGGTGTCCTGATACCGGGCGACGGAATGGCCTCGGGCGTCTTCGGGCGTTATCGCCGCGTGTTGCGCCAACGGAGAGAATTCGGAGACCATCACGACCAAGGGGGAAACGAAAAGAGGCGTGTACGCAAGCGATGCCTTCTCGCACATCTCCCGAAGTATGCCCCGGTACTTCTCCGTGGTCGGAATCGAGATTATGCTGAACGAGTCCTCGTCCAAAGATTCATCCATGGCGGGCACGATGCTGGCAATGCTCGTTTCCTTCAGCCTGATGTCGAATTCGAACAGGCCCACCTTCTGCATGTTGAACAGAGCAGAAACGTACATCGACACGCAGGGCGTCACGGAAATGGTCACGACCTTGCGATTCCTCGCCGATGACGCGTTGACCTCGGCAAGCCTGTAGCCAGCAAGCGACCCCTTCACGCGCTCGAACTCGCCCAAGAAGCCCTCGAGCCGCTTGCTGAGCTCGATGCCTGCGGGCGTCAGCGAAATCGCGTTGTTCTGGTAGAGCGTCAGCTTCACCCCGAAGTCCTTCTCGAGCTGGTGGATGGCGCGGCTGACCCCTTGCGGGGTCATGTAGTAGCGGGCTGCCGTCTTCGAGATGGACATGTTCTGGGAAAACGCGCGGAAGTAGTAGAGGTACTCGATGTGCATATAACGAAACCTCCCCGCCTAAAAGGCCCTCGCCCATGCAGCAAAATACCGCCTCGGCAGCATGCTGTAAAGCGGATTTCCCTAGATGTTTTCCCGCCTGGAAGCATGCTGCCTTTGACTCAAGTATGGCGCTTTCCATTTTGTAAGAAACGGCTGCAAGCGCGCAAGCAACGGATTCTTGAACTGGGACAACTTCTCGTTTAAGCACGGGGGACGAATCCGGGGCTTCGTTGTTGTAGCCTTGACTCGATTCGACCGCGCAACCGCCGAGGCAAGGGCTCGATGTGGTCGAGCCGCCGCGCGCTCGGGCCCGATCAGGGCGACTGCGCAACGATGCGGAAGGCCGGCGGACGAGCACGGCCAGACAACCTGGCGGCAACCCCTGGCACGAAAAGAGGCTGTTATGGAAGAACGCAAACCGGGCACCGACCAGGCGAGGCGCACGCGTGCGAAGTACTTGGCCCTGTCCACGTTCACGCTGCTGTTCCTCGGGCTGATCTACGCCTTCTCCATGTTCGCCGCGCCCATGTGCGAAGCCTTCGGCCTGAAGAAGTCGGAAATCGGGCTCACCTTCAACATCATGATGATCGCGTTCTGCTTCGGCTCGATCCTGGGGTCGCAGATAGAGAAGATGCTCGGGCTTCGCGCCGCGATCGTTTGCTCTGCAGTGCTCTTCCTGGTCGGCTTCGCAGGGTGCGGACTGCTGGGGCACAGTGGAATAGCCGTGGTCTATCTTCTGTACGGAACGCTGGGCGGCCTCGGGGTCGGCATAGGCTACAACTCCATAATCGCAACCACGAACACGTGGTTCCCCGACAAGGTCGGGTTCTCCTCCGGGGTCTTGATGATGGGGTTCGGACTCGGATCGCTCATACTGGGGACGCTTTCCGTCAGCCTCATACCCGCATTCGGGCTTACGACCGTGTTCGTCGGCATCGGATTTGCCACGTTCGCGATAACGCTTTTGAACGCCCTCGTGCTGCGCAAGCCGACGGCAGACGTGGTGCGAACGCTTGCCCCGCAGGCCGCCGAAACCGGCAAGGACGCCGCCGGGGCCGACGATTCCATATTCAAGTCGCCCACGTTCTACGCCTACTGGATATGGGCGATCATAGTCATAGCGATCGGGCTCGCCACCATCGGCAACTGCGCGTCCGATGCCCAACTGGTCGGATGGGACGCAGGCTTCGCTACCTTGCTTGTGGGACTCGTCTCCACCTGCAACGGGTTGGCGCGCGTAGTGATGGGGATCGTCTACGACAAGACGAACGTCAAGACGACCATGCTCGTCGACGGGCTCGTTGCAACCGCCGCAGCCACCTGCATATTCCTCGCCTTCAGCTTCACGCTGCCCGTCCTGTACGTCGTGGGCGCCTTCTGCTGCGGGTTCTGCTACGGAAGCGTGCCCGTGGTGGCGTCGGCCTTTGCCCGCCAGCGTTTCGGATTGAAGAAATACCCGTTCAACCTGTCCATAGCAAACTTCGCCATCGTGTTCGGGTCGCTGCTCAACGTGGTGGTTCAGGGCATCGTCGGCGGCGACCACCGACAGACGCTGTTCGCGGTTCTTCTGACGATGTCGCTGATTGCGCTTGCGGACGTGATCCCCTTCTCAAAGCTGTGGAACCGCGACATGAGGCGCCTTCGCAATCGGTAGCGGCAGACGACGGCCCAGGAGGCACTTCGCCGCTTACGCCGTCACGACCTCAACCTCATTGGCAACCACTTCCGGGGGTATCATCCGAGAAGAGCCGGTGATGAACGTAATCCGAATCGTGGAGCCCTGACTAATACCGTCGACGATATCGTCATCCACCCGTTCGGAAATTCGAACCTGCGCCCGCTCCTCTTCACCGGACTCAAAATCGACCGCGGTCACGGACGATTCGAGGTTGTCCACAGAGGCGCTTTGCCCTGCTTCCTCTGGCGAAGAGCAGCCAAAAAGGACGAGGAGGCAAATCGCGAAAACGCTTAACAGCGCACTGCACATATGCGTCAACCTCCTTGCATCAAGGAAGCATGCGGGTGAGATCGCGAGCTCCGTAGACGAATCGGCGCACCTCAATGACATCGTCGGCGACCACGTAGAAAACCATATAGTTCCCTACCTCAAACCAGCAATAGGGCAGCGGTCGATCGCGCGTCGTCTTGTATTTGAGCGAAATCGTGGGATTTACGAGGCGCTCGAGAATAGATGCCTCCACCTCGTCGAGCAAGCGCATAGCCGCAACCGGGTTCTTGAGCACGTCGGCGATGTAGCTCACCGCCTCGTTCAGGTCGTCCCAGAAAAGTGGCAGGTAGCGAAGCCTATACCGCCCGGGTGCCGCGCCCACGGACAAGCCCTTCCCGTATCGAGCCGAACACCTCGTCGTGGGTGTAGCGCAAAGACGTAGTCGCTGCCTGCCGATCGGCAGCGTCGAGCGCCGCTTCCACGCTGCCGTTGATGTGGTCGAACTGCTCGATGGACATGACTACCATGGAGCCATAGCCGTTCTTCGTGAGGAACACCGGACCGCCCTCGAGCACATCCCGCTCTACATCGGAATAATGATTCCGCAAATCCGACACCGGCCTGATATTCATACGAGCCTCCTTGATACTAAGGCGACTATCATCATTTTATTGGAATTTTATCACGAGTAGACGCCGACTCGCACAGGCAGCGCGATTGTCGCAGAAACGGTTCCTTCGACGTAACCGGAATCCCGATGGCGCGCTACAGGTCCCTCGCCAGCAAATCGTCATAGGTCTCGCGGCGGGTGGTCACCCGCGCGGCCCCGTCGCGCACGAACACAACGGCCGGGCGGGGCTGGCCGTTGTAGTTGCTGGCCATGGTCATGTTGTAGGCGCCGGTGCCGAACACGCACACGATGTCGCCCAGGTCGGCCTTCTGCAACGGCATGTCCACCACCACGGCGTCGCCGCTCTCGCAGTGCTTGCCGCACAGGGTGACGATCTCGCAGCGCGGCTGGTCGGCCTTGTTGGCGATGGTGGGTTCGTAGTCGGCGTGGTACAGCGCCGTGCGGATGTTGTCGCTCATGCCGCCGTCGATGGCCACGTACTTGCGAATGCCCGGCAGTGTCTTCAAGATGCCCACCGTGTACAGCGTCACGCCGGCGTTGGCCACCAGCGAACGGCCCGGCTCCACCAAAAGGCGCGGCAGCGGGAAATCGTGCTTCTCGCACAGCTCGCGCACGCTGTCGCACGTGACGGCCGCGAAGTCGTCGATCGAGGACGGCACATCGGTCGCCTCGTAGGCGACGCCCAGGCCACCGCCCAGGTCAAGCTCTTCGACCGTGTAGCCATACCCCTCGCGGATGCGCGCCAGGAAATCCACCATCACGGCCGCGGCCTCGCCGAAGGAATGCAGCGCGAAGATCTGCGAGCCGATATGGCAATGCAGGCCCGCCAAGCGCACGTTCGGCGTCTCGAGCGCGGCGCCCACGCACGTGTAGGCGAAGTCTTCAAGCATGGTGAAGCCGAACTTCGAATCCTCGCAGCCGGTGCGGATGTACTCGTGCGTATCGGCCTCGACGCCCGGCGTGATGCGCATGTAGATGTCCTGCACCTTGCCGTGGCGCGCAGCGATTTCGGACACGCGCGCCAGCTCGATGCGGCTGTCCACGATGATGCGCCCCACGCCCGCCGAGATGGCCTCTTCCAGTTCCTGTGGAGTTTTGTTGTTGCCATGCATGAAGATGCGCTCGGCAGGGAAGCCGGCCGCAAGCGCGCACGCAAGCTCGCCGCCGCCCGACACGTCCAGGCACAGGCCCTCCTCGTCGGCGATGCGCACGACGGCCTTGTTCATGAACGCCTTGCTGGCGTACAGCACGTCCGAGTTCTCGTAGCGGCTGCGGAAGGCGCGCATGAATTCCTGCATGCGGCAACGAATGTCGTCCTCGTCGAACACGTAGAGCGCGGTGCCCTGCTCGCGGGCGAGCTCGACCATGTCCACGCCGCCTACGAACAGGTGCCCGTCACGCACCTCGGCAGTCCGAGGAAGCACGGACCCGAGATCCATGGTGGTCTTGTTGTCTGCCTTCTTGGAAAGGTCGGATGCTGGTAAAGACATGGAAATCCCCTTTGCTGCGATGTCCAAGTCATTGTAGCAAAGGGGAGAGTGGCGACGATTCCGATGGCGCTGTCGCTGCCTGCTCCATTCGGGAGGGGGTGTCCCGTCAGGTCGTCGCTCGGGCAGCCGAGGTGCCGCCGGCCTGCGATCCGTTAGCCACGTTTCACGCGAGCGGCTGTTGCCGAAATGCCAGCGGGCCTCGTCTTTTTCCTTGTCCGAATCATGACATTTCCCATCGGGGCCCGACGCCTTCCCGGGCATCCGTTAACATGACGACATTGGATGTAAACGAATGCGAAAACAAGCGGGCCTGCGTGGGCCCGCGTCGCCCAACCAAGGAGGAAGCATGGCTAAGCAGGCACCGTCGATGGACCAATGGCTGGAAGAGGCGAAGGCCTCGGACGTCGCCGAGCAGTGCGGAATGTTCCTGGTGCACAACGGCGTGGTGCGCGTGACGCCGAAAGCCCAGGTGCGCGAAGGCAAGGAAGGGCTTGGCGACGTGGCGCAAGTCGAGTTCTCCTACGACGAGGCCGGCGTTGCGGCCGCCGTCGAGGAGGCCCTCACATGGCCGGGCGTCTACTACGTGAAGACGTGGCTGAACGAGGGCGTGCTGTCCGTCGGCGACTCCATCATGTACGTGCTCATCGGCGCGGACATCCGCCCGAACTGCATCGACGCGCTGCAGAAGCTCGTCGGCAAGATCAAGAACGACCTCGTCGTCGAGAAGGAGATCTATGCATAGCGGAAGCGCGGCCGGAAAGGCAGCCGGAAGGCCCCGCCTGCTGGCGATCCTTCTCGCCGCCGTTGCCGTCGCCGTCGCGGGCCTGGCGCTTGCCGGCTGCTCGCAAGGCGCGCCCGGCGATCAGGCGGCCGGCCAGGGCTCGTCCGATGCGGCTTCGACCGACCAGGCTCAGGTGACCAACACGGTGTCCGGCGACGACCCGATGACGTCGTTCGCCGCCAACTCTGCCGCCATCGAGCTGACGGGCGACGAAAACGCCTGCTACTCCCCCGCCTCCTTCTACATCGCGCTGGCCATGGTGGCCGCAGGCGCGGACGGCGAGGCGCAACAGCAGATGTTCGACACGCTGGGGGTGCAAGGCACCGAAGCGCTCGACGAGTACTGCAGGAAACAGCTTGACGAAATCGGGTACACCGACGAGACGGGGACGATCGACATATCGAACTCGCTATGGTCCAACGTCGGCTACACCTTCCAGGCCGAGTACCAGAGTGCCGTCGAGGAATACTTCGACGCGGGCGCGTTCGACATCCAGTTCGGCACGCAGCAAACCAACGACATGATCAAAGCCTGGATCTCGGAAGAAACGCGCGGCCTGCTGGAGCCCGACGTCAGCACCGATGCCAGCATGGTCGCCATGCTCATCAACACCATCTACTTCAAAGACAACTGGATCGAGCCGTTCACCGAAGGCGAGACGACGCCCGACGTGTTCCACGCCGAAGACGGGGACGTGGAGGCGCAGTTCATGCACAACACCACCGACTACGTCGGCTACATCGAAGGCGACGGGTTCACGGCGGCCCAACTGCCCTTCGCCGGCGGATCGACATGCACGTTCTTCCTCCCCAACGAAGGCACCACCGTCGCAGAGATGCTGAGCGGCCCCCAGACCGTGGCCGACCTGCTGTCGGCCCAGCCCAACTCGCAGGCGCAAATCAGCTGGGCCGTGCCGCGGTTCACCACCTCGTCGTCGTTCGACGACCTGGTCGCGTGCGCGCAACAGCTGGGAATCACGGACATCTTCGACCCGGCCAAGGGCGACATGTTCAGGAGCATGATCGTCGCGGAAAGCAGCGAGGACATGAGGTTCTATGTGAGCGACGCCCTGCAGGAGACGCAGATCGAGCTGAACGAGTTCGGCGTGGAGGCCGCCGCCTACACCGCCATGACGGTGCGCGCCACCTCGCTCGCGCCCGAATCGGTCGAGGTCGTCGACTTCGTGCTGAACCGCCCGTTCGCCTACGCGATTACCGCATCGAACGGCGCGCCGCTGTTCATCGGCGTGGTGGCAAACCCGGCAGCATAGGCCGCAAAGGCGCATCAAGGGGCGTGTCAGGGGACGTTCGCTTTGTCACATCCGCTGCGGCCTCACGCCAGCAGCCATGCCTTCGATGCACCAAAGCGAACGTCCCCTGACACGCCCCTTGGCACAACATCGCAGCACAAAAGGAAGGAGCCCCGCGGGGCTCCTTCCTGCTTCAGTTGTCGTTCCAGCGCTCGTTTTGCCTTCTGGCGGTTGTACTTGGTGCCGCCATGGACGCCATGGCCGCAAGCAAAGCCGTTGTAGCGCGGCTTCTTCGCCAGCGTGGCCTGCTCGGCCGTTTGCCGCCAGACCACAGCGCCCTTGGGCGCCTTCTGCTTCTTCGACATACGCCTCACCTCCTTCGCCATACCCAAAACGCGAAAGCCCGCCTTCCGCACAGGATTCATTATTGCGCGCCAAGACCGGCAATGGCAACCGAAACGCTGTGGCTAGCGGACGGTAAGGTCTGCGAAATCTGGAGAGATCAAGGCCGCCAAGTCGTCGGGCGCCATTTCCAGCTGACAGCCGATACGGCCGGCCGAAAAGAAGATGGTGTCGAAAAGCTGGGCCGTCTCGTCCGCCACGGTGCGGAACTGCCTCTTCATGCCGATGGGCGAGCACCCGCCGTGCACGTATCCGGTGAGGGGCAGAAGCTCGCGCGACCTGATCATCTCGATGGACTTCTCGCCGACAGCCTTGGCCGCACGCTTCAGGTCGAGCTCTTCCGCAACGGGTACCATGAACACGAAATGCTCGCCCGACTTGCCGACGGTGACCAGCGTTTTGAACACGCGGGCGGGATCGAGCCCAAGCAGCGCGGCCACTTCGACGCCCGAAGGCGCGCCCTCGCATTCGAACGCGCGCACCTTGCAGGGAAGCCCTGCGGCCTTGACCTCGCGGATGGCGTTCGTCTTGGTTTCCTTGTGCTTCTTGGCCACGCTTTGCTTCCTCGCTCTAGAACGCTCGGCCAACACGTCGCCGAGCGGGAACAAACAGGACTTTATGCCACTTTTCGGGCTTCGTGTGGACAAAAATTGCGGAAATCGGTAATTCAGCAATGGATTCCGGTCGATTTCCGCACGGCCTTCGTACCTCGCAACGCCTCTACCTGGTGTTTCTTGAATCTGTGTTTCCGGCGTCGGTGACTTTTTGCCCCAGAAGGTCGAGAAA
>CAJUSL010000003.1:18889-36999 GCA_910589135.1 uncultured Eggerthellaceae bacterium
GGCGGAACGGCGGGGGGAGCGTCATTCATTACGCAGGGCCGGGCGCTCAAGCGGCAAACCCCCGGAGCAAGGAATTCCATGATATGCGCACATCAGGCAATTCCGATGCGAGGAGTTGCCTGAGAAAGCCCGGGCCTGCGTGCCGAAGCGGCCCGACCCTATCGTCGCGATGTGTCCGAAAATGAACGTCTCCCGACACGCCCCGGCACACGACTTGGCGTCACCGTTGCCACATCGTCGCGCCCGGTTACAGGAAGTATTTCACGCCCGCCTCGAAGATGGGCTGGTGCAGGTTGCCGGGGACGTTCTTGTACAGTCCCTCCCCCGCACGCTCGCTGTGCCCCATCTTGCCCAGCACGCGCCCATCGGGGCTGCTGATGCCCTCGATGGCCAGCAACGACCCGTTCGGGTTGTACAGCAAATCCATGCTGGGACGTCCGGCGGCGTCGACGTACTGCGTGGCGATCTGGCCGCGCTCCACCATCTGATCGAGCAGCGCAGGCGGCGCCACGAAGCGCCCCTCGCCGTGGCTGATGGCGACCGTATGGACACCGCCCAGCTCGCAATCGGCCATCCACGGCGACAGCTTCGATGCGCACCGCGTGTCCACCAGCTTGCTCTGGTGGCGCCCAATGGTGTTGAACGTCAACGTGGCCTCGCACTGTTCGGCCGGCATGATGTCGCCATAGGGGACAAGGCCCAGCTTCACCAGCGCCTGGAACCCGTTGCAGATGCCCAGCATCAACCCGTCGCGATTCTGCAACAGGTCGCGCACCGCCTCGGTAACCTCGGGCGAGCGGAAGAACGATGCGATGAACTTGGCGGAGCCATCAGGCTCGTCACCGCCGGAAAAGCCGCCAGGAAGCATGACGATTTGCGCCTGCTGGATGTTGCGCACCAAATCGCGCGTGCTGTCGGCGACGGCGTACGGCGACAGGTTGTTGATAACCTGCACGGTAACGTCGGCGCCTGCGCGCTTGAAGGCGGAAAGCGTGTCGTACTCGCAGTTCGTGCCCGGAAACACCGGGATGACCACCTGCGGACGCGCCACAGGCTGCCCCGCGTGCACAATCGCCGGGCCACCCGCATAAGTGACCTCGGGGACCTCCTCGTCGCTGGGGCCGCGGTACGGGAACACGCCTTCGAGACCGGACTCCCACGCCTCCTGAACCACCGCCAGGTCGGCGGTCTGCTCGAAGTCGATCAGCAGATAGCTGGGAATCACGGTGCCCAGGCGTATGGCGTCAACGCCTTCCAGCATCCCGGCGCCGTCCAGCAGCTCGATAGCCGAAGCCACGTCGTTGCCATCGGACAGCTCCACGACGAAGGTGCCGTATGCCTCCTCGAACAGGTCGCTGAACCCGACGTCGCCGTCGAGGTCGACGCCGAGGCGGTTGCCCACGGCCATCTTGAACAGCGTCTCTCCCAGGCCGCTATAGCCACCCGTGGAACAGGCGGCAACACACCCCTTGCCGATCAGGAACTCGACCGCGTCGAAAGTGGCCGTCACACTGGCCGGATCAGGCGCGCCGAAGGTCAGCCACAGCAGCTCGTGGCCGGCAGCCTTCAGTTCGGGCGACGTGACGCGGCCGATGTCGCCCACCGCCGTGGCAAACGACACCAGCGTCGGAGGCACGTCCAAATCCTCGAAGCTGCCGGACATGGAATCCTTGCCGCCGATGGCGCCCACGCCGAAGTCCACCTGCGCCATGAGCGCGCCAAGCACCGCCGAAACCGGCTTGCCCCAGCGCTCGGGCTCGTCGCGCAACTTCTCGAAGTACTCCTGGAACGTGAGGTACATCTTGCGGCGCTCGAAGCCGGTGGCGACCAGCTTGGCCACCGAGTCCAGCACGGCCATGTAGGCGCCCGCGAACGGGTCGCATTCGCTCAGGAAGGGGTTGAAGCCCCAGGATAGGCCCGACACCGTGGTGGTTTGGCCGCCGAGCACCGGCAGCTTCGACACCATGGCGAGCGCGGGCGTTAGCTGCGTCCTGCCGCCGAAGGGCATGAGCACGGTGGCCGCGCCGATGGTGGAATCGAAGCGCTCGGCCAGGCCCTTGTTGGACGCGCGGTTGATGTCGGACATGAGCGCCGCCAGGCACTCCTCCATGGACCCGTTGCGGCACACGGCCTCCACCATGGGATTCACCAGGTCGTCGCACGCCTCGAAGGCGCGCTCGATGGCGCAGTCGGCGAAGCTCTCGTCCGCAGGTTCGGGCACCCGCACGGCCGCCTGCTTCGGCGCGCCATTGCTGGCCAGGAAGTCGCGGCTGACGTCCACGATCGTGTCGCCGCGCCACTGCATGCGCACGCGCGGCTCGGCAGTGACGGTGGCCACCGGAGTGGCTTCGAGGTTCTCTTCGCGCGCCATGGCGATGAAGTCGTCCACGTCGTCGGCCGACAGGGCAACCGCCATGCGCTCCTGGCTTTCGGAAATGGCCAGCTCGGTGCCGTCGAGGCCTTCGTACTTCTTGGGAACGCGGTCGAGGTCGACCAGCAGCCCGTCGGCCAATTCTCCGATGGCCACCGACACGCCGCCCGCGCCGAAATCGTTGCAGCGCTTGATCATGCGGCATGCCTCACTTCTGCGGAACAGGCGCTGGATCTTGCGCTCCACCGGCGCGTTGCCCTTCTGCACCTCGGCACCGCAACTCTCGAGCGAGCCTGCGTCGTGCGCCTTGGACGAACCGGTCGCGCCGCCGATGCCGTCGCGGCCCGTGCGGCCGCCCAGCAGCACCACCACGTCGCCCGGCGCGGGCGTCTCGCGGCGCACGTCGCTGGCGGGCGTGGCGCCCACCACCGCGCCTATCTCCATGCGCTTGGCGGCGTAGCCCGGGTGGTACAGCTCGCTCACCTGGCCGGTGGCCAGGCCGATCTGGTTGCCGTAGCTGGAATAGCCCTCGGCCGCCGTGGTCACCAGCTTGCGCTGGGGAAGCTTTCCGGGAATGGTGTCGGCCACGGGCGCCGTGGGGTCGGCCGCGCCGGTGACGCGCATGGCCTGGTACACGTAGGCGCGCCCGCTCAAGGGGTCGCGGATGGCGCCGCCCACGCAGGTGGCCGCGCCGCCGAACGGCTCGATTTCCGTGGGGTGGTTGTGCGTCTCGTTCTTGAACAGGTACAGCCAGTCCTGCTCCTCGCCACGCACGTCCACTTTCACCTTGACGGTGCAGGCGTTGATTTCCTCCGACTCGTCCAGCCCCGTCAGGATGCCGCGGGCCTTCAGCCACTTCGCGCCGATGGTGCCCATGTCCATAAGGCACACCGGCTTGCCTTCGCGGCCAAGCTCGCGACGCAGCTCGAGGTAGCGGTCGAAAGCGCGCTGCACGTTGGCGTCGGCGATCCGCACATCGTCCAGCACGGTGCCGAACGTGGTGTGGCGGCAATGGTCGGACCAGTAGGTGTCGATCATCTTGATCTCGGTGATGGTGGGAGGCCGTCCCTCCTCGGCGAAGTAGCGCTGGCAGAACTGGATGTCGGCCAGATCCATCGCAAGCCCGCGCTCGGCAATGAGCGCCGCAAGCCCGGCATCGTCCAGATTCAGGAAGCCCTCGAGCACCTCCACCGGCTGAGGCTCGGGGAATTCCTGCTTCAACGTACCGGCCTCGGCAAGGTCGGCCTCGCGGGCCTCCACCGGGTTGATCACATAGTTTTTGACGGCGGCCACACGCGCCTCGTCGAGGGCGCCTTCCAACACGTAGACGTTCGCGCTGCGCACGGCAGGACGCTCGCCCTGCGATATCAGCTGGATGCATTCGCTGGCCGACTCGGCGCGCTGGTCGAACTGTCCGGGTAGGTACTCCACTGCGAACAGCGCCGCGTCGCCCGCCTGCGGCAGTTCGTAGAACACCTCGTCCACCGCCGGCTCGCCGAAGACGCCCGCCACGGCGTCGGCAAACAGCTCGTCGGAAATGCCTTCCACGTCATAGCGCCGGATGACGCGCACGCCGGTCAGGCCATCGACCCCTAGAATGTCGCGAAGCTCAGCAAAAAGCTGCTGAGCTTCGACGTCGAACCCGGGCTTCTTCTCGACATAGACGCGCTTGACCATGCTTACTCCTGGGTCGCGGTTTCGTTCTTTCTGGAAAACAGGCCACCGAACTTCTTCTTCGGCGCGCTGGCCTCGTCGGTCGCCCTGGACGCGCCGTCAGCGTCGTCGGCTGCGGAATCGCCATGCACGGCAGCGGCCTTCGCTCCCTTGCCTTTGCCCTTGCCCTGCTGGGCGCGGGCGGCACGCTCGGCCTTTTCCCTCTGCTTCTGCTCCTCGACCTCTTTCGCGAGCATGCGCGTCTGATAGGCGCGGCGCTCCTTGCGCACCTTCGAGAGGTCGATGTAGAAGGCGAAGATGATGAGCACGTAGCCGCAGATGAGCGCCGCCATGGCGAGCCACTCGGGCTGCACGGCGCGCAGCATCCACGAAGCCGCCACGCACGCGATGGCGCCGACCATGGCCGCCCAGAAGATGCGGCGCAGCTTGCGATAGCGCGCGGTGTCGGGCGTGCTGTACTTGCGATCGATCTCGCGCTGGCGGTCGGTCTCGGCCTTGCGCTGGGCCTTCAGCTCGGCCTTCTTGGCCTTCGGGTCCTTCTTGGGCGCGCTGTAGGTGACGGACGCGGCCGCCTTCGACTTCGGCTTGGCGGACGCCGCACTCTTGCGGGTGGTACCCTGGCGCTTGTCGCTCTGGTACCGCTCGTTCATGGGGTTTCGCTGGCTCAATGCACTGCTCCTCGTTGCTGGTTTCGAACGAGCACAAGTGTAGCACGGAGGCTAGACGGAAAGCGGGCCGCCCGTGATGAATTCGTAGGCCTGCAGGTACTTCTCGCTGGTGCGCTTCACCACGTCCGCAGGAAGGTGCGGCGGCGTGCCCTGCTTGTCCCAGTTCGCCGAGAGCCAGTCGCGCACGAACTGCTTGTCGAAGGACGCCTGGCTTGCGCCCGGCTCGTAGCCGTCGACCGACCAGAAGCGCGACGAGTCGGGCGTCAGCACCTCGTCGCCCAGCACGATGGCCCCGTCCACCTTGCCGAACTCGAACTTCGTGTCGGCGATGATGATGCCGCGCTCGCGCGCGTAGTCCGCGGCCGTGTCGTAGATGTGCGTGGACAAGCGCGAAAGCTCCTGCGCGTCGTCGACGCCGATGATGTCGACGCAGCGCTCGAAGCTGATGTTCTCGTCATGGTCGCCGATTTCAGCCTTGGTGGAAGGCGTGAAGATGGACTGCGGCAGCTTGCTGGAATTCACGAGGCCCTCGGGCAGCGAAATGCCGCACACGGTGCCCTCGCGCTGGTATTCGGCCAGCCCGCTGCCGGCCAGGTAGCCGCGCACGATGCATTCCACCGGGAACATCTCGGCCTTGCGAACCAGCATGAAACGCCCGCGCAGGTAGTCGGCCCGATCGGCGAACTCGGCCGGCAGGTCGGCCACGTCGGCCGAGATCAGGTGGTTGTCGACCACCCCGTCGAGCAGTTTGAACCAAAACACGGAAAGCTGCGTGAGCACCTGCCCCTTGTGGGGGATTTCGTCCGGAAGGATGTAGTCGAACGCGGAAATGCGGTCGGTCGCGACAAGCAGCAGCTTGTCGCCCAGGTCGTAGATGTCGCGCACCTTTCCCTGGTAGTCGGGCTTACGCATGTGAATCCCCTTCCCTTTCTGCTCTCTGTCGACGTGTCGGAAACGAACGCCCCCGACGCACCGACACGCCTTATTCCCCCACCGCTTCCTCGGTGATGTCGATCGCGATCTTGTCCACGCGGAAGCGGTCCATCTCCAGCACGGTAAACAGCACGTCGACCTTCCTCGTGGCCGTGTCGTGCTGGATGCTCACCGTCGCGCCCGCCTCGGGGATGCGGTCCATCAACATGAGGATCAGCCCGCCGGCCGTCTCCACCTTCTCGGAATCTTCGGGAGCGAAACCGATCAGCTCCTCCAGCTCGTCCATGGACATGCTGCCGTCGATGACCATCGTGCCGTCGGGCAGCTGGATCACCTCGTCGTCGGAGTCGTGGCGGTACTCGTCGTCGATGCGGCCGACGATCTGCTCCATCACGTCGGCAAGCGTCACGATGCCGGCGGTTCCACCGTGCTCGTCCACCACCAGGCAGATCTCGGTGCGCGCCTCCTGCAACACGTCGATGACGCGTGCGATGGCCATGGTCTCGGGCACGGGCGGCAAATCGCGCATCTTCCACTCGGCCATGGGCACGTCGGGGGCCTGGCCGTAGAGGTCCTTGATGTGGACGAACCCGAGCACATGGTCGGGGCTGCCCTGGCAGATGGGATAGCGCGTGTACTTGTAGTTGTGGATGGTGTTGAGGTTCTCCTCGAGCGAGTCCTCGGTGTCGAGGAACACCACGTCGGTGCGCGGCGTCATGATGGTCTCGGCGTCCTTGTCGCCCAAATCGAGGATGTTGTCCACGAACTCGTTCTGCTCGGGATTGATGAGCCCGCTTTCGGTGGACTCGTCGACCAGGATCTTGATCTCGTCGCCAGTGTACACCTCGTGCTCGTTGGCCAGGTCGTGCCCCAGCAGGCGCACGAAGCCGTTCGTGATGCTGTTGAACAGCCACATGATGGGATAGGTGACCTTGTAGAAGACCAGCAGCGGGCCAGCCGTGGCAAGGGCGTACTTTTCGGTGGAGAAGATGGCGAGCGACTTCGGGATGAGTTCGCCGACCACCACATGCAGCGTGGTCATGATGAAGTAGCCGATGGCCACGGAGAACACGGCGATGACGGCTTCGGGGGCGCCGAACAGCTGGAACAGCGGGCGGATGAGCTCGGAAAACACCGGCTCGCCCAGCCAGCCCAGCGCAAGCGACGCCAGCGTGATGCCCAGCTGGCAGGCCGAAAGGTAGGCGTTGACGTTCTCGGCGATCTTGTACGCCTGCTTCGCCCCGCGCTTGCCGTCCGCGATGGATATCTCCAGCTGGGACTTGCGCACGCGCACGAGCGCGAACTCGGCGATCACGAAGAACGCGTTCATGAGAAGGAAGACTACGACAAGGACCAGACTGATCGCTAGTGCTGCCCATTCAGGCATGGTTCATTCGCCTCCGCGGTTACTTGCTTGCAGGGACCGCCGGCTCGCATTCCGGGCTGCCGTCGTCGTCCTCGCAATATGCCACATCCTGCGGGCGCCCTTCGAGGTATGCCTCCATCGAATAGCGCGTGATGTCGCTCCGGTTGATTATTCCGCAAATTTTACCATCCTCCATCACCGGAACCTTCTTCAGGTGGGATTCGGCAAGCACGCGACAAACTTCGTCGATGTCGGCATGCACGTTCACGCTGATGAGGTTGCGCACGCCGATGCTGGATACGGGGATGCCCATCATCTGCTCGAGCTTCTCGGCGTACTCGCGGTTGTCCTCCGCCGACGCGGCGATGAGGGCCACCGGGTCGAGATACGACTCGCTCTTGCGCGCCAGCGTCTTCAGGATGTCGCCGTCGGACACGAAGCCCACCGGGCTGCCCGCGTCGTCGACAATCGGACACGCGCTGATGCCCTCGTCGATGAACAGCTGCATGGCGTCCTTCACGGTGTCGTCGCTGCGCAGCACGTACACGTCCTTCTTCATGATCTTGGTCAACAGGATGCGGTTGGCGCCGGAGCGCCCCGGCTCGTCGCCGCGGTCGGTGCCGGTTGCCTCGACGGTGCCCGGGCGCCCCTTCACGAACACGATGGTGAGCACGAGTCCCACCAGCACGAGCGCCGTGCACACCATGAACGACACGTTGAAGGCATACATGGCGCCCTGCGCGTCGCCGTAGATGGGAATGGTGACGGTGCCCACCAGCGAGTAGACCGAAACGACCACGGCCGTTCCCAGCGAGCCGGCGACCATGCGCAGCGTGTTGTTGATGGAGGTGCCGTGGTTCATCAGCTTGGTGTCGAGCGAGTTCATGCCCCACGTGGTGATGGGCATGTTGACCAGCGCCATGGAGAACATGCGCACGGCGAACACCACCGTCAAAAACACGATGTTGGTGTCGAGCGCCACGAAGCCGAAGCAGAGCGTGGTGAGGCACAGCAGCGCCATGCCGACGATGCTCATCGCGCGCGGGCCGTAGCGGTCGAACAACTTGCCCGCGATGGGGTTCATGACGCCCATGAGGATGGCGCCCGGCATGATCACCAGGCCCGACACCGTCGCAGGGAAGCCCATCAGGTTCTGCACATATATAGGCATGAGGACGGGCGCCACCAGCAGCGACGCCTGTACGAGCATGCAGATGATAGTGGCCACCAGGAAGTTGCGGTTGAGCAGGATGCGCACGCGCAGCATCGGAACCTTCAGGCGGTTCTGGCGGATGAAGAACCACACGACGCAGACGGCGCCCACCAGGGTGGTGCCCACGCTGAAGACGTCGATGCCGGACGAGCCGAAAACGCTGAAGCCGTACAGCAGGCCGCCGAAGCCCAGCGTGGAGAGCACGACCGACGGCACGTCGAGCGACGCCTTGGCCTCGCCTTCCTTCGCGTGCGCGTCGATGAGGAAGGCCGCCATCACGATGACCACCAGCGAGAGCCCGGCCACGCCGTAGAACATGATGTGCCAGCTGGCGAGGTCGACCATGACGCCGGAAACCGTGGGTCCGATGGCGGGCGCGAACGCGATGACCAGCCCGAATAGCCCCATGGCCGAGCCGCGGCGCTCGATGGGGAACATGATCAGCAGCACCGTCATGGCCATGGGCATGAGAATGCCCGCACCTGCGGCCTGCACCAGGCGCCCGCCCAGCAGCACGGGGAAGTTGGGGGCCCAGCCGCACATGAGCGTGCCCACCGTGAACACGCCCATGGAGAACAGGAACAGCCCGCGGATGGAGAAGCGGTCCTGCAGGTAGGCCGTGATGGGGATCATGATGGCGTTCATCAGCGTGAAGCCGCTGGTCAGCCACTGGCCCGTGGCCGCGTCGATGGACATCTCCTGCATGATGGCAGGCAACGCCGGCGTGACGAGCGTCTGGTTGAGGATGGTCACGAACGACCCGACGACGATGACGACGAGCATCATCCACTGCTTCCTGGTAAGCCCCATGCTATGCATCTCCCTTTTGCGCGTTGTTTTCGCCTTCCACCATAGCACTAAAGCCAGCAAGGCACGGAAGGGCGCGTCGGATGCGACAGGGTGCGACAGGGAACGTTCGCCTTCGACACCCCCTAGCGGCAGTGAAACCGTTGCGCACAATAGGAGGAAATCGGGACTTTGAGCTGCCCGCCATCGAGCTCTTCGAGATAACGGACCATCGCGCGCAGAAGGGCCTCGGCCTTCTCGCGGCTTATCCGGCAGGAAACGCCGCCGAGCACCCAAAGCGTGTCGCTGCCGCCCGCGCGTTCGTTTATGTTCCCGACGAGCTGGGCATTCGTGTCTTCCACGTCACGGAACGGACGTGAGCACATGCCAAGCGCCGCCCGATGCCCGAGGTGAAGGTCGCTTGTGGAGAATACCGTCATGATGCTCCCCGCGGGCATGTCGGAGGACGTTCGCTTTTGCCGCATTCCCAAAGCACAGAGGATCAGACCCTGGCTCGCAAGTATTCCTCAAGATACGGCACCGCAAAGCTCACCTTGCCGCGTTCGGGCGACAGGATGATGCCCGAATCCATGAGCCTGCGCCGGTACTTCTGGGCATAGTCGGGGCTTTCCCCCATTGCCTTCGCCACACCCGCCATCTTCGCAGGGACGCCGACTTCCACCATGGCGTGCAAGAAATCGACGTCCCTCGCCGAAAGAGCAGCCAGCGTCGTCTTGCAGACGTCATTCTCGTAGTCTTCCTGCGCGGTTCGCAGCGCCTCGCCAACGGATTCCTCATCGAGAGCGCCGCCTTCGGGAGAATACAACGCCATGTTGTGTCCGATAAGCTGCAACAGATAGGGCGACCCGTTCACCGCATGGGAGGCAGTACGGCGCAAGTCGCTCGACAGGCTCAGGCCCAGCCGCTCGAACGAATCCTTGTAGAACGCATCCACGTCGGCGAACGACAGCGGCCCTAGCTCGGTCTTGCGGGCCCGGTTCAAGAAGGTGAGCACCTTGTCGTTGAGTGTCGCCGAGACCGCCCCCGGGAGCCCCGCCATCACTATGGCGATGTTCAGGCCCTCCCCGACGAGCTCCTGGTAAGCGATTACGAGCTGGCGAATCTCGGGCGAATTCGCCTGCAGCTCATCGACCAGGATAAGGATCCCCTTCCCTTGCTTGGAAAGGGCACGCGCAAGCTGGGTGAGCTTGTGCTGAAAGCTCTTCGATTCCTGCACTTCGCGCGTGAACTGCAAGCCGGCCGAGAACCCCAACGCCCCCAAGTTTCCCCCAGCAAGGCGCAGTTTGCGTTTGTCCATGCCGCTCTCGCCGGCATCCTGTATCTTCTCGACGATGCGCTCAAGCATCCCATCAGAAGCGATGGTCGGGGTCGCCACGACGAAGCCCGCGTCCGAGGCCCGCTCCGCCAATTCCCAAAGCAGGACGGTCTTGCCGCTGCCCCGTTGCCCCAACAGGACGACGGCGCGGTCGCGGCTTCCCGGCACGCTCCCCAATCCGGCAAGAAGCTCCGCAAGCACCGGCTCTCGGCCGACAAGCTTGCTCGGACGGTTGCCGAATGAGGGGGAGAAGATGGGGTCTGTAGCCATGGCGCGACCTCCTTATGAAAACAGCCTCAGTTTTCCTTTTTTTCCTATTTTTTCCTTTTTTTCCTATTTTTTCCTTTTTTTCCTATTCGTCAAGAGCTTGAGGCAAGGCATCGGGTGATACGGGCGCGGATGCCGCATCACCCCTCGGCCTCAATCCGCCAGAAGCCAGTCAACCAAGCTCACGATGCGTATCCCATCCTCGGTGATGCCCGTGCGCGATCGGTCGAGGGTCAGGACGATCTTGGGAAAGCCATCCGCTATCTTGCGCAATGGCGCAAGCTCCCGCTGGAATACGCCCTCTTCAAGAAGCGATGCGCACACCTGGATGTATTGCTTCTCGTCATAGCGACGAGCCACGAAATCGACTTCCGACGTAGGCGATGCGCCCACCTCCGATACATGACCCCTCCGCAAGAGCTCGACGAAGACGACGTTTTCCAGCTGTGCGCCTATGTCGCGTTGGGCAAAGCCTATCGCGAGGTTCCGCAGGCCCGTGTCCACCGGATAGAACTTCCGCAACGGGCTGAGCACCTCTTTTCCCATGATGCCCGTTTGGGGGCACGCATAGAGGATGTAGGCTTGTTCGATGGCGGCGATGTAGTTCTCGATCGTCTCCACCGAGGCTTTCCTGCCGGCGCTTCTCAGCGCCCCGGTCACCTTTCGTGCAGAGAACAAGTTGCCGGAAGTCGAGAACAAGTAGGTCACAAGCTTGTCGAGGAGCGCGGCGTCGCGCAGCCCCACCCTCATCGCCACATCGTTGAACAGCACCGTATCGGTAATGGAGGAAAGCTCGCGCTGGACCAGCTCTCGCTTGCGCTCTTTGAAGGAGAAGATGCTGGGCATTCCGCCATGGCTCAGGTATTCAGGGAATGCCGCATCGGGATCGGGGCTTTTCCCATCAGATGCCTTGACGAACTCAAGGTATTCGCCGAAGCTCAAGGGGAAGACGTCGATGCGCGTCGTGCGTCCCGAAAGATGCGTGGCCAAATCGCTCGAGAGCATATGGGCATTGGACCCGGTCAAGTACACATCGACGCCGCGCTCGGTATGAAAGCGCCTGATGACCCGTTCCCACCCTTCGACGTCCTGGATCTCGTCAACGAATGCGTAGAAGCGTTGATTGCGGTCCGAAGCCTGCAGCGCAGCCACCATGTCGTCGAGGAGCGCCTGCGCGGAGTAGTCCAACGGCTCCCCAAGCGCATCGAGGCGCTTGTAGAAGACATTGCCAGGATTGACGCCGTCTTCCACGAGGCTGTCCCGGAACATCTCAAGCAGCGTCGATTTCCCGCAACGGCGGACGCCCTGAAGCACCTTCACCTGCTCGGTGTCGCGGTATTCTTCCAGAATGCGTTGGTAGGAAGGACGCTGAATCATTGAGCCTCCTGCATATTTTGTCGATTATGATTGACAGTATACTATTCAATAATCAAATTATCAGTTATATCTGACAATATTGCACAAAGATGCTATGTCTCAAACTTTGCACGCGGCAGCGTCGCGGAGCCCCGCGTCCCCGTTGTCGCGAAGCCGGAGCGTCGAAGGCCAACATCCCTCCGACACGTCCGACACGCGCTGGCGCGTTACGAGTTGAAGATGGATTCGATGGCGGGGCGGTCGAGCTTGCCGTGCTCGGTGCGCGGAAGCTGGTCGAATACGAAGATGCTGATGGGCACCGTGAACGTGGAGAACCACGAACGCGTGGTCTCCTCCACCACCTGGGGCGTAAGCGCAGGGTCGTTGCGCTCGATGACGGCCACGGGAAGCATGCCGCACCGCGAGTCGTTGACGCCGAAGACGTGCACGCCCGAAACGCCGCCCACGTGGCGCAGCACGTCGGCGATTTCCACGGGATAGATGTTCTGCCCGGCAGAGACGAACATGTCCTTGCTGCGGCTTTGCAGGTGGATCTGGCCGCCTTCCAACGACGCCTTCTCGTCGGCGATGAACATGTGGTCGACCGTGAAGGGGGTGCGCGTGTTCAGGTAGCCGCCGAAAACGCCCGGTCCGCGCAGCGCGAGGCGACCGCAGCCCTCTTCGTCCTGATCGACGATGCGCACGTCGTAGCCGTCCATGGGAAGGATGCCCCCCTGGAAATCGGACGTGATGAGCGTCGATGCGATGGTGCCCGCCGTTTCGGGAATGCCGTAACTGGTGAAGATGCGGGCGCCCAGGTCGTAGGCGCGTTTGATGGTGCGGGGGCTGCGCGTGCGGCCAGCAAGCAGCACGCATTGGTAGCGCGACAGGCGGCTGGACACGCCCGGAACGGCGTCGAAGCGCCATTCCTCCACCGTGAGGAGGTCCTGCAGCAGCGAGTCGTCCACCGCCACGTGCGTGATACGGTTGCGTTCGGCATCGCGCAGAATCTGCTCGGCATCGGCGCCCGTATGCAGCCGGAAGGGCGTCTTGCCCACAACGGAGCGCATGACCGACTGCAGCCCGTCGATGCTTCCCAGCGGAAGCACGCACTGCCACACCGAGGCGGACGCGGGCTCGGAGGTGCGGGCCGAACTGGATGCCGAGAACGAGTTGAACGGCAGCCGCTCCTGCCAGAGCCTGGTGGCGCCGGCGCCCAGGCACGAATTCGCCACGACCGACGCGTCGAGCAGCTGCGCCCACGTGAGCGGCACCGCCTTCAGCTTCCTGCGCTTGCCCTCGGCGGATTCCTGCCGCCCTCCCGAGAACATGACCACGGCAAGCGCGTCGCGGTCGAACAGGTGCGCCGCGCGTTCCGCGAAGTGGATGGTGTCGTCGATGACGTCCTGGTTCTCACCCATGATGGAGCGGTTGCGGCGGGACTGGCCGTAGATGCTCGTGACGATGCCGCCGTCATCGGTAGGCAGGCTGCGAACGTCGCGCAGCAGCTGCGCCGCCAGGATGGAGTCGATCTTGTGGGAAACGTTCACACCCGCCCGCTCGATTTCGAACATGCAGGAAAGCTTCTCGCTTTCGGACAGGCCGTGCTCGATCATGACCATGGACAGGCCGCCGTATGCGGCAGCCAGCATCAGAAGGACGTACTCGGGTCCGTTGGGAAGGTCGATTGCAACGGTTTCGCCCGAGCGCACGCCGGCCGCCTGAAGCCTGCGCGCCAACGCCGCGGAGGCCAGCCTGGCCTCCCAATAGGTATAGGCGAACTCCTCGCCGCTGTCATCGATGAAGGTGAAGAACTCCCCGTCGGGGTTTATTCGCACGCTGCTTTCGAAGAAATCAATCATGCCGGGCGGATGCACCTGCCGCCGAATGGTGCTGCGGACGACGTTCCGCAATATGTCAAAACGCCGTGCACGACCATGCCCACGAGCACCTTCTATGACGATGGAATGCGAGCGTGCATTCTACGGAAATTCAAAGAGGGATGCGGGCGTGGAATAGTTGTTACGGCGTTTGCCCGCGACCGCTGACTATCATACCGTAAGTACTACTGCTTGAGGTTGGGAATATACAATATCTTGTAATTTTTTGGGCCCGCAACACTAGGAGTAGTTGCAGGTCCATTTATGCCCTACGCGGGGGAAATGCAGGGGATACGCAGGGGAAACACGGTGGATTCCGCGCCCGCGGCCACGCCTGCCGACGCCTAGGAAACCAGCTGCTTGAGCACGCCTGCCACCTCGGAAACGGCCACCAGCTGCTCGTCGTGGCTGTTCATGTTGCGCACCTTCACGAGCCCCTGGGAAAGCTCGTCGGGACCCATGATCGCGACGAAGTCGGCATGCAGCTTGTCGGCGAGCTTGAACTGGCTCTTCAGGGAGCGGCCCTGATGGTCGAGCTCGGCCGCCACGCCTTGGTCGCGGCACATCTGCACCAGCTCGAAGGCGGCGGCGCACACGTCGCTGGTCGCGCTGGCCACGAACACGCTGCAGCCCTTGGGGCTGGAAAGCTCGAACCCACGCGCCTGCAGGGCCAAAAGGCAGCGCTCGTAGCCCAGAGCGAACCCGAAGCCCGGAAGCGCCTTCCCGCCGATTTCCTCGGCAAGGCGGTCGTAGCGTCCGCCGCCGCCTATGGCGCTCTGGGCACGGTCGGCGCCGGTCTGCACCTCGAAGACGGTACGCGTGTAGTAATCGAGGCCCCTCACCAGCGACGGGTCCTCCGCATAGTCGATGCCGGTGCCCTTCACCAGGTCAAGCACCTCGTCGTGGTGGCTGCGGCAATCGTCGCACAGGTGGTCGGTGATTTTCGGCGCGTCCTCCATCAGCTCGGCGCACGCCGCATTCTTGCAGTCGAAGGCACGCAGCGGGTTGGCCTCCATGCGGGCGAGGCACGTGTCGCACAGCTGCGAAGCGTGCTGCTTGAGGTAGTCGTACACCAGGTCGCGGTATGCCGGGCGGCAGTTCGCGCACCCCATGGAATTGACCAGCAGGCGCGTCTCGGAGGCAGGGATGCCGATCTCGTCGAAGAAGCGCATCAGCATGACGATGCCTTCGGCGTCGATCGTGGCGTCGTCCGCCCCCAGGCACTCGATGCCCACCTGGTTGAACTGGCGCTGACGCCCTTCCTGGGGCTGTTCGGCACGGAACATGGGGCCTGCGTACATTAGCTTGACCGGCGGCGCGCCCTGGGGGACGAGCCCGTGCTGCAGCGCGGCGCGCACCACGCCGGCGGTGCCTTCGGGCCGAAGCGACAGCCTGCGCCGAGACTCAAGCTTGCCGCCGTCGAGCAGCGTCTGCAGGTTGGCGCCCGAAATGGCCGTGAACATCTCCTTGCTCACCACGTCGGTCGCCTCGCCGATGCCACGCACGAACAGCTCGGTCTGCTCGATGATGGGCGTCTCGATGGGCACGTAGCCGTACAGGCCGAAGACACGTGACGCCGTTTCCTTGAAGTTCTGCCAGAACACCGCTTCCCCGGGAAGCAGGTCCCGCGTTCCGCGCGGGCATGTGATGGCCATTAAAGGCTCCTTACGACGAGGTCGCCCATCATGGCGGTGCCCACCTTGCGCTCGGGAGCCGTGCAGGCGTCCGCAATGTCGCCCGTGCGCCAGCCTTCGTCCAGAACGTGCGTGATGGCGCGCCTGACGTCGTCGGCGGCCTGGGACATGTCGAAGCTGTAGCGCAGCATCATCTCCACCGACAGGATCTGCGCAAGCGGGTTGGCGACGCCCTTGCCCGCAATGTCGGGAGCGCTGCCGTGCGACGGCTCGTACAGCGCGGTGGCGTCGCCCAGACTGGCCGATGCCAGCATGCCGAGCGAGCCCGTGATCTGCGCCGCCTCGTCCGAGAGGATGTCGCCGAACATGTTCTCGGTCACCACCACATCGAAATCGGCCGGACGGTTGATGAGCTGCATGGCGCAGTTGTCGACCAGGATGTCCTCGAGCTCGACGTCGGCGTAGTCGGCATCGTGCACGGCATGCACGATCTCGCGCCACAGGCGGCTGGTCTCCAGCACGTTGGCCTTGTCGACCGAACTCACCTTGCCGCGACGCTTGCGCGCAATCTCGAACGCCTGGCGCGCGATGCGCTCGATCTCGTACTCGCGGTACTCCAGCGTGTCATACGCGCGCTGGCCGCACGCGCCATCCACGCCCGCGCCCGCCTCGTCGTAGAAACGCTCGCGCGCACCGAAGTACAGGCCGCCCGTCAGCTCGCGCACGATCATCATGTCGACGCCGTCGATCACCTCGGGCTTCAGCGTGGACGCCTGCGAAAGCGCCCCGAAGATCTGTACGGGGCGCAGGTTGGTGTAGAGCCCCAGCCCCTTGCGGATGCCCAAAAGCCCCTGCTCGGGGCGTGGCTTCGTCGGGTCGGTGGTGTCCCACTTGTATCCGCCGACGGCGGCAAGCAGCACCGCGTCCGCAGCCTTCGCCACATCAAGCGTCTGCTCGGGAAGCGCCGTGCCGGTCTCGTCGATGGCGATGCCGCCGATGAGCGCTTCCTCGTACTCGAAGCCGACGCCGTGCTTGGCGCCGACCGCGTCGAGCACCTTCACGCCCTCGGCGATGATCTCAGGCCCGATGCCATCGCCGGGAAGCAGGCAGATTTTATAAGTTGTCATGAGTTCCTCTCTCTAAAAAAATCCCTAATAAGCAAAACCGAACGTTTTCAGGTTTCCTTGGCAAGCGAGGGTTTCTCTGGTGTGCGGAATTCGTCCATCGCGCGGCCGGGCAGCCTTCGCGCTGTGAGGGCAAGCGCGAAAGGGCGAAGGCCGCATGCCAGAGGAAGCCGCAGCGTGGCCGACTAGCTCATACGTTTCTTCCAACGGTTCACCAACCCACCTGATTGAATGATTTCCGCGATAAAAGGCGGGAACGGCTGCGCGTGGAACGTGGCGCCGGTGGTCTCGTCGGTGATGGTGCCTCTTTCGGCGTCGACCTTGACGACGTCGCCGTCCTTGATGGCGTCAACCGCCTCGGGGCATTCCATGATGGCGAGGCCCGTGTTGATGGCATTGCGGTAGAAGATGCGCGCGAAGCTCTTGGCGATGACCGCGTCGACGCCCGCCGCCTTGATGGCGATGGGGGCGTGCTCGCGCGAGCTTCCGCAGCCGAAGTTCTCGTCGGCCACGATGATGTCGCCGGGGCTCACGCGCTCGACGAAGGTGGCGTCGAGGTCCTCCATGCAGTGCTTGGCCAGCTCGGCCGGGTCGGATGTGTTCAGGTAGCGCGCCGGGATGATGACGTCGGTGTCGATGTCGCGCCCGTAGCGGAACGCCTTGCCTTCGAAGTTCATGCTCGTGCTCCTGTCTAGAGGTTGAGGGAAATGCTGCCGCCGCCGAGGTTCAGCGCAAGGTCGTCGGCTATCGGCTCGCTTGCGCTCTTGCGCGAACGGCCCGGCGCCTGCGCGGCCGCCTTCGCCTCGTCGTCCACGACGATGTGCGAGTGGCCCGCGTGCGCATGCTCGGCTTCGGCGGATTCGAAGATGTGCGAAAGCGACTGGATCTTCTTGCCCGCCGCCATGGGCTTGCCCCATCCGGGAAGGTCCTCCGGCAGTCCGATGTGCCCCAGCACGGCGCTTGCGGCCGCGACGGCGGGACTGGACAGGTACACCTCGCTGGTGGGGTCGCCCATGCGCCCGACGAAGTTGCGGTTGGTCGTGGCGATGGCGCGCTCTCCCGCAGCAAGGATGCCCATGTAGCCGCCCAGGCACGGGCCGCACGTCGGGGTGCTGACGGCGCAGTTGGCGGACAGGAAGACGTCCATCAGGCCCTCGTCGATGCATGCCTTGTAGACCGCCTGCGTGGCAGGGATGACGATGCAGCGCACGTCGGGGTGCACCTTGCGGCCCTTCAGCACTGCGGCCGCCTGGCGCATGTCGTCAAGCCGCCCGTTGGTGCACGAGCCGATGACGGCCTGGTCGATCTTGACATCGCGCGCCTCTTCGACGGGGCGCGTGTTGGAAGGCAGGTGCGGGAATGCCACCGTGGGCTTGATGTCGGCGGCGTCGATCTCGATGACCTGGGCGAACGTGGCCTCGGCATCGGAATAGAAGGGGTTGTAGGGGCGCTCGGTGCGGCCGAACATGTACTCGCGCGTGACGTCGTCGACGGGGATGAGG
>CAJUSL010000003.1:37009-40190 GCA_910589135.1 uncultured Eggerthellaceae bacterium
CGATGGCCGAGCCGGTGAACTCCATGGCCTTGTACAGCGCGCCGTCCACGCCGATCATGCCGATGATGTGCAGGATGACGTCCTTGCCGGTGACGCCCGGAGCGAGCGTTCCGTCCACCACGAACTTGATGGTTTCGGGCACCTTGAACCACGCCTTGCCAGTGGCCATGCCCACGCCGGCGTCGGTGGACCCCACGCCCGTGGAGAACGCTCCCAGCGCGCCGTAGGTGCAGGTGTGCGAGTCGGCCCCGATGACCAGGTCGCCCGCGCCGACGACGCCTTGCTCGGGAAGCAGCGCGTGCTCGACGCCCATGCAGCCGACCTCGTAGTAGTGGGTGACGCCCTGCTCGCGCGCGAAGTCGCGCACGATCTTCGCCTGCTCGGCGCTCTTGATGTCCTTGTTCGGGACGTAGTGGTCGGGCACCAGCACGACGCGCTTGGGATCCCACACGGCATCGGAGATGTCCTTGCAGGTCCTGATGGCGATGGGCGCCGTGACGTCGTTCGCCAGAACGAGGTCGAGGTCGCACTCGATGAGCTGCCCCGGCTCGACTTCCTCGAGGCCTGCGTGGGCCGCCAGTATCTTTTCGGCCATGGTCATGGGACGCGGCATGTGGATTCCTTTCGTCATCGAAGCATGGTAGGGGCGCAGGGGTTCGAACCCTGAAGCCTTGCGGCGACGGATTTTAAGTCCGGGCTGGCTGCGTATTCTACCTGCGATTATAGCCGTATTCGCGGAACATCTTCGATTATCTGGTTCGAGTCCGCTGCCATATGCTCCGTAACGAGGTACTCGGCAAGGGCGTCGGCGACGAACTCCATGCCTTTGCGCGTGCGCCTCTGGTAGCTGCTGCCACGGGTGGTGGGGACGGTGTGCCCCATGGACAGGCTGACCAGCGAATCGGGTATCCCGGCCTCCCCGCACCTGTCGGAGTAGATGGTGCGCATGTCTGCCGGTCGCACGTACCGAACGCCGTTGGCCTCGCACCACCGCTTCCATGCCTTCGTGACATTGTTGGGCATCAGGAACCAGCTCCCGTTGGGTTCCTCCCCCACCGGGCGACGCCCCGGGAACAGAGGCCCGTCGGCAGCGTCCGCCCATTCCAGCACGACCGAGGCGAACGGCTCGGCGAGCAGGACGACGCGCTCCGAGCCGGTGGTCTTCGTGCCCTTGTAGTCGGCATCCCCGCCGCCGAGGGACGTGTAGGCGGCCACGACCTCCACCTCCGCATAGCCCCTCGACCGCCTCACGTTGCGCGGGAGGATTGGAACTGCCTCCTCGTGGCGCAGCCCCCCGGCCATCTCCAACACGGCCATGCATTTGTACGCCTGCGCCTCGATGGAGCGGATGTAGCCCACCAGATCGCACGCATCAACCTCGTGCTTTCGCCTGGGGACGAGCGGCTTCATGGGCACGGAACGGTCGACCGGGTTCCTCGCAAAGGGGGGCACCTTCTCGCGCATGGCCATGTTGCACACCTTCTTCCACAGGCGGTGGGCGTACCTCTGGGCGGAGGGGGCCTTTATCTGCGCGATGGCGGCGCACACGTAGCCGTAGTCGGCGTCGGCCATGGCGTCCGCGCCTATGAGGGGCTCCAGGTGCCTGCCCCAGACCTCTACGTAGTCCTTCTTGGTTCGCCTGGCCAAATCGTCGAGCGTCGGGGCAACCTTCGCGTCCCAGAACTGCGCCCAGGTGGTGGAGCCGTCCACTCCCTCCATCTCCACGCGTTTCACGGCCAGGGCGAAGTCGGCGTCCTCGAAGGTGCCGTACACCGTCATCGACGCGGGCCTGCGCTTCCCGTCGGCCTTGTGGCCGTCCTTCCAGTGGATGCGGTAGACCTCGCCTGGAACCACCGTCTCGATGCTGCCCCATCGCCTTCTGGCCATGATACAATGCTCCCATCTGCCCCTTAGGGGCGGTTACCTCCGAACCCCGCTCACGTCCGCCAAGATGCAGCGGGGTTCTTCTTTCTATATCTGCTTGGCCTAGCCCTCTATGCCTTCGAGGCTGTCCTGGATTGGGGGCCTGAATGGGATATATTTCTTCACGTCGATAATCGACCAGTGCTGGTTTATGTTGCCCGTCCGAGACGACACCGACTGGACGCACTTCATGTCAGCGACAAGAACATCCTTTCCCATTAATCGAATTTCGCCACTTTCGAGCTTTTCCCTGAAATCGTCGTCCTCCAGCTTGACGCTGTCGTAGCGGATGCCGCCGGCCTTGAACCTGTACCCCTTGTCGCTGCCGCTGTAGGACCCAGATATCGGATTGAGCACAACGCCGTGGGCGACCTGCTCAAAATCATCGAACTCGACAGGCTCATCGCTCGTTGCGGCCTCCTCGTAGGTCTCTATGTCGCCAATATCGGAGCGGTCAAAGGCGTCTCCTTCGCTATAATCGCCCTCCAGGAATTCCTCGCGCCCTATTATGTTCACGGTAAGGCTCTTGTCGATGTTCAGCAAAGGGCCTATCGTTGCAGACTTGAAGGACTTCGCGACCTTCGGCGACTGGATGATTCTGTGCGCTTTCTCGCTTACGGTTATACCGTCTTCGTCGTCGCCATACGTGACCGTGCCGTCCTCGTTCTCGCGGAACCTGTTTATCTGGCCACGCACCTTTCGCACGACCTTGGGAAGCGTTGCGCTAGCACCCGCACCGATGAAGCCAAGCACCGTAAGCACGCCCGAGAGGGCAGCGCCTTCCGGACTGCTGAAGAAGCTGACGACGGGCTGCGAGTATGTAAGGACGAACTCGGTTATGAACGAGCCTTCCTTGAACGGGCGCACGTGGACGTCGAGCTTGCCGTCTTCGCCCGTCGCATCCAACGAGGCCTGCACCACGTCAGCGAACGAATACATGATGCCAGCCAGCTCGCGGACCTCTATGCTCTGGCCCGCCAACGCCCCGTCGGAGCTGAGCCTGTAGACTATCTCGTATCGTTCCATCTTCTTTCCGAATCTGATCATGACATGATTCTACGAATCATGTCGAACGTAAGTGTCCTTCAATGCGTCCAGCTGCCGCCTTGATGGGCTCTTCGGAGCGGTCTTGAACCTGCCCTCCTTCGCGGCGCTGTGGTTCAGCTCAAGGCATTCAGGCTCGTTTGCCACGTTCGATTCCTCCCCTGCCCGAACTTTTCGGCGGGTTCGCCATTCTCTTGAGGATGTAGTTCAACGT
>CAJUSL010000003.1:40200-40459 GCA_910589135.1 uncultured Eggerthellaceae bacterium
CTTCGTCAACGGTCCCTGCTCGAGGCCTTTGAAGCACTCCGTCAGCCAACAATCGAGCCTATGGCCTGCGTAACGTAGGGCATTACCGTCGGAATAGCCCTGATTGCGTTGTCGAACAGCCAGTCCACCACAGCCTTGCCCGTTTTCTTCAACTTGCCCTCGTCCTTGCCGCTGTCCTCTACGGCCTGCAGCAGCTTCGCAAGCTTCTGCTTCTGCTCGCCTACGAGCACGTCGTCGGGAAGCGCCCCCATCTGCGCCA
>CAJUSL010000003.1:40469-50025 GCA_910589135.1 uncultured Eggerthellaceae bacterium
ATCGTGTTGTTAAACGTCGCCTCTATGGACGCCGTGGCCATGGCTTGGCTGTTGGCGCTCACACTGACATTGCCCGCATTCGCCTGGGCAACCGCAAGCTCATGATCGCGTCTCTCCTTATGTGCAACAAGCCACGTCTTCATCACAGACACATCAGTGTCCGAGCCGTCAAACGCCTTGGTAGCTCTTCCCTCGATTATCTCTTTGCGATACGCGCTATATATTCTCCAGCGAAGATGGTTGATGTCATGATATGACCACCTTTCAGCGAGCGCACAATCGCATTCAGCTATCAGTTCATCCAAGAGCCCCATTACAATCCCTTACGCCGTTTGAGCCACGCGAGATTGATGATGTTTTTTATAAACGCTTCTAAGCCCGTAGACAGTGTTAACCGCTACCTCCTGCCCTTCATCCGACAGCTCACGGAAGTCAGAGAGCAGGCGCTGCTCTATCACACGCTTAGGGGCTTCGCGCCCTGCCAGTTCGTCAAGGGATATCTGTAGGGCATCTGCCATGGCGATGGCATTTGTAAGGGTTGGAATCTTCCTGCCCGAAACATAGTTAGACATAAGACTGGACTCGATGCCCGACATCCGACATAGGTCGGCCTGCTTCATATCTCTGCTGGAGAGGATGCGTTGCAGTGATTCGTTGAACTCCACCAGAGCCTCCTTTCATCTCTTTGTCCGCAAAGAGACTAACAAAAGTTCTGATTCTAGGCAATATCTGTGTTGACAATACGGCTTTTTGTGCCTAACATTGTTTCCGTTACGTCCTTTAGTTAGGAAAATGGGAGCAGCACATGACCCAATCGATACAAGACTGGCGCGACGCCTACGACGCCCTGTACTTCGCAGCGTCGGCTTGCTTGGACGAGCTGCCCGCCCAAGAGCGCGAACGCCACAGCGCCCTCGTCACCAGCATCGACAGGCGTGTATACGAGCTGGAGAACGCGCGCGCCTACACGCTGGGGGCTGCGGCTCTGGATGAGCGCGCAAGGCTCTACGAGCAGGCCGTGAGCGCAATCGCGGACGGTCCTAGGCGCGAAGCGCACCTGCTGCTCCACGCAGGCGACGAGCGCGGCTACACCAAGACCACCGACGAGGTGAAGGGGTGCGTGGACACGGTTTCGCGCATCTTCGGCGTCCCCCGTCATGCCGTGGTCGATGACGTGAACAGCCACTATACGAGGAAGTTCGGGGGTGATGACTAAGTGAGCATGGAAAACAAGCACTACCCTGCGATCGACGCCAAACGCGCGGAGCTGGGCATTCCCAAGTCCAAGGTGGCCGAGAAGCTGGAGCTGTCTTGGGAGGGGCTTGACGCGAAGCTTTGCGGTGAGCGCGAGTTCACCCTAACCGAGATCCTGACGCTGTCGGAGTGGTGGGGCGTATGCGCCGATGAGCTTGTGGGCCGCACCGTTCCGGGATGCCCGCTGCTTCGCCCCGCATTTGACGAGCGCAAGACGGCGTAACCGATCTACAGAAGCACCTTGACAGCCGAATACCTCGAACGATGGCCGCCGGAAACGGAGGCGGCCTATGCCAAAGCAGTTCGCGATTAAATACGAACTCGACGTCGGAGGCGTGAGAATCTACTACGACGATGAGGTCTCGTCCGAAGAAGAGGCGCTGAAGAGGTTCATTGAGGAGAAGCCGGCATGCCTGTACCGGGTCACCGACGTGAAGACGCTAGGGCGCGACGAAGCCTTGGAGCCAGTTGACGGCGAGGCTGACCAGACCGCCTGCGACCGCTCCGCCTAGAACGCCCGCGGCGCCGACCTTGTAATCATGCGCCCGCTGCTCCTTGACGGCCTCCTCCTTGGCTACCTTATCCTTCTCGTGGTCATGGACGCAGTCGAGGCCCAGCTGGTTGATGGCGGTCAGCCGGATGCATTCGGGCGAGACCGTCCCTTCTATCAGCCCTTTGGACACAAGCGACCGGAACACCGGGTCCATGACGCCCGTGGCATAGGGATCGCCGAAGCGGTCCTCCGTCACATCGGTCACGTCCCCGTTGCTGTCGTAGCAGTCCACGAACCTTTTGAGCAACCAGTACTCGGTGCTGGAGAAGTCGATTCCATTGATGTTCATGTCCGTTCCCTCCTGGAAGGGATTCTACCAAGGCTGCCATCGCTCGAGGCATTCGGCTGCAAGGCTGCACAGCAGAGGAAGGAGAAGGGGCATGAAGAGGTACTACAAGGACGCATACGGGTGCACAGCATCCATCAGCGAGACGCCAAAGGCGGCGACCCTGCGGGTCTGCAACGCCCACGGCACATGCATCCATAGGCGTCGGTACGAAAGCTTTAGAGGCGCACGCATTGCCATGGGCGCACTTCCGACGGCTGGCGCGAGGTGACCGGGTGAACCCCGAAGCCAACACGCCCGTGCTGCTGTCGAAGCGCGAGGTCGCCCAGCAGCTCGGCACCAACCAGAGCACCGTCAGCGAGTACGCCCGGCGCAAGGACGACCCGCTGCCCCTGCGCTACATCAACGGCAAGCGCAACGGCGGCTTCGTCATCGTGTCGGAGTTTGTCACGTGGGTGGAGCGCAACACCACCCTCTACAGGGAGCGGTTCGAGTGACACGTTCCCGGGATGCGCACGGTTTTCCCTTTCCTTCTTCCGTGCGCGCCCCGGGGTCGTGTGGAAATCGACCCGTAATCGGCCATGTCCGGGGGTAGGTGACGGGGAGGAACAGCAGCCTCCCCGGCCCCGGACGATACTCGGCGGCCCGCCAGGCGGGCGGGGATTGCACAGGACGCCCCGGGCAGGGGCGAGACCAAAGGGCAAGGTTTTGAACCCCGCCCGTCCGGCCGGCCGCCAAGGAGAGACAGGAAGGAGAAGAAGTGAGAGCAGCCGAAGGAGGTGCGCCCCGCGATCTTGGCGGAGAGGGGGGCGCACTCGGAAGAGGTCGGGACCTCTACACGGACACGCATTGTAACACCCAGGGGTACCCGGGGTCGTTCCGCCCCATCCGCGTGCCCGAGCGCAGGGAGCACCCCGTAACCGGCGCCGCCGTGACCACGCTTCTGGCGGTCGCGGCGTTCTCGGCGGCGTGGATGGCCTGCTACCTCGCGGGGTGCATGGCATGAGGATGCTCAAGGGCGTGACGGTGGAGGACCCCGAGGCCTACGTCCGCCAGGCATGCCGCTGGGTGAGGAGGCACCCCGACCGCTTCAAGCGCCTGATGCGCATCGTCCACAGGGAGGTCGACAGGGGCAACCCCAACGTGCAGCGCGGCGACGTGTACAAGCTCGCCCGCGACGCCGGCTTCGAGGTGAGCGAGTGCGACGAGCTTAGGCGCGACCACAACCTGTGGGCCGTGCTCGCCCGCTACATGGTGATGCTGCGCCCGCGCCTCGCCCGCTCGATCTCGTTCAGGCGCGCGGGGTGCGACGAGGTCGACCTCGAGGCCGTGTGGCGCGAGGAGGTCAACGCTGGCACCACGTTCCTGGCCGCAAGCTGGCAGGCCGCCAAGCGTGCCTGCGAGGACGGGTGCGTGAGCGCCGCATGACGCGCAAGGGGTCGCGGCAGAGGTGGTGGACCACCTCCGAGGTGGCCTTCCTCGTGGAGAACGCCGGCAGGATGCCCCTGCACGACATATGCCGGCGCCTGAAGCGGAGCAGCGAGGCCGTCTACTTCAAGGCCAAGCAGCTGCGCTCCCAGGGCGTGCCGGTGTCGCTTAGGTACTACCGGCCCCGCCTGGAGGCGTGCCCCGCGTGCGGGTGCATGCGCTCCACGCTCGGCAAGCACGGCATCTGCGCCGTGTGCCGCAGGCGCCGCCAGCTCGAGGCCATCCACGCCCGCATATCCGACCTGCTGCACCGCCTCCCCTTCGAGGAGCGCGAGACCTACGCCGACACCGAGGCGGAGGTCGAGAGCGTCCCCGACCCCAAGCCGACGATGCCCAAGGCGAAGGGCCTCTCCCGCTACCAGATGTGCCGGGTCAGGGAGCAGCACGACCGGGACATGGAGGCGTGGCAGCTGCGCACGCTCACGCGCGAGGTCAAGGCGGCGCAGAAGCGCAAGGAAAGAATCGAGCAGAAGGTGAAACGAGTCACCAGTAAGCCCCCGAACTGGGGAAGGAAGGAGAGACATGCCGCGAGAAAACCTTAAAGCCGCCCGCAACGAGAAAGGCATGACGCAACAGCAGGTGGCAGATCGGCTCGGCATCACGCTTCGATACTACCAAGCCATCGAGGCGGAAGAGCGCACCGGGGACTTTCAGTTGTGGGATGAACTAGAGGACTTGTTCTCTATTCACCAGAGGATTCTTCGTCAGTCAAACAGAACAAATAGTCAAGGGAAACCTGGAGCTTTTCCGCAATCGCTCGCAGCGAAGAGCACGGAGGGAACCTATCCCCTGCTTCATAGTTCTGGTAAGAGCGAAGCCCAATAAACAGGGCGTCTGCCATGTTCTGCTGCGTAAACCCTCGCTTCATACGAACTTCGCGCAAGCGACGCCCGAACTGCTTGTTCGAAAAATCATTCATGCACATATTGTGCGTAATGTTTCTTCCGTGTAATATGCTCAATATGTTCGTATGCACATATTGTTCGTAACAAGGAGGAACCATGCTGACAAAGACCGACTGGAAGAATGTTCCGCCCTACGGCAAGGAGAACAGAAGCCCCATCAGGCAGTTCGCCTACAAGACCGTGATCGAGTTCCTGGAGAACTCGGAAGAGGGGGACGCGTTCGAGGTGACAGGCTTTCCGACCGTGGAGGGCAACGACACCCTCAGGATGGCCGACAAGGTGAGCCAGGCGATGCGAACCGAGCTTTGGTACTTGCGCAAGGACTACGACATGCGGAGAGACGTGAAGATCTTCCGCCGCAAGGAACGCCTTTTCATGGAGCGGACGAATGCATGGAAACCGCAAGAGCCGGTCAAAAGGAACCCTTACCCCGGCGACCTGCCGCGGGTAATAAAACCATCAATGTAGGAAGGAGAAAGGATGCAGATAGAGCGCGTCAACATCGAAGACGTGTACCCCGTCGAGGACGAGTACGGCAACCAGTACCTGTCCCGCGACTACACGCTCAAGGAGAACATCCGATACGTCGAGGAGCTTGCGGCGTCGTTCGGCCCGAACGGCGAGCCCGACGAGCCACCCGTCCTCGTGAGGGACGGCGGCATATTCCGCATCAAGGCCGGCAACTCCCGCATCGAGGCCATGAGGCTGCGCAAGACCAAGCAGTTCACCGCCATCATCGACGAGAAAGACACGCCGAAGGCCTTGGTCGAGGCGGCCATCCGCACCGACACCAAGAAGAGGTACGAGCCCATCGAGCGTTCCCGGTTCGAGCAGCAGCTGTTCCTGTTCGACGACGACGAGTACGCCGCCAAGGTGACCGGCCGCCCCGTCGAGGACGTGCGCAAGGCGCGCCGCACCATGGAGGTAATCAAGGACGCATCCGAGGACATGACCATCGAGCGCATGATCGCGCTGGCCGACCTCGAGGACGACCCGGAGGCCTACGAGAGGGTGCAGAACGCCAAGGAGGGCGCCTGGAGGTCGGAGGTGCAGGCCGCCTTGGCGAGGCGGGCCGAGCGCGAGAGGCGCGCGGGACTCGAGGCGGCCATCGAGGAGCGCGGGCTGCGCCTCGTCGGCGCGGTGCCGGAGGGCTACGCGCACAGGAACCACACCAACCACGCCGACGGCATCCCGGCAGACCTGCCGGAAGGCGCCGTGTTCCTCCCGCGATACGCGGGCGACGCCGTCGACAGCGGCAGCATCTACGTTCCCACCGACAAGGAGGTGGACGCCGCAGCCGAAGAGCTAAAGGCCGCCCGCGCCGAGCACGCCGCCGCGCTTGAGCGCGTCAAGGCCGGCCGCGTCGAGTGGTTCCTCGAGCACTGGAGCGAAGACCTGGTCGCTCTCTCGGACATCGGCGACCCGGCGGACGCATTCGGCGTGGACGTCGTGCGCTTCTGCACGGACCACGCCTTGGAGATGCCATGGACGCCGGCCTTGAACGTCCAGGCGTTCGTGGCCTTCAACCGATGCAGCCCCTACAGGGAGGACTGGGAGCACAACCCCGCCGACTTCATGGCGTTCGCGGACGCGCTCGAGGCATGCGGCTACGAGCCGGGCGCGGAAGAGCGCGAGATGTACGAGGAGTGCAGGAACGAAATCGAGGAGGAAAGAAGTGAGTAGCGAAGCCGTAGAGGTCACCGCCGAGGTGATCGAGCCGAGCAACGCGCTGGAGGTGGTGTACACGCCCGCCGTGTTCTCCGACAACCTCGCGGCGCTGGAGGCATACGTCGACCAGCAGATCGCGCCCTACATCGGTGCGCAGATCAACCCCGCCGACTACGACCAGGTCAAGCAGGCACGCAAGTGCATGGCCGACCTGAACAAGCTGAAAGAACCCATCGAGGCAGAGCGCAAGCGCGTGAAGCGCGAGTACGAGGCGCCACTCAAGCTGTTCGAGGGCAAGGTCAAGGGCATCACGTCCAAGATCGACCAGGCGCGCGCCGACCTCAAGGCGCAGGTTGACGAGGCCGATGCCCGCTTCAAGGAAAGCCGCCGCGACATGCTGGCTGAAGAGTACGAGGGCTGCGCCGGTGCCATCGTTGACGTCATCCCCTTCGCAGCCATCCTTGAGGACGGCTGGCTCAACCGCTCCACGCCCGAGACCAAGGCCGTCAACGAGCTGTACGAGAAGGTAGAGAGCGCGCTCAAGGGCTACCGCGCGCTCGAGTCCAAGCAGCTCGCCCACAAGGACGAGGTGGTCAAGCACTACGCCGACACGCTCGACCTGGTGAGTGCGCTGGAGCTCGAGGACGAGCTGAACGAGCGCGACCGCGAGATGGCCGAGTTCAAGGCGGCGCAGGCGGCCGTGGCCATAGAGGAGGTAGACCCCGCCGTCACGGCGCATGCCACGGGCGGCTCCGTATTCGTGGCGGACAGGGCGGAAGGGCCCGCCACCATCACGGCCGACAGGGGCGGCGCCGAGGCGTTCGCATGGCACCTGTCCATGGACTTCGAAGGCTCGCGCGAGTTCGCGCAGCGCGTGGGGAGCACGCTTAAGGCCATGGGCATCAGCGGCGCCACCATCAAGTGCACGGGGGTGTGCCATGGCTAGCGAGATAGTCAAGGTCGAGACCGACACCGGGACCGTCGAGCTGTCCGGCGACGTCATCAGGAGGACCCTCTGCGACAACCAGAATGTCACAGACCGCGAGGTTGAGCTTTTCATCGGCCTCTGCAAGGCCCAGAGGCTCAACCCGTTCGTCAAGGAGGCCCACATCGTCAAGTACGGGGACGGCCCCGCGACGATGGTGGTCGGCAAGGACGTATTCACCAAGCGCGCGCAGCGAAACCCGAGGTTCAAGGGCCTCCAGGCCGGCCTCACGTTCGCCTCGAACGGGAAGCTGGGGCGCAGGGAAGGCTCGATGCTGCTCCCGGGCGAGCAGGTCATCGGCGGCTGGTGCAAGGTGTACGTGGACGGCTACAAGGAGCCGATGTACGACGAGGTGTCCTTCGACGAGTACGCAGGGCGCAAGCGGGACGGATCCCTCAACTCCCAGTGGGCGTCCAAGCCCGGCACGATGATCCGCAAGGTGGCTGTCGTCCATGCGTTGAGGGAGGCGTTCCCGGACGACCTCGGCGGGCTGTACGACGCGGTCGAGATGGGCGTCGCATGCGACGCCCAGGAGGTCGCCTGCGAGGTGGAAGACGTCCCGGACGACCCCGAGCCTGCGGAGGACCCCAGGAAGGCCCTCTGGGAGGACGTGGCGGCCCTGAAGCGGGCCGCGCTGGAGCTAGGCACCAGCGAGGAGGGCATCACGTCCTGGATGCAGGCGAACATCCGCCGCGACGACGGCGGAGCCAAGCCCCCCAACGAGTACAGCCCGGAGGACATAGCGCGCCTGCGCGGCTTCCTGGAGGACAACATCGCCGACCACGAGCAGATGGCCGCCGAGCAGATGGAGGCCGAATGCCTCGACCTGGCCGACCACGACATCGAGTTCTAGGGGGCGGCATGCACTACTTCGACCACGACACCACCGCGTCCGGCGACGACAAGGTCATGGCCCTCCGCCTGGAGCATGGCGGGGCAGCGGTGGATGCCTACTGGTGCCTGCTGGAGAAGATCTACGACGCAGAGGGCCCCATAAACCTAACCAAAGACCGACCGCTAACCAAGGCGGTTAGCCATCGGTTGGCCGTCGGTTTCGACGAGCTGGAACCATGGGTTTCGAGCATGGTTTCCATCGGGCTTTTCGAGCGTCCCGAAGGCGACCCCGAGGGCATCGTGTCTAAACGTGCCACGGAGGCTATCGAGCGCATGAACGACAAGCGCGAGAAAGCCCGCCTGAACGGGCGAAAGGGCGGACGCAAAACCAACGCGGAAACCAAGTCGGTTAGCAGGCGGAAACCAAGCGCAAGCCAAGCAGGTTCCAGGGAGGAAACCGAACGCAAAGCTCTTAGACCTAAACCTAGACCAGAGGAAAAGCTAAACGCTTTTCCCTCTGGTACGGAAGCGGCGGGCGCGGCTGCGGCGAAGGCCGCGCCGCCCCTTCCGGCAGGATGGGAGCGCACCGGCGTGATCTGCAGCCATGCTGGCTGCAAAGCGTTGCAGCTTCGCGACCACATGGGGACGCTCTGGTGCCCCGAGTGCGACGCGGGCGAGCTGTCGATGATGGGGGTGGTCGCATGATTCCCGGCATCCCCCTGCGCGGCCTATCGCTCGACAGGGTGCGCCTCTACGGCATGCCCCACGTCGAGCTGTCCGGGTGCGCAGGATGCCACGGGCCTGCGGATAACCGGCACCACGTCGTGCCCAAGGGCATGGGAGGTGGCTCCAAGTCGTTCATCCTGGAGACACCGCGCGGAAAGTTCGTCCTGTTCAGCCCCACGGTCACCCTCTGCGGCATGGGCAACGCCTCGGGATGCCACGGCGAGGCCCATTCGGGGCTCCTGCGCTTCGAGTGGCAATGGGACGACGAGGAGGTGGAGGAGCGTTGGTGGTCGGGCTGGCTCCTCACCCACGGATACGCGCCGCACGACCCGCGCCTGTACCGCCACGGGTGCTGGCGCGTCCTCCGCGACAAGCGGCTGGTCAGGGAGGTGCGGCTGTGAGGTACGTGAGCCTGTTCAGCAGCATCGAGGCCGCGAGCTGCACATACGAGACGATCGCCGGGAGGCAGGAGCTTTCCGGGAAGGAGGACGCATGAAACGGGAGATGATCTTCGAATGCGAGCCCAAGTACGGCGGGCTGCTCGTGCACGTCGAGCAGGCAGAGCGCGACTACCACACGAAAAGGCCGGCCCACATCGGCGAGGTCGTGAGGTGCAGGGAATGCGCAAAGGCGGCCATAGCCGACGGAGACGTGCTCGTATGCCGCCCGCGCTCCGGCGCGGCGTGCTTCAAGGTCGAGCCAAACGGCTACTGCGCATGGGGAGAGCGCAGTGATTAGCAACTACCCCGACGGCATAAGCCCCGGCGACCTCGCGATGCCCTGGAACCAGCCGCCCGTGCCCGAGTGGCGCGAGCACTACACCGACGTGCGCGACGACCTGCTCGACCAGTGCACGC
>CAJUSL010000004.1:0-8265 GCA_910589135.1 uncultured Eggerthellaceae bacterium
TCCTCGTCGATGCGGCGGGCCGTCTCCTCGGAGTAGTCCTGGGTGTTGCCGTAGTCGCGGCCCAGGAACACCTCGTGGTTGGGCTGGCCGAACACCTGCGTGCCCAGCGGCGACATGCCGTACTGGGTGACGATGGCGCGGGCCATCTTGGAGGCGCGCTCCAGGTCGTTCGAGGCGCCGGTGGTGATGTCGTCGCAGAAGATCTCCTCGGCGACGCGGCCGCCCATGAACACCGCAAGCTCGTCTTTCATCTCGGACAGCGAGTTCAGAAGCTTGTCCTCGTCGGGAATGGAAAGCGTGTATCCCAGCGCGCGGCCGCGCGAGATGATGGAGATCTTGTGCACCGGGTCGGCGTCGTTCAGCAGGTGCCCCACCAGGGCGTGGCCGCTCTCGTGGTACGCGATGGTGTGCTTGACCTTCTCGTTCATGACGCGGCCCTTGCGCTCGGGCCCAGCGATGACGCGCTCGAGCGACTCGTTGACCTCGCGCATGGTGATGATCTTCTTCGAGCGGCGCGCGGTAAGCAGCGCGGCCTCGTTCATCAGGTTGGCCAGATCGGCTCCCGTGAAGCCGGGGGTGATCTTGGCGATGGCGTCCAGGTCGACGTCCTCGGATATGGGCTTGTCGGCGGAATGCACCTCGAGGATCTTCAGGCGCCCCTTCACGTCGGGCGTGTCCACCACGATCTGGCGGTCGAAGCGGCCGGGGCGCAGCAGCGCCGGGTCGAGCACGTCCGCGCGGTTGGTGGCGGCGATGAGCACGACCGACTCGTTGTTCTCGAAGCCGTCCATCTCCACCAGCAGCTGGTTGAGCGTCTGCTCGCGCTCGTCGTGGCCGCCGCCAAGGCCCGTGCCGCGCTGGCGCCCCACTGCGTCGATCTCGTCGATGAAAATGATGGACGGAGCCGCCTCCTTGGCGTCCTTGAACAAATCGCGCACGCGGCTGGCGCCCACGCCGACGAACATTTCCACGAAGTCGGAGCCCGAGATGCTGAAGAACGGCACGCCCGCCTCGCCGGCGACCGCGCGGGCAAGCAGCGTCTTGCCGGTGCCCGGAGGGCCCACCAGCAGGCAGCCGCGCGGAATCTTCGCGCCGATGGACTGGTACTTCTCGGGGTTCGCCAGGAAGTCCTTGACCTCCTGCATCTCCTCGACCGCCTCGTCGACGCCGGCGACGTCGGAGAACTTGACGTCGGGGCGCTCCTCCATCGTCTTCTTCGCGCGGTTCTTGCCGAAGCTGAGCTGCGAGTTGTTCGCCTTTTGCATCTGGCTGAAGAAGAAGATGAGCAGCGCGGCGATGAGCACGAACGGCAGCAGGCTGATGAGGATGGACGTCCAGCCGTTGGGCAGGGTGATCTGGTAGTTGATGCGCGGGTGCTTCTGCAGCAGCTCGCCCAGCGCGTCGGCGCCCACGTAGACGCTGGTGTAGTTGTGCACCGAGCCGAGGTTGGCCTTCTCGAGCACCTGCGTGCTGACGGTGGCGAGGCGTGCGCCGTCGCCGTTGCGCAGCTGCGAAAGCTGCGCGCTGATGGCGTCGAAGCCCACGTTGAACGCGCGGGAGATGTCGGAGCCAACGGTGGACGCGGGGTAGTACCTACCGGTGACCGTGTAGTCGCTGGCGGCGTAGACGACGGTTTCGATGCGGTCCTGCTCGACGGCTTCGACGAACTCGCCCGTCTCGAGCGAGTCGGTGGTGCTGCCCGCGTTCATGGACAGGATCTGGCTGCCGATGAACAACGCGACCAGCACGAAGAGCACCACCATGATGATGGTGGTGCGGGAGCGCTGCATGTCGTTGCGGTTCTTGGGGTTGTTCGGATTCGGGCTGGGGTTTTTGGGCTTGTCCTGGTTGTCAGGCACTTTGGAGGTATCCGGCATACAGTCGTACTTTCCTGATCGCGCTTGCAGACCCATGGCGGTCATGGCCGACGGGCATCTTTTTCCAGGTAATTATAGTGGTTTTCCCCGCTGGAATCGGCCAGCGTTACCCAATTGTGTGCACTACGCGTAGACTTTGGGGTCGAGTATGCACACCTCGGAGAGGTTGCGGTAGCGCTCGGCGAAGTCGAGGCCGTAACCCACGATGAAGTCGTCGCCGCAGGCGAAGCCCTGGTACTTGCACGAAATGTCGGCCTGGTCCCGCAGGTCCTTGCGCACGAGCGCCGCGATTTCCAACGAACGCGGGCCGCGCGATTCGAGGTTCTTGCTGATGAACTTCAGCGTGAGGCCGGAGTCGATGACGTCCTCCACGATGATGACGTGCCTGCCTGCGACGTCGTCGGCCAAATCCTTCTGGATGCGCACCATGCCCGAGCTGTGGACGCCGTTTCCGTAGGACGACACGCACATGAAGTCCATGCGGACGGGAAGCTTGATGGCGCGGGCCAGGTCGGCCATGAAGATGGACGACCCGCGCAGAAGGCACACCAGCTCGATCTCCTCGCCGCGCGCCACGGCGTCGGCGTAGTCGGCGGTGATCTGCCGGCCCAGCTCGAGGACGCGCTGCGCTATCTGCTCCTCGGAGAAGAGCACGCGCTGGATGTCGTCGTGTACGGTGGGGCCATGCATGGCTTCAGTGTATCACGTACGAGGGCAATGTCGGGGAAAGGCCCGACATGCCCTCGCTCCGACGCGTCGTCGCCTCGAACTAACTCGCGCGGCGGCGCAGGTAGTCGAGCGATTCTGCAGAACAAGAAAACCGTGGGAAAATAGATTCCCACGGTTTTCGCAGTTCGAAGCCAAGCGAGACACCTGCGGCCGCCGCGCGAGTGGATTTCTCGGCTTCTTTGGCTTTCAACTACGCTCGTGGCATGTCAGGCCTCTCCCCTCCGCCGGCTTCAATCCCTGCTACCCCTTCAGGTCGGGAAACTCGCGCAGCAGGCGCTCGACGGGAAGCCCCACGATGGTGTCGTAGGCGCCGTCGTAGCGGTCGACCAGCGCCGCGCCCTCGCCTTGGATGGCATAGGCGCCAGCCTTGTCGAACGACTCGCCTTTGCGCAGGTAGGCGGCGATCTCCTCGTCGGTCAACGGCTTGAACGTGACGCGGCTCATGTCCGCCAGCGTGCGGTAGGCCAGCGAGACGTCCTGCTGGGTGGGCGCCGCGATCATCCACAGCGACACCGCGGTGATGACCTCGTGCGTGGAATCCGCCAGCGCCTTCAGCATGCGCATGCCGTCGTCGAAGCCGCGCGGCTTGCCGAAGACCTCGCCGTCCTTCACCACCATGGTGTCGGCGCCGATGACGATGAAGTTCCCCACCGCCTGGTCGGCGAGCATCTCCTGCACGACGGCGCCGGCCTTCTGCTCGGCCAGCTTCTTCGCCGCCTCTATGGGGTCCATCAGCTGGTCGGCGTCCAGCGTCTCGTCGACGGGCGCGGAAGGCTTGCGCACCGTGAACTTCACGCCGGCGTCCTGCAAAAGCTGGGCGCGCCGGGGGCTTCCGCTGGCCAGGACGATTTGGAACTGCATCGGCTGGGGCGCTTCGGGCTCGGCTTCGGGCGCCGCGTTCGTCTCGTTCGTTTCTTCGGTCATGCGCGGTTCCTCCTCGATCGAAATGCCGCCATGGGCTCGACGCGCACGCCGAGCTTGTTCGCGCTCACGGCAAGGTTTCCTTGTATGTTAGCAACGTAGCCGCCCTGCGGGATGCCGTCGTCGGCGAAACCGTCGAGCACGGCGGCCACCGAAGCGGCGTCCACGCGCTGGCCGGCGCCCAGCATCTCCTGCAGGAGCCGATGCACCACGCGGCGCTGGAGCGGCCGCAGCACGCAGCCGAACGAGGGCTCCAGCAAAAACCCTTCCGCGAAGTCGGCGTCTTCCAAAGGACGGCCGCCCTCGCCCGTGCGGCTGCCGTCAGGGGCGGCAACGTCGGCGGCCACCACGTCGTCGGCCATGGCCTCGAGCATGTCGTCCTCGTCGGCGATCAGGTTCATCGTGCGCCCCAGCGTGGCGTCGAGCCCCTCGTTCCACGCGCGCGCCTTCGGCACGATCTCGTGGCGGACGTAGGCGCGGAAGCGGTCGGTGTGCGCGTTGGTGGCGTCCTCGCGCCACAGCCCGCCCGTGCCGGGGGCCGAAGCGTCGCCTGCGGCGGCCCCGCCGTCCGCGCCCGCCGCAAGCCCCTCCAAGTATGCGCGCAGGCCCTCCCGCGTGCAGTCGAGGAGCGGGCGCACCACGCGGCCGTTGCGGTACAGCATGCCGCGGAAGCCCCCGGGGCCGGTGCCGACGATCGAGCGCATGTAGAAGCTCTCGATGCGATCGTCGACGGTGTGCGCGGTGACGATCTTGCCCTGCGCCAGCGGAATGGCCTCGTGCTGGCACATGGAAAGGACGGCCTCCTCGGCCGCGGCGTAGCGCTCGCGGCGCGCCACGGCTTCCACGTTCTCGCCGCAGCGGGCGGCCTCGCCCGCCACGTCCACCTCGCAGGAGAACAGCGGAATGCCCAGCTCGTCGGCCAGGGCCGCCACGAAACGCGCGTCGTCGTCGGCGTCCTTGCCGCGCAGCTTGTGGTTCACGTGAAGCATGTCGAGCGCGCCCAGCCGACCCTCGTCGCGCAGGCGTGCCGCCAGGCGGGCGAGCGCCGTCGAGTCCGACCCGCCCGACACCATGAGCAGCAGCGCATCGCCCTCCTGGACGAGCCCGCGCTCGGCGATGGTTTCCTTCATGCGTCCGTACGCGTCCATGAGGCTCCTTCCGTTCGCATGCGGCAACAGGCCCGACCCCGTCGTCACGCGCCCTTCTTCAGTCCGACCACGCACTCGATGTGGTCGGTGTGCGGGAACATGTCCACCGGCTGCACCGCTTCGATGGCGTAGCCGCAGCCCAGCAGGCGCCGCACGTCGCGCGCCTGGGTGTGCGGATTGCATGATATGTAGACGATGCGGTCCGACCCGAGGGATGCCGCAGCGTCCAAAAACTCGGGCGTCGAGCCCGCGCGCGGCGGGTCCATGAACAGCACCGTCAGCATGCCTTCGCCACGCGCAACGCCGCCCTTGGCGGCCGTGTCCCGCAGGAACTCGGTCGCGTCCGCGGCGACGAATTCGGCGCCTTCCACGCCGTTGTGCGCGGCGTTCTTGCGCGCGTCGCGGATGGACGACGCCTCGCTGTCGACGCCGACCAGGCGCACGCCCGGCACGCTTCCCGCCGCCACCAGCCCGATGGTGCCGGTGCCGCAGTACGCGTCGACCACCGCCTCGCCGCCGCGCAGGCACGCGAGGTCGATCGCGGTGCGGTACAGCACTTCGGTCTGCCGCGCGTTCACCTGGTAGAACGACTGCGACGAGACGCGGAAGCTCATGCCGCACAGCGTGTCCAGGATGAACCCGGGGCCGAAGAGCACCCGCTCCTTCTCGCCCAGCACCACGTTCGTCTGGCGCGCGTTGACGTTCTGCACGACCGTCGTGACCTGCGGCACGCGGCGCACCAGCTCGCGGCTAAACGACTTCGCATGGGGGAACTCGTCGCCGTTGGTGACCAGCGTGACCAGCACCTCGCCGCTCTCGTGCCCCACGCGCACCACGACGTGGCGCATGAGGCCGCGCCCGGCGTCCTCGTCGTAGGGCTCGACGCCGTGCCTCTTCATGATGGACGCGACGGCGCGCACGACGCGCTGGGCGACCTCGTTCTCGAGCAGGCAGTCGTCGGCGGCCACGACCTGGTGGGTGCCCTTCGCGTACATGCCCGTCAAGACGTCGCGGCGGCCGCCCTTCCCGCGCCTGCCGGGCACGAGCGGCGACATGACCTTGTTGCGGTACCGGTACGGCTCGTCCATGCCCCTGACCGGCCGCACGCACGACGCGTCGGCAAGCCCCGCGAACAGCTCGGAAACGACCGCGTCCTTTGCGGACAGCTGTTCCTTGTATGGGACATCAAGATGGACGCAGCCGCCGCAGCGCCCGAATGCTGTACAATTCTTCCCGCCTTCCATAGGGAAAGTATACCGCCTCGGCGACCCCGCGCGAAAGCGAGCGACCATGACGAAACCAAGCAAGCCGCGCATCCTGTACCTGCACCGCATCCTTGCCGAAGAGACCGACCCCGAGCACGGCCTGTCGCTTCCCGAGATCCAGGCGCGCCTGGCCGAGAACGGCATCTCGTGCGAGCGCAAGTCGCTGTACCGCGACTTCGACGCGCTGGACGCCGCCGGCATCAAGCTGGGCCGGCTGCGCACGCGCCCGGTGAGGTACTTCCTGGAAACGCGCCCGTTCGAGCCCGCCCAGATGACGCTGCTGGTGGACGCGGTGCAGACCTCGCGCTCCATCACGAAGAACAACTCGGCCACGCTGGTGCGCAAGCTGAAGAAGCTCGTGTCGAAGAACCAGGCCAGGTCGATCGACGCGCGCGTGCACGTCTCGGGCCGGGTGAAGATGCAGAACGAGAGCATCTTCCGCGCGGTCGACCTGATCCAGCGCGCCATTTCCGAGAAGCGCGACGTGTCGTTCGGCTACATGCGCTACGACGTGCGCAAGCGGCTGCGCGACGTGTCGCCGCACGACGGCAAGGACCGCGTGAAGACGCCGCTGCACCTGGTGTACAGCAACGAGAACTACTACCTGCTCGCCTACGACGAGCAGGCCGAAGACCACATCCGCAGCTACCGCGTCGACCGCATGCACAACATCCTGGTGCTGGGAAAGTCCGACAGGACGCACCGGCTCGACCCCGGCTTCGACATCGTCGCCTACGAGAGGCAGCTGCTCGACATGTACAGCGGCCGGCCACAGGCGGTCAAGCTGCACGTCGCGGAAGAGCTCGTGGGCACCATGATCGACCTGTTCGGCGCCGAGAACGTCGAGTGCACGGAGGCGAAGGGCGTGAAGGAGGCCCCCGGCAGCGAGGCCGACAGGCGCTGGGCGAGCATGCATGTGAAGGTCGCGCCGAGCGCCGTCTTCTTCGGCCGCGTCGCGCAGTTCGGCGGCGACGTGCGCATCACCCACCCCAAGAAGGTCGCCGAGGACTACCAGGCCCACCTTCGGAAGGCCCTGGCCGCCCAGCAGCTGTAGGCATGCCAGGGCGCGAGTTAGTTCGAGGCGACGACGCGTCGGAGCGAGGGCATTTCCCGCCCATGGCGTGCCGAAAGCGAACGCGCCCGAACACGCGCTACATCAGCGAGGCGAGCTTGTCGGTGACCCCGTTGGTCGAGGCGTGCGTGATGTTGTTCATGACGATGACGTCCTGGATGCCGTTCTGCTCGACGAAGTCGACGATGCTGCCCTTGTAGTAGCGGTAGTCGATCACGTACACCCGATGGAAGTTGTCCACCAGCAGCGGCGCGAACGCGTTGCCGAAGCTCTCCTTCACCAGCAGCACCGACGAGTCGTCCTCCACCTGGGGGTTCTCTATTTCGACGAGCGGCTGGTCGCCGGCGATGAAGCACTGGTACTTCGAGCCCTTGTTCCAGCTGCTGACGTCGGTGATCACCTTCGCGTTCTCCACCCAGTTGCCGTCGCGGTCCAGGTAGCGCATGGCGTTCGTGCCCGACGGCACGTGCGCGTCGACCTCGTCGGGGTTCGCCGCCATGGCAGGGTCGCTGAGCTTCTGGTAGAACGACCCCAAGAAGCCGTCGAACTGCATGAGCTCCTTGTCGTCGAGCGGCACCGGCTCGATGCCCGCCTCCTCGCAGAACTTCACATACGTGTAGTACGCGCCGAGTTCGGTCCAGTGGTGGTCGGTGCGGAAGTACAGGTACTCGTCGTTGTGCTCGCGCAGCGTGTCGAACGCGTTGACCTTCTTCACCTGGGCGCTCATGAGGCTGTCGTAGTACCTGATGGCGTCGCTTTGACTCGAGCCGCCCATCGCCTGCAGCTCGCCGTCGCTGAGCAGCACGCTTGACTGGTCGGGCACCAGGACGGAGAACACCTCGGCCTTGCCGTCCAGCTTCTCGGCGAGCGTGTTGATGATGGACGCGTACTTCTTCGCCACGCTCTCGGTGAAGTAGTACTTGCTGTACGCGGCGCCGTTGTGCACGTACAGGCCGTCCATGATGCTGTTCTGCACCTCTTGCGCCAGCGCGTCCTCCTCCGGTGCGGAGAACTGCTCGACGTCGATCGTGCCGACCTCCTCGGGCTCGGCCTCGGGCACCTCCTCGGCCTCCTGCACGCCGCCGACCATGGTCACCTCGGACTGGATGCCGTACAGCGACTTGAATTGCTTGTCCAGGCCCATGATGAACTCGCGCGGAGGATACGTGTCCGCGTACCACAGCGACAAATCGGAAAAGAAGCTGCCGCTCCAGAACGATTCCCACGTGAGCTCGGGAAACTGCGTCAGGTTG
>CAJUSL010000004.1:8275-31882 GCA_910589135.1 uncultured Eggerthellaceae bacterium
CGGTTCTCGAGCGCCGAGGCGGTGGGGCGGGCGAAGAACGCAAGGCCCACCACCATGCCGACGACCAGCACGCCGTAGAACGCCGTGACCGTCCAGCCCCGCACGCGCTGCACGCGGGCGCGCTGACGGCGCGTGAGCCGTCCGCTGCGGGGCCGCTCGTCGGCGTCGTGGGGCGCAGGGGCGCCGGCGGAAGCGGGCGCCTTGGAAGCGGCAGGAGCGGAGGCGGCCGGCGTCTTGCAATCGCGGACGGCCTGGGGTTTGGGCGCATGGGCGCCCTGCGGCTTCGCGTCGCCCGATGCGCCTTGCGCCTTGGGGCCCCGCGGCTTCAGCGGCCGGCTTTTCGCCTCGCCCAGGGGCCGGCTGTGCGAACCCTCGCGGGCAAGCGGCCGGCTGGCAGCCTCGCCTCGCTTCAGCGGCTGGCTTTTCGAGCCTGCAAGCGGGCGGGTCTTGCCCTCCCCCGGCGGGCGGCCGCTCGCTCCGTTCGCGCCGTCGTTGCGCATCACGTCCTCCCCTCTGCCGTCTCGCATCGCATTCGCCCCTTCGTCAGAACTGGAAGTAGATGAACGGGTTGTAGCTCGCGCCGGTAAGCACCACGACCGACAGCAGCAGCAACGCGATGGGCGTCACCAGCTCGGTCGCGTTGAACAGCACGAACCAGGCGCCGCCGCGCTTCGACATGCGGAACAGCCACTTGTGCAGAAGCTGGCCCGCATTGGTGCACGCGACGATGCAGAACGCCAGCAGGAAGACGTTCTGCAGGAAGATGGTCTGCACCTCCAGGCTGCCCAGCGCCACGCCGCCGAAGCCGAACATGCCGGCCAGCACGTGCCCGAGCTCGGCGAAGTTCTCGAACTTGAACAGCACCCACCCGAAGTAGACGACGACCAGCGCGTACACGTGCCCGAGCGCCGCCGGCAGCCGGTCCTTGATGACGAACCGCTCGAACAGCAGGAACACCAGGAAGTACAGCCCCCAGAAGATGTAGTTCCAGCTGGCGCCGTGCCAAAGGCCCGTCAAGAACCAGACCACGGCCATGTTGCGCACGATCTTGATGGTCGAGCAGCGGCTGCCGCCCAGCGGGATGTAGACGTAGTCGCGGAAGAACGTGGACAGCGAGATGTGCCAGCGCCGCCAGAAGTCCTGGACCGACTTGCACACATAGGGGTAGTTGAAGTTCTCGAGGAAGTGGAATCCGACCATCTGCCCCATGCCGATGGCCATGTCCGAATAAGCGGAGAAGTCGAAGTAGATCTGCAGCATGTAGAACAACATGCCCAGCCACAGCGCCGCCGTGGGCTCGCTCCACAGCGCGTCGGTGCCGATGGGCAGCAGCGTGTCGGCCACCTCGGCGCACGAGTTGGCCAGGACCGCCTTCTTGGCAAGCCCGATGCAGAAGCGCCGCATGCCCAGGAAGACGTCGGCGCTGGTGATGCGGCGGTTGTCGATCTCGTTGGCGATGGTGTCGTAGCGCACGATGGGGCCGGCGATGCACTGGAAGAACATGGACGCGTACAGCAGCACCTTCCAGAACGCCGGCTGCGCCTTCACCTTGCCCCAGTACACGTCGGCGACGTAGGTGATCAGCTGGAACGTGTAGAACGAGATGCCGATGGGCAAGACGATGGTGGGGATCAGCTCGGGGACGCCGAAGACGAACTGGAAGTTGCCCATGATCCAGACGGCGTACTTGAAGTAGGCCAACAGCCCCAGCAGCGCCACGATGTCCGCCACGAGCCAGACGCGCTTGCCCCGCACGCCCTCGGAGCGAGCCACGCGCAGCGCGCAGAACCAGCTGATGAGCGACTCGCCGATGAGCACCAGCAAAAACTGCGGGCCCGACCATGCGTAGAAGACGAGCGACGCGGCGAGAAGAACCTGGTTGCGGTACTTTTCGGGCGCAAAAAAATAAACCGCCAAGTAGACGATTAGGAAACCGAACAGAAAAATGAGGCTGGAAAAAACCATGCGAGTATATTACGCCAAAACGCCTTCGGAGCGAACGGCGCGACAACGGGGCACGGCCTGCCGCCGTTGACGCACGCGTCTCCGCAGCCGTGCTATTCGCTGCGCAGCGCCTCCACCGGGTCCTTGCGGCTGGCCGAGCTGGCGGGGATCAGCCCCGCCACGAACGACAGGAACACGCTGATCAGCACGAGGATTGCAGCGGCGCCCCACGGCAGGCTGGCAACGTCGGGCACGTCGAACAGCGCGTAGACGATAGCGCTTGCCGGAATGCAGCACAGCGCGGTGATGCCCACGCCCAACGCGCCCGAAATCAGGCCCTCGATGACCGTCTCGGCGTTGAATATCTGCGAAATGTTGCCCTTGCTGGCGCCGATGGCGCGCAGGATGCCGATCTCCTTGCGCCGTTCCAGCACGCTGATGTAGGTGATGACGCCGATCATGATCGAGCTGACCACGAGCGAGATGGACACGAACGCGATCAGCACGTAGCTGATCATGTCGATGATGGTGGTGACCGAGCTCATCAGAGCGCCGACGATGTCGGTGTAGGTGATGGCCTTCGCCTCCTGGCCGGTGGAGTTCATGCGCTCGTTGTACGCGTCCAGGATGTCGATGACGTCCTGCTTGGCCTCGAAGTCCTTCGCGAAGATGTCGATCTCGTAGGGCTTTTCCAGCTGCGCGAAGTCGAGTTTCGCCAGGTTGTTGTCGAACGACGCCTCCTCCGGCGACATCATGGACATGATCAGCTCGGCCAGCTCGTCTTCGGTCATGTCGAAGCTGAAGGCGTCCTTGAACGCCTCCTCGTCGATGCTCATGGCGCTGGACAGGCTTGCCGTGAAGTCGCCCATGGCCTTCGTGAGCGCCGTGGCGATGGACTTCTGCATCTGAGACGAAAGCGCTGTCAGCGTCTGCGTCATGTACTGCTGCATGTACTGCTGGATGTAGCCCTGCATGGCGGCCATCTGCTGCTGTTGGGCGGCCTGGACGGCAGACATGTCGACGACCTGGCGCAGCTCCTCGTCGATGATGGCCTGGGCGGCGCCGGAGCCGAGGAACTCGCTGATTTTAGGGTCGGTGGGCGTAACGCCATTCGCAGGGTCGCCCGCCCATGGGACATAGGCGCCCATCAGCCTCTGCACCATCTGGGCCGCGGCTGCGTTGTCGATGGCGGGCGTCATGGACGCGTCCCCGCCCGGTGCGCCCGCGCTCCCCTCGCCGCCTGCCGCCTGCATGTCGAAAGGCGGAGGCTCGGGCAGGCTGGACGCGTCGAAGTCGACGTCGAGGCCGGACAAATCCAGGCTCATCTTGCTCTCGTCGACCTTGAACGCCGCGGAAAGCGCGTCGGTGTCCACCGTGAAGAGGTTCTCCATGGGGGACTCTTCGTCTGCGGCCGCCTCGTCGGCCTGCTCGGCGAACGTCTTGCCGTTGAACACGTCGACGGCGGGGTCGGCCAGCTGCTCCTGCACGATCCGAGTCTCGCCGGCCCGCTCGATGAGCAGGTCGGTCAGGGCCGAAGTGTAGTAGATGCCCGAGCTCATCATGGCGGTGTTGGCGTCGTCCTTAGGCTGGATGATGCCCGATATGACCAAGTCCTCGCTGTCCGCAATGACGCCCTTCATGTACTCCTCGTCGCCCGACTTGTCCACCCATACGCCGAACTCCTCGTCGTACTGGTAGAAGTCGGCCGAGCACACAAGCTTCAGCTTCAAGTCCAGGAAGTCGCGGTACGTGAACTGCTGGGTGTCGTCCACTTCGGTGGAGAACTCCTCCTCGTTCACGAAGGCGCGCACCATCTCGTCCAGCACGGCCTTGTCGCGCAGGCCCAGGACGTACAGCAGGAAGTCGCTGACGCTGCCGTTGTGCGTCAGGACCAGCACGCACTCGTTGGGCTTCTCGGGCCAGTGGCCGGCCTTCACGTCGTAGCCTTCCTTCGCCATGTCGATCGTGCCCATCATCTGGGCGAACATGTCCGTGCTCATCATCTGCGACATGATGCCGCTGGTGGACATGCCCGACCCCAGGCCCATCGACGCGAACGTGGTGTCGGGGTTCACCTGCCGCACCCCGTCTTCGGTGTCGGCCAAGAAGACGTTGGCCGTCACGTCGTACTTGTATTCGACGTCGTTGGCGTACTGCTCGATGCCGCTCTCGCCGCTGTCCAGGTACTCCTTGAGCGAGGCCAGGTCGTTCGACCCCACGCTGTCGAACATCCGGCCCATGATGGCGGCTTCGCGCACCACGGTGTCGTCGCCGGAACCCTGGCCGTCGGAACCCTCTCCCTCGCCTGCGCCCGCGTCGTCGGAGCCAGCGGCCCCCATGCCCATGCTGGACATCATCATGGAGCTCATGTCGAACCCGGTGCTGGTGATCTGCAGCGGGTAGGACGACAGCGTCTCCTCCTCCACGCTGGCGATGTAGTTGTTCACGCCGTTGGCCAGCGCCAGGATGGACGCGATGCCGATGATGCCGATGGATCCCGCGAAGGCCGTCATGATGGTGCGGCCCTTCTTGGTCATCAGGTTGTTGAAGGAAAGCCCCAGCGCCGTGAGAAAGCTCATCGACGTGCGGCGCACCTTCTTCGTGGACACCTTGGCAAGGTCGGCCGGAGACGGCTCGTAAGGGTCGGAGTCGTCGAGGATTTCGCCGTCGGCCAGGTTCACGATGCGCGTGGCGTACTCCTCGGCAAGCTCGGGGTTGTGCGTGACCATGACCACCAGCCTGTCGGCGGCGATCTCGGTCAAGAGGTCCATGATCTGGATGCTGGTCTTGCTGTCCAGCGCGCCCGTGGGCTCGTCGGCCAGCAGGATCTCGGGGTCGTTGATCAGGGCGCGCGCGATGGCGACGCGCTGCATCTGGCCGCCCGACAGCTGGTTGGGCCGCTTGTTGACGTGGTCGCCCAGTCCCACGCGCTTGAGCGCATCGACCGCGCGGCTGCGGCGCTCGTCGCGGCCCACGCCGGTCAGCGTGAGCGCAAGCTCCACGTTCTGCAGCACCGTTTGGTGCGGAATGAGGTTGTAGCTTTGGAAGACGAACCCGACGCGGTTGTTGCGGAACGCGTCCCAGTCGCGGTCCTTGTATTCCTTGGTGGAGATGCCGTCGACCACCAGATCGCCCGAATCGTAGTTGTCCAGGCCGCCGATGATGTTGAGCATCGTGGTCTTGCCCGACCCGGAAGGCCCGAGGATGGCGACGAACTCGTTGTCGCGGAACGACACGGAAACGTCGTCGAGCGCCACCTGGGTGAAGTCGCCCGTCGTGTACGACTTGCGGATGTGTTCGAGCTGAAGCATTGTTACAGCCTAGCCGTTTGCAAACAAATTGCAAGCAACCCCAGGTTGCGCTTGCCTCCCAATAAAAAAAGCTGCGGGCCGACGTGCGGCCCGCAGCCTTCTCGGCTGGTTGCGTTCAGACTTACTGCTGTGCCTGCTCGAACGTGAAAGCGGTTTCGGCGGCCTCGGCGGCTGCCTGCTCGTCGCCCATGGCGTCGAAGTCCTCGACCGATGCCTCGGCCTCTGCGACGGCTTCCTGCTCGATGCGCTCAAGATCCTTGCGGGCGTCTTGGTCTTTGGTGTCAATCATGGCGATCTCCTCCTAGCCTAGTGGTCGGTGCCTCTTGCGCCTTCGATTCTATGCCGCTCGCACCTGCCGGCCGGAAGCTGGGGGCTTTTGTTGCGCCCCCGTTACGGGGAGGATGACGTTGCGAGAAATTGCGTCCACGTCCGGCGCCGCGTTCACGGTTCTGTAACCGATGGCGCATGACGGCCCCCTCCGCGCGCGTGCGTTGCATCATGCCATCTAGCAACCGTTTCGCCCGGGCCGCAGCCGCGCCTGGCATCCACGCCAAGCTCTCGGGCGCAGAACGCGAGGCTGCGCCCCTCGCGCACAGAAGGAGCGTGTTCGACATGTCTTGGAAGGTCGCCATCTTCGTGGGGAACGGGACCGAGCCCATCGAGGCCATAGCCCCCGCCGACGTCCTCGTCCGCGGAAACGTTCAGGTCGATTTCGTCAGCGTCATGCAGAGCGTCGAGGTCAACCTGGCGCAGAACGTGAAGATGCAGGCCGACCTCCTCGAAAGCCGGTTCAGGCCGCAAGACTACGACATGGTGGTCGTGCCAGGTGGTTCGACGGGCGTGGAGAACCTGTCGAAGAGCGGCATTGTGGCCGATGCGCTTCGCGCGTTCATGGGAGAAGGACGCAAGGTCGCCGCCATTTGCGCCGGCCCCACCATTCTGGCGGGCATGGGCCTGCTGGAAGGCCGCAAGGCCACCTGCTATCCAGGATGCCAGTCGGGCTTCCCCGAAGGATGCTACCAAGACGTGCGCGGCGTGGTGGTGGATCGCAATCTGATCACTGCGTCCGGGCCGGGGCAGGCCCTCGAGTTCGGCATCGCCATCCTGCGCTCGCTTGCAGGCGACGAGGTGGCGGACAGCGTGAAGGCCGGCATGCTGGCGTAGCGCCTCTGCCCCCAGCGAGCCAACGGAAAAGGGCTCCCCGGCATCTCGGGCAGCTCCTCGCAGCGAAATTCCATGGTGCGCATACCGCGGAATTTCTCGCTGCGGGGTTTGCCCTCGGTTGCCGGGGAGTCCTTCGCTTGCCGCCGCGCCAGCCAGAAGGCGCGGCTCGTTAGGGCAAGACTACGCCAGCTTGCTGGGAGCCTGGTACGTGCGGCCCTGCAGCTTCGCGTCCAGCTCGTAGAGGGAATGGCGGTCGTCACCGAAGAGCTCCATCTTCGTGATCATGTCGCGGGCGGTGTCTTCCTCCTCCATCTGCTCGTCGATGAACCACTGCAGGAACTGGCAGGCGCGATAGTCGTTCACCTCGAGCGCGGCCTTGTAGATGTTGTCGATCAGGCTGGTCACGTACTGCTCGTGCTCGTAGGCAGCCTGCAGCGGCTCCATGAAGCCCTCGAACGTCTTGTCGGGGGCGTCGATAGCCTTGAGCTGCGGCACCTCGTCGTTCTCCAGCAGGTACTTGCGGAAGATGAGCGCATGGTCGCGCTCCTCCTGGGCCTGGATCTGATAGAAGTTGGCATAGCCGTCAAGGCCGGCATCGGCATAGTAGTCGGCGATCGACAGATAGAGGTAGGCCGAGTACAGCTCCTTGTTGATCTGGTCGTTGATGAGGTCGTAGATCTTCGCGTCCATGTTCGCTCCTTTGCGTGCTGAATGGTGAACCGTCGTCGGGAAATTATAGCGCGCGGCAGAGGCATGCGCCCCCTCGTCGGAAGAATGCTTGGGAGGGAAAGGGCCGCCCGCGGACGCCAAGGCGCATCCTCCCCCGCGCGAAGAGGCTACTCCCCCAGCGACTCCAGGGCCTCGAGCCATTCCGTTTCGAGTTCGGACAGGCGCGATTCGAGGTCGGCGGCCTCGTCCTGGCAGGCGGCGAGCGCCACGTAGTCGGTCGGGTCGATGTCGTGCATGCGCGCGGACGCCTCGTCGATTTTCGCCTGCGTCGTGGCCATCTTCTTCTCGCACGAGGCGGCGAGCTTCTTCAGGCGTTGGCGCTCCTTGTTGGAAAGCTGGGCGGGATGCAAAACGCTCGCCTCCGACCCATCCGGCTCCGGCGGGCGCTTCGCAACCGAGGGGTCCCCGTCCTGCCTTCCGCCATGCGCCAGCTCCGTGATGCGCAGGAATTCGTCGATGCCGCCCGGAAGATGCCGCAGCTTGCCGTCGATCAGGGCGAACTGGTCGTCGGTCGCGCGCTCCATCAGGTTGCGGTCGTGCGTCACCAAAAGCAGCGTCCCCGGCCAGCCGTCGAGCATGTCCTCGAGCGCGGCGAGCATGTCGATGTCCAGATCGTTGCCCGGCTCGTCGAGGATCAGCACGTTCGATTCCTCCATGAGGATCATCATGAGCGCCAGCCTGCGCCGCTGGCCGCCCGACAGGTCGCGGACGAACTCGTTCAGGTCGTCGCGACCGAACCCCAAATCCTCCAGGATCTTCGAGGACGTCATCTCCTTGCCGTCGGCCATGCGCCGGTGCGGATAGCGCCCAACCACCTCGCGCACGCGGTCGCCGTCGAATTCGGAAAGGTCCTCGAGGCGCTGCGACAGCATGGCGAAACGCACGGTCGCGCCGATCTTCACGCGTCCCCCGGTCGGCTTCAGCGCGCCCCGCACGACGTTCAACAGCGTGGTCTTGCCGGCGCCGTTGCCGCCCACGATGCCGATGCGGTCACCCGGGCCGACGATCCAGTCGATGCCGTCGAGCACCGCGCGGTCGCCGTCCTCGTAGCGCACGGAGGCGCCCTGCAGCTCCACCACGTCCTTGCCGATGCGCGCGACGGCCATGCGCTTCAACTCGGGCGGGTTGCGCAGCTCGGGCACGTCGGCGATGAGCTCGCGGGCCGCCGCGACGTGGAACTTCGGCTTGGTGGCACGCGCCCTCGCGCCGCGCGAGAGCCATGCCAGCTCGCGCCGCAGGCGGTTCTGCCTGCGCTGCTCGGTCACGGCCGCCACCCGCTGGCGTTCCACGCGTTGCATGACGTAGGCCGAGAAGCCCCCTTCGAAGGCGTCGACCCTGCCGTCGTGCACCTCCCACATGAGGTTGCATGCCTCGTCGAGGAACCAGCGGTCGTGGCTCACCACGATGAGCGCGGCCACCCCCGGCTTCCAACGCGTGCGCAGGTGCTCGGCCAGCCACGTGATGGTGCGCATGTCCAGGTGGTTGGTGGGCTCGTCAAGCATGACGACGTCCCAGTCGCCGGCAAGCACGCGCGCCAGGTCCACGCGCCGGCGCTGGCCGCCCGACAGGCTTCCGACCGGCTGCGCGAAGTCGATGTCGCCAAGCAGGCCGTCGAGGATGGCCCGCACGCGCGCGTCGGACGCCCACTCGTATTCGGGGCGCTCGCCCACGACGGCGCGCAGCACGCACTCGTCGTCGGCAAGCGCGTCCTGCTGGCGCAAGAAGCCCACGCGCACGCCGTTCGTCCGCACCACGCGGCCATCGTTCGGTACGACGTCGCCGTCGAGCAGGCGCAGCAGCGTCGACTTCCCGTCGCCGTTGCCGCCCACGACGCCGATGCGGTCGCCGTCGTTCACGCCGATGGAGACGCCGGAAAGCACGAGCTTCGTGGGCATCTCGACGGTTGCCTTTTCTGTTCCCAAGAGGAATGCCATGATTGCCCACATTATATAATGGCGCCATGAGCGCAGGCGGCACACAGAAGGCGATGATCGCGATGAGCGGCGGGGTGGACAGCTCCGTCGCGGCGCTGCTCGCCATCGAGGCCGGCTTCGACGCGACGGGCGTCACCTGCAAGATGTTCGGCAGCAACGTGCTCGGCGACGACGCCCTGGAAGCCTTCATGGACGAGGTGGACGACGCGAAGCGCGTCTGCCGCAGCCTGGGCATCGAGCACTTCGTGTTCAACTACAAGGACGTCTTCGAGCGCTGCGTCATTCGAAAGTTCGTCGACAGCTACCTGCGCGGCGAGACACCCAACCCCTGCGTGGACTGCAACCGCCACGTGAAGTTCGGCGCGCTGCAGCGCCGGCGCTCCGAGCTCGGCTTCGACGTGCTTGCGACGGGCCACTACGCGCAGGTCGCCTTCGACGAGACCGCGGGCCGCTGGACGCTGCTGCGCGCCCGGCACGTCGAGAAGGACCAAAGCTACATGCTGTGCCGACTGTCGCAGGACGACCTGGCGCATTCCCTGTTCCCGCTGGGGGCGCTTTCGAAGGACGAGGTGCGCGACCTGGCGATGCGTGCCGGGTTCGGCAACGCCCGCAAGCGCGAGAGCCAGGACATCTGCTTTATCCCCGACGGCGACTATGCAGGGTTCATCGAGTGGTGGACGGATCGCGGGATGGATGCGGGCCACAACGGAGACGAGCCCAGGCGAGGCGAAGGCCACGAGGACGACCTGGGAAACCGAGGAGTCGCCGAGACGGCCCAACGCGGGCCCATCGAAAGCGCCGACGGCAAGGTGCTGGGTCAGCACGATGGCCTCTTCCGCTACACCGTCGGACAGCGCAAGGGCATCGGAATCGCCGCCGGCAAGCCGCTCTACGTTATCGGGAAGGACTCGGCGCGCAACGCGCTGGTGGTGGGCGCCAAGGAGCAGCTGCTGACGAAGTCCGTGACGGCCGACGAGGTCAACTTCGTATCGCTCGCGCCGGAAGAGGCCGAAGGGCGCGGCGTGCCCGTGCTGGCAAAAGCGTCCTATCGGCAAGCGCCGCGCCCGGCCACGGCGCGCTTTTCGGGCGACCACGTAGTGCTGGAGCTCGACGAGCCCATCCCGCGGCCGGCTCCCGGCCAGACCCTGGCACTTTACGACGCCACCGGGCAGGCCGTGCTGGCCGGGGCCACGATTCGCTAGAAGGACAAGCGGGCCAACATCCCCTCCCTCATTTCCGCCGACGACGCTGGAAGCCGATGCTGCAACCGGCCGGTTCGGCGGCACGGAGGGACAGCCAGCCCGGATGCCAAGAAGCACTGCAAGCGCCGCACGGGCGAAATCCGTCTACTTTTTGCCAAAAAAACGCCGTTTCGGGTCGTTTTTCACCTCATTTTGCCTGAGATCCAGATGACTTGGACAAAAGCCCTCGCAGCCGCGCTCGAAAAGGCCAGGTCAGGGCCTTGCGACAAAGCAGCGCATGCCTGCAAGCAACTTCCAGCGTCACGAAAATGACCCGAAACGGCGATTTTCTGCCAAAAATGCTCTTGTTCTTTGCACAAAGACCCGAATCAACGGCAGAATGCATCATTTCGGCATAGCAAAACAGCGTAACGGGAGGAAAAAGGACGCGACTAGAAAATCAGCGCCAAACCCAGCAGGATGCCGCCGATGATGGCGAACGCGGGCAGCTTCGACCGGTACATCAGAAACGCCTCGGGGACGATCTCGCCGTACACCACGTACAGCATCGCGCCGGACGCGAACCCCAGGCTGACCGCAAGCCCCACCGGCCCGACGTCTCCCAGCCACAGCCCCAGCCATGCGCCCACGAGCGTGGGGATGCCGCAGGCCGCCGTGATCAGCACGGCCTTCGCACGCCCCATGCCGCCACCGATCAGCGGAACCGCGACGGCCATTCCTTCGGGCACGTTATGCAGCCCTATCAACACGGCCATGGTCATGCCCGTGCCCAGGAACAGGTCGTCGGATATGGCGAAGCTGGCCCCAATCGTCATCCCCTCGGGGATGTTGTGCAGCGCGATGGCGGCGGCCATGACAACGCCTGCCACCACCAATCCCGCGCGCGAGCGGCCGGCCTTGCGGTGCTCGATCCAGTGGTCGGCGTGTATCAGCTCGTCGATGTCGTCATGCGTCTGGGGATGGTCGCTGGACCGGGAGTGGGGGACCTCGCCGGTGGTGTGCCTGTCGATCAGGAAGTTGAGCCCGTACACCACGCCAACGCCCAGCACGACGGCGCCGATGACAAGCCACACGCCGCCGGCGCTCGCCAACGTTGCCGCCTCCACGGCCTCGGCGATCAGATCGAAGCACACCATCGCGCTCATGATGCCGCCGGCGAACGCCAGCAGCAGGCTGATGGTGCGGTTGCTCTCGGTGCGGAACAAGGCGCCTATCGCGCCGCCCAGGCCCGTACCGCCCGCGCCCGAAAGCAGCGTGACGACGGTCACGAACCAGAATGGGCTCAGCTGCTCCATGCCGTGAAACGCCTCAACCAAACGCGGCCGCGGCTACAGCCGCGCGGCGTACTTTCCGAGGTTGGCCGCCAGCTTGTCCACGAACTTCTGCTCCAGCTCGGACAGCGAGGAACCCGTGCGGGTGACGTACCCCAGCATGAGCTCGAGATCGGTGTCCATGGGCACGGTGGTGAGCAGCGTGCCGTCCGTGACGCCGACGAGGATGCCGCTGGTGACGGTGTAGCCGTTCAGCGCAACGATCAGCTCGGACAGCGACGCGCGGTCGGTGCAGGCAATCGCCTTGGCGCGCGGCACCGCGCCGAACGCCTCCTCGTAGAAGTGGTCGGGCGCGTCATCGCCCTGGTAGAAGTAGACGTACGGGTAGCCCTCCATCTCCTCCAGTTTGATGCTGGGAAGGTTCACCATGGGATGGCTCTTCGGCAGCGCGATGCGCGGGGCGCTGCGCGCCAGCTCGTGGAATTCCAGGCCCTCGCGGACCAGTTCTTCGTTCAGCAGCGGCGCCGTCAGCTTGGTCTGGCAGATGACCCCCAGATCGCTCGTGCGGTCGACCACGTCGTCGATGACGCCCTGGGTCGTGCGGTCGTACAGGGCGTAATGATAGCCCTCGCCGCCTGCAGCCAGGACGACCTGGGCGAAGGTCTGCACGTCGAAGAGGTAGTGCTGTCCGGATATCGAGAACGTCTTCGGCATTATTTGGCCGTCCTTTCGTCGACGAAGCGAGACGCCTTGTGCTCGCTGGAAGTGCCGAGCTTGCCGGCGTCGTACACGATGACTTTTGCCGGGCGCACGCCGGTATGCGTCTTCAGCGCGCCTTCCACGCGCCGCGCCACCTCATCATACGCCTCGTCGGAGCCCTGCGCGCGCTCGACCGACACTTCGTAGCGCGTCGTGTAGTTTTCGTCGTACACGCGGATGGAATACTCGCCGGTCAGTCCCTTCTCGGCGCGCACCACGTACTCGATGTCGGTGGGAAACACGTTGACGGCGCCCACGATGAACATCTCGTCCTTGCGGCCGGTGATGTGGATGCGCCCCAGCGTGCGGCCGCAGCTGCACTTCTCGTTGGACACGTAGCCGATGTCGCCGGTGCGGAAGCGGATCATGGGCCGCGCCTTCTTCGTGAGCGTGGTGTACACCAGCTCGCCAAGCGTGCCCGGCTCCAGCACCTCGCCCGTGTTCGGGTCGACGGTCTCGACCAGGATCTGGTCCTCGACGATGTGCAGGCCATCCTGGGCCTCGCAGGCGGCCGCGCATGCGCCGTAGATGTCGGACAGCCCGAAGAAGTCCACCACCTTCGCTCCCCACAAGTCCTCGATGGCCTCGCGGGTGGACTTGATGGAGCCGCCCGGCTCACCGGCCACGATGATGGTGTGGATGCTGAAGTCGGACCTGGGGTCGAAGCCCTTCTCCTTCGCCTTCTCGCCGAGCGTCCAGGCGTAGCTGGGGCTTGTCCAGATGACGGTGGGCTGGTACTGCTTCAGCACGAACAGCAAACGGTCGCTGGGCACCGCGCCCACCCAAATGGCCAGCGCACCCAGGCGCTGCGCGCCGATGACGTCGGGACCGCCGACGTACAGCGCGAAGTTCAGGCCATGCACGTAGCGGTCGTTCGGGCGCATGCCCGCCTGCCAGAACAGGCGCGCCTCGGTGTCCTGCCACAGGTCGAAGTCCTCCTGCGTGAACGGGCTCACCGTGGGCACGCCGGTCGAGCCGGACGAGGTGGCCATGAAGACGACCTCCTCCTCGGGCACGCTGCACATCTCGCCGAAGAAGCTGCCCACGTGCTGGGTGTCGCGCTCGGTCTTCTTGTCGACGAACGGGAAGCGCTCGATGTCCTTCAGCGTGTGGATGTCGTCGGGCGACACGCCGGCCTCGTCGAAGCTGCGCTTGTACCACACGGTGTTGTCGTAGGCGTAGCGCACCATCTCCTTCAGGCGCTCGAGTTGCATGGCCTCGAGCTCGGGGCGCGGCATGCACTCGATCTCGGGGTCGTAGTATTTCTGGTCGTAGGGGATGTTCTTTGGCATCTTGGGTCCCTCTGTCGTCGTTTTCGTTGCAGTGAATGCTTTACGCTGCTTGGGTTTGACGCGATCGCTCCGGATGCAATCGACGGCCGAAAAAGCAGCGTTAACTATGAAAGCACTAGTCTTTAGCTGCGACAATATCAAAAGCAATTCGATATTCTGATATTTTGCTATCTGCTGTTACGATAGCCAGAAAATCGCCGGGCGTACCCCTTTCCCGTTCGGATGCCGGCCTTTCTTGTTCGGACGCCTTCCTTTTGCTACTCGGATGCCGGCTTTTCTTGCTCGGACGCCTTTTTCTTTTCAGGAAAACAACCGGGATGGAGCGAAAGCTGGCCAACAAGACCCACGATTCTGGCCGAAAGAGCGCCGTTGCCACTTTTCAACGCTCCAGTGGACAAAAATTGCGGAAATCGGTGTTTTTGCGACGCCTTTCACATGACTTCGATATCCCGCAACGCCTCTACCTGGGCTTTCTTGAGCCCGCATTTTCAGAAACGACGATTTCTTTCCGCGAACGCCCTAAGAATCACCGATTTCCGCAATTTTTGTCCACAACGCCCTTGATTTCTGGCATCGACGACCCCGAACGGCGCGAAACGACTCTCGGGGCGAAGCATCGGGGAGCGCTCGCTTCAACGCAGCGGACGAAATCCGCGAACGGGGAACGCTGCACTGTTCACGGGCGTGCGGCCAAGGCGCAAACGGTGCCACGGTCCCCCTGCCCACGGAATGGGCAGGGGGGTCGAGCGCTTTTATCGCGATGCGCCAAAAGCGAACGCCCCTTGACGCGAATGTGCAGTTTGGAACGTCCTGATTGCACGCGCTAATCGCACGCACGAGGGGCGGCGCCTAGTTCTTCAGCGAGTTGAGGGGTGCAGGCATGCGGCCGCCGCGATGGGCGAAGACGTTACCGGCATGCTGGTTGACAGGCATGACCGGGGCGCTGCCCAAAAGGCCGCCGAAGTCCAGCACGTCGCCCACTTTCTTGCCGATGGCGGGAATCAGGCGCACCGCGGTGGTCTTGTTGTTGATCATGCCGATGGCAGCCTCGTCGGCGATGATGCCGAAAATCGTCTCGACCGTCGTGTCGCCGGGAATGGCGATCATGTCGAGCCCGACGGAGCACACGCACGTCATGGCCTCCAGCTTCGAAACGGAAAGCGCACCGTCCTGCGCCGCGCGGATCATCCCGGCGTCCTCGGAAACGGGAATGAATGCGCCCGACAGGCCGCCGACGGACGACGACGCCATGACGCCGCCCTTCTTGACGGCGTCGTTGAGCATCGCGAGCGCCGCCGTGGTGCCCGGGCCGCCGCACTCGCCGATGCCGATCGCCTCGAGGATCTCCGCGACCGAGTCGCCCTGGGCCGGCGTGGGCGCCAGAGACAGGTCGAGGATGCCCTTGCTGTAGCCGAGCCGCTTCGACGCCTCGCGCGCCATCAGCTCGCCCGCGCGCGTGATCTTGAAGGCCGTGGCCTTGATGGCCTCGGCAACGGTGGTGATGTCGGCGTCCTTCGGCAGGTCGGCCAACACGGCCCGCACCACGCCCGGCCCGCTGACGCCGACGTTGATCACCTCGTCGGCCTCGCCGGAGCCGTGGAAGGCGCCCGCCATGAACGGGTTGTCCTCTACCGCGTTGCAGAAGACCACCAGCTTGCCGGCGCCGATGCACTGGGAGTCGGCCGTGGCCTTCGCCGTGTCGACGATGGTCTCGGCCATCTTGAAGGCAGCGTCCATGTTGATGCCGGCCCGCGTGGAGCCGATGTTGACCGACGAGCACACGCACGACGTGGCGGCCAGCGCTTCGGGGATGCTGGCGATGAGGTTGTCGTCGGAGCGGGACGCGCCCTTGTGCACGAGCGCCGAGAAACCGCCGACGAAGTCGACGCCCACCTCGGCGGCCGCGCGGTCCATGGCCTTCGCCACCGGCGAATAGTCCGCGCCCGTGCAGGCGGCGCACACCTCGGCGATGGGCGTCACCGACAGGCGCTTGTTCACGATGGGGATGCCGTACTCGCGCTCGAGCTGCTCCGCGGTGGGAACGAGCCGCTCCCCCGCGCTGGTCAGGCGCTCGTAGACCTTGTCCGCCACGCGCTGCACGTCGGAATCGACGCAGCCGCGCAGGCTGAGGCTCAACGTGATGGTGCGGATGTCCAGGTTCTGCTGCGACACCATCGCAAGTGTCTCGGTGATTTCGGCAGGCGTAAGTTGCATCGAGGCTCCTGTGCTAGGGGTTGTTCACGCAAACATTATAGGCGACGACCGACGCCGCTAGCCCACCCAGCTTTGCACCAGCGGCACCCAGCCGGACAGCAGGATTGCCACGATCAGGATGGGCACGCCGATGCGCATCCACAGATACAGCCACTTGGGGAACCTCATTCCCTCCCCGGCGTTCGCCTCGGCAAGGAAGTTCTTCCAGCCCCAGCCGCGCTTGGTGGTGCAGAACAGCACGAACACCAGCGACCCCAGCGGCATGAAGTTGTTCGACACCAGGAAGTCCTCGATGGCCTGGATGTTGCCGATGCCGGGAATCTCGAAGCCGGCCCACACGTTGAAGCCAAGCGCGCACGGCATCGACAGCAAGGGGATCAGCACCACGTTGATGGCGACCGCCTTCTTGCGCGGCATGCCCCACTGGTCCATCCAGAAGCTGAGGATGCCTTCGAACACGGCGATCACCGTGGAGATGGCAGCGAAGCCCATCAGCAGGAAGAACAACGTGGCGAACAGCGAGCCGAACGGCATCTGCGCGAACACCGCGGGCAGCGTCACGAACACGAGCCCGGGGCCCGAATCGGGCGACACGCCGAACGCGAAGCACGCCGGGAAGATGATCAGGCCGGTCGCGATGGCGACGAACGTGTCCAACCCGGCGATGCGCACCGCCTCGCCGGCCAGCGAGCGCTGCTTGCCGATGTAGCTTCCGAAGATCTCCATCGAGCCGATGCCGATGGACAGCGTGAAGAACGCCTGGCCGAGCGCCGCGAACACCGCCTCAGAGAAGCGCGCCGGGTCGCCGAACAGCTTCCCGAAGTCGGGCATCAGGTAGAACGCGATGCCCTCGCCGGCGCCGTCGAGCGTGACGGCGCGCACCACCAGCACCACGATGAGCGCCAGCAGCCCCACCATCAGCACCTTCGTGATGCGCTCGACGCCCTTCTGCAGGCCGAGCGAGCACACGAGAAGCGACAGCACGCAGGCGACGATCATCCACGCGATCATGTCCACCGGATCGGCCAGCATCGCGCCGAAGGCCGCCTCCATCGATGCCGAGGTGGCGCCCGACAGGTCGGCGATCGCCATCTTGGGGATATAGGACAGCATCCAGCCGGCCACCGTGGTGTAGAACATCATGAGCATGTAGAGCCCCGCAAAGCCCAGCCACTTGAACGCGTGCCATTTGGAACCCTTCGGCTCGAGCACGTTGAACGCGCGGGCGATGGACTTCTGGCTGGCGCGTCCGACGGCGAACTCCATGATCATGACAGGAATCCCCAAGGCCGCGAGGAACACGAGGTAGAGCACGACGAACGCCGCGCCGCCGTACTCGCCCACGATGTAGGGGAAGCGCCATACGTTGCCGAGGCCGACGGCGCATCCCGCGCTGATCAGAATGAATCCCAGCCTTGACTTGAACTGCTCTCGATTTGCCGCCATGTCATCCCCTCTGTTCGTTTGTTGCTTTCGTAGACCCTGCGAACCGGATGCTCGGGAAGCATCCGCCGCACTCTTCGCGCATGATGCTGAGGCACGATCGACAGCGCTGGTTGCGATGGCGCACGCGGTCGGCCTCCCCCACCAGGCGCGCCAGCAGCGGCGCCATCGAGCCGCCGTCGCCGGCGAAGAACTCGGGATGCCACTGCACGCCGGCGACGAAGGAAAGCCCGGGCGCCTCGACGGCCTCCACGACCCCGTCTTCGCCGAAGGCCGCCGCCACGAGGCCGGGAGCCACGTCGCGGATGCCCTGGTGGTGCATCGAGTTCACGTACACGTCGCTTGCTCCCAACACCTCGTGCAGAAGCGTCCCGTCTTGGATGCGGACGTGGTGCGTGGGCTTGGAATAGTCCTCGGTCTGCCAATGGCCTTCGCAGCTGGCCTGCTCGCCGAGGTCCTGGTACAGCGTCCCGCCGAACGCGACGTTGATCATCTGCATGCCGCGGCAGATGCCGAGCACGGGGACGTCGTACTGCCGCGCGAAGCTGATGATGAGATACTCGACCTCCTCGCGGCCGGGCGCGACCTCCTCGGCCTTCCCGAACGTGACGGCCTCGCCGTAGCGCACCGGGTCGATGTCCTGGCCGCCGGAGAGCAGGAAGCCGTCGATGTTGGGAAGCAGCGTCTCGTAGATGCTGACCTCGGCAGCGAAGGGAAGCACGATGGGAGCCCCTCCTGCCGCGATGACCGCCTTGACGTAGCGCTCGGGCAGCTCGAGCGAGGCGTCCTCGGGCTTGAACGTGGGCACGATGCCGATGATGGGCAACGTATGCTCGGCCCCGCGCGCGCCGTGCGCGCCCTCGGCCATGCGCCCGCATGCGTCGAGGGCGCCGGACGCAGGATCGCCGCATGCGGGACAGCCGGCGACCACGCCGGCGCGTTCCAGTTCTTCTCTGCTGATCTCTATGGCCATCCGCCTGCTTGCCTCGATGTGACGGGTTGCGGTACTTGTGCACGCACTAGTGTATACGTCATGGACGCGCATTGCTGCAGGCGTCGGCGACTTCGGCGGCATTATTACCCTGGAGGGCGGCCGGGCGTGCCGGCACATGCCGCCAGACGCGTCCTGGCAGCACGCTCCAATGGCGCGTCCGATGGCGCGTCCGCGCGCAACAAAAAAGGGAGCGCACGGAGCGCTCCCTTGCAGGCTCGAAGCCGCGGACGGCGAACGTGCGGCGTTCTAGAAGACGGTCACGACCGCGCCGTCGTAGGTCTGCGCGATGAAGTCCTTGACCGTGTCGGACTCGAGCGCCTCGACGAGCGCCTTGATCTTGGGCTCGTCCTCAGTGCCCTCCTTCACGACCAGCACGTTGGCATAGGCCTTCGCGGCGTCGCCCTCGGAAGACTCGGTGGCGATGGCGCTGGCGACGTCGAGGCCGGCCTCGAGGGCGTAGTTGCCGTTGATGGCGGCCAGGTCCACGTCGGGCAGCACGCGGGCGAGCTGGGCGGCCTCGACTTCCTGGATGTTCAGGTTCTTCGGGTTCTCGACGATGTCGACGACGGTGGCGGTGAGCCCGGCGTCGGGCGCCAGCTTGATCAGGCCCTCCTGCTCGAGCAGCAGCAACGCGCGCGCCTCGTTGGTGGTGTCGTTGGGCACCGCGATGGTGGCGCCGTCGGGCAGCTCGGCGATGGCAGCGGTCTTGCCCGCATACAGGCCGAACGGCTCGAAGTGGATGCTGGCGACGTCGGTCAGGTGCGTGCCGTTCTCCTCGTTGAAGTCGTTCAGGTAGGTGATGTGCTGGAAGTAGTTGGCATCGAGGTCGCCGTCTTCGAGCGCGGTGTTGGGCAGCACGTAGTCGTTGTACTCGACAACCTCGAGCGTGTAGCCCTCGTCGGCCAGCGTGTCCTTGACCTGCTCGAGAATCTCGGCGTGCGGAGTGACCGACGCGCCCACCTTGATGGTGGTGTCGGCGGCCGAATCGGCGGCGCTGCTGGAGCTCGCGCTCGAGCTCGACGCGCCGGATGCGCCGCAACCCGCGAGCGCGACAGCCGCCAGGGCGCCTGCGGCGGCGACGGCAACTACCTTCTTCCAAAAGCTCTTCTTCATGGTTCGATCTTCCTTTCCTTGGTATGTCCAGCCGTATGGCTTATGACCGCGTTCGATGCGCGGGCCGCGACTGCGGCCGCATGCGTGGGTGTTTGGGAAGGCGCGCGCCGCATTGCGGACCGCCCGCGCGCAGGCCCTGAAGCAGGCACGGGCGTGCGCCTAGCGCATTCGCTTGTCCACCTTGCTCACCAGCTTCAGGCCGCCCTCCTGGAAAATCTGCACGATGATGACCAGCAGGATGACGGTGACGAGCATGATGTCGGACTGGTAGCGGTAGTAGCCGTAGTTGATCGCGATGGCGCCCAGGCCGCCTCCGCCGACGAAGCCGGCCATGGCCGAGTACCCCAGGATGGTGGCCAGCGAAATGGTGGCGCCGACGAGCAGCGAGGGCTTGGCCTCGGGCAGGAACACCTTCGTGATGATCTGCCACGCCGAAGAGCCCATGGCGCGCGACGCCTCGACGACGCCGGGGTCGATCTCCTTGAGCGAGGACTCCACCATGCGGGCGACGTAGGGCGCGGCAGCCACGACCAGTGGCACGATGGTGGCGGTGGAGCCGATGGTGGTGCCCACGACGAAGCGCGTGAACGGCAGGATGAACACGAGCAGGATCAGAAACGGCACCGAACGCAGCACGTTCACGACGATGCCTACGACCAGATTGACTGCGCGGTTGCGGCGGATGCCGCCCTCGCCGGTGATGTAGAGCACGATGCCGATCGGCACGCCGATGACGTAGGCGATCAGCGTGGAGACCAGCGTCATGTAAAGGGTCTCCCACGTGCCGCTGACGATGAGGTCGATCATTTGCTGCGACATCAGCGACCGCCCTCCTTCCGCACGTCTTCGGCAAGGTCGGTCAGGTTCTCCTCGAAGCCGGAGCGGGGCTCGGGCTGCGCGTCGCGCGAGGCGTCGGCGCCCTGCTGCGGCTCGCCCTGCTGCGCGCCTACTTCGTAATGGATGCCGCGGGCGTCGAGGTAGTCGGTGATGCGCTTCTGCTCGGCCGCGTCGGCGGGCAGCTCGATGAGCATCTGGCCGAACGCCTTGCCGCCGATGTTCTCGGTGTTCGCGGACAGGATGTTGACCATGGTGTTGCACTTGACCGTCATGTCGGAGATGACGGGCGCGCCCGACTCGTCGCCGGTGAACGCGAGGCGCAGCGTGTTTTCCGCAATCTGCAGCCCGTCGCCGGACGACGGCTCGATGAGGCGCTTGGCGGTTTCCGACTGCGGGTTGAGGAACACGTCGTGGACGCTGCCCACTTCCTTGATCTCGCCGCCGCTCATCACGGCCACGCGGTTGCAGATCTGCTCGACGACGCGCATCTCGTGCGTGATGACCACGATGGTGACGCCCAGCTTCTCGTTGAGTTCCTTCAGCAGCGCCAGGATGGAACGCGTGGTGATGGGGTCGAGCGCGCTGGTGGCCTCGTCGCAGAGGATGATTTCGGGGTCGGAGGCAAGCGCGCGGGCGATGGCGACGCGCTGCTTCTGGCCGCCGGAAAGCTGCGAGGGATAGGCCTTCGCCTTGTCCTCCAAATCGACCAGCTTCAGCAGCTCGGCCACGCGCGCCTCGGCCTGGCTGCGCTTCACGCCCGCGATGTCCAGCGGGTAGCGCACGTTGGCCTCGACGGTGCGCTGCGCCAGCAGGTTGAACTGCTGGAAGATCATGCCGATCTTCTTGCGCGCCCCGCGCAGCTGCTTGCGGTTGAGCTTCGTCAGGTCGACGCCGTTGATGACCACCTCGCCGGACGTGGGGCGCTCGAGCAGGTTGATGCAGCGCACCAGCGTCGACTTGCCGGCCCCGGAGAAGCCGATGATGCCGAAGACCTCGCCGTCGTCGATCGTCAGGTTGACGTCGCGCACGGCCGACACCTCGCCTTGGGAGGTCTTGAACGTCTTGTTCAGGTTTACCAGTTCGATCAAAGCATGTTCCGTTCTGTTTTGAAGATAACAGCGCATAAGTGTAGGACAGATGCAGACAGCCGCAAAATACCAATTCCCGATGAATTGTTATCTGCGAAAGCGATAACTGCATGTCGGGGGGCGTTCGCTTTCGGCACGCCCCGACGCAAAAAGGGGCACGCGAAGTGCCCCCTTTCCATCAATCTGCAGGTTTTTCGCGCGTGCGCCTAGTGCCTGAAGTGCCTGTGGCCGGTGAACACGAGGGCGACGCCCTTCTCGTTGGCAGCGGCGATGACCTCGTCGTCGCGGATGGAGCCGCCCGGCTCGATCACGGCCACCACGCCGGCGTCGGCAAGCACGTCGAACCCGTCGCGGAACGGGAAGAACGCGTCGCTGGCCGCGACCGCGCCCTTGGCCGCATCGCCCGCCTGCTCGACGGCGATGCGCGCGGAATTCACGCGGTTAGGCTGGCCGCCGCCCGCGCCCACGCTCGCATCGTCCTTCGCGATGAGGATGGCGTTCGACTTCACCGACTTCACGGCCTTCCACGCGAACACGAGCTCGCGCATCTGCTCGGGCGTGGGCTGCACGTCGCCGGCGACCGTGAACGTCTCGGGCTGCTCGGCCACCGAGTCGCTGGTCTGCGCCAGCAGGCCGCCCTCGACGCTGCGGTATTCCACGCCCTCGCCGGCAGGGTTCACGCCGCCGGTGGCAAGCAGGCGGCAGTTGGGCTTGCTGGCGTACATTTCGCAAGCGTCGCCCGAGAACTCCGGCGCCACGATGGCCTCGACGAACTGCTTGTTGTCGAAGATCGCACCGACCAGCTCGCCCGTGACGGGGCGGTTGAACGCCATGACGCCGCCGTATGCGGACACCGGGTCGCACTCGTGCGCGCGCTTGTACGCCGCCGCGACGTCTGCATCGACGCACACGCCGCACGGGGTCAGATGCTTCACGATGACGCAGGCCGGCTCGTCGTACTCGCGCACGGCGGCCCAGGCCGCGTCCAGGTCGAGGTAGTTGTTGTAGGAAAGCTCCTTGCCCTGCAGCTGCATGGCGTGCGCCAGCGTGTGCTCGGCGCCCGGGAAGTCGTCGCGCGTGTAGAACGCGGCGGCCTGGTGCGGGTTCTCACCGTAGCGCAGCGCCTGCTTCTTGGTGAGGCCCAGCGTCTGCTGCTCGGGGAAGTCGAGCTGCACGTCCTGGCCGTCGGCGCCGTCGCCTGCGAGCTGCGCACCCAGCCACTGGGCGATCGAGCCGTCGTAGGCGCTGGTGGTGGCGAACACGTCGAGCGCCAGACGGGCGCGCGTGGAGCGCGTGGTGCAGCCGCCGTTGGCGCGCATTTCGTCGAGGATGCCGTCGTAGCTGGCAGGGTCGGTGACCACGGCCACGCTTTCGAAGTTCTTCGCGGCGGAGCGCAGCATGGACGGGCCGCCGATGTCGATGTTCTCGATGCAGGTGCCGAAGTCGGCGCCGGAATCGACCGTCTTGTTGAAGGCGTACAGGTTCACGACCACCATGTCGATCATCTCGATGCCGTGCTCGGCCGCCTGGGCCATGTGGGCCGCCACGTCGCGCCGGGCCAACAGGCCGCCGTGCACGCGCGGGTGCAGCGTCTTCACGCGGCCGTCCATCATCTCGGGGAACTGCGTGACCTCGTCGATGGGGGTGACGGGCACGCCTGCCTCGGCGATGACCTTGGCGGTGCCGCCGGTGGAGATGATTTCGGCGCCGAACTCCTCGTTCAGCACGCGGGCGAATTCGGCGATGCCGGCCTTGTCGGTCACCGACATCAGGACGCGCTTGATTTTAGGATCAGCCATGGTCTACCTTCCCAGAGACGATTCGTGCTTTTGCCGTGCCTCTTCACTATAGCGCTGTTTGTAGCGCACATCGACCAGCTCGGCGACGATCGCTATCGCCAGCTCGGCGGGGGTCTTCGCACCGAACTTCAGCCCGATGGGCCGCTTGATGCGATTCCAGTCGGCCTCCGTCACGCCGGCGTCGATGACCAGGTCGTGCACGGTGGAGTTCTTGCCGGCGCATCCCATCATGCCCACGTAGTGCACGCCGTTCTCGATGGCCCACACGCAGCCTTGCGGGTCGAACATGTGCCCGCGCGTCAGCACGCACACGTAGTCGTCCGCGCGCGCCGGCATGTTGGCAAGCTCGTGGAAGTCGCCGCCGTGCAGCATGATGCGCTCGGCGGTCGGGAAGCGCTCGGCGTTGAGGTAGGCCGGGTCGTAGTCGACGGCAACCACATGAAATCCCACGTGGTCGGCCAGCGCGGCCACCTCGGCGGCGGCGGGCAGCTCCCGGTCGGGGAGCAGGGTGTT
>CAJUSL010000004.1:31892-48982 GCA_910589135.1 uncultured Eggerthellaceae bacterium
GCGTCGGATGCACCCAGCAGCCACACGCGGGTCTTGCCGAACAGGGGCACGCTTGCCCAGGTGAGGCCCTCGAACTGCTCGTTGTGCATGGACGGCCCGCGCGTGACGTCCTTCATCTGGAACACGTCGCGCGGGGACGGCTCACGGGGGCTGACGATCTCCTTGGCGTCGTTGCAGAAGAACACCATGGACTCGCCGTCAGCCGAGCCCACGTCGCCGTACTTCTTCGTGACCTCGTTGTCGGTGTTGGCCTGCGCCTCGGCCGCGTCGTAGACGACCTTGAAACCGAGCCAGGCGAGGTCGCCTTCGTCGATGGCGCGAAGGACGCGCTCGAAGGTGGGAACGTCGGCCTGCGTGAGGCCGGCGGCGATGGCCTGCAGGGCGTCCGGGCCGATATGCGGGTTGCCTGCGGTGGCCTCCTCCGAGAAGCACGGGAAGTCGGCGACGGCGAGGACGGGCGTGCGCCCTGCGCGCAAATCCTGGACGATCCCCTCGATGGCGGTGCGTTGCATATGGCCTCCTTTATATTTGTGGGCGGGCGTAACAACGGCGACGCGGCCTGCCAGGAGACGTTCGCTTTTGACGCATCCTTGAATGCGCCGAGCGCGAACGCCTCAGCCGCGCCGCTAGTCGATGCTCACGCGGCGGTCGGGCCCGATCGACATGCGCCCTTCCGCAATCTGGCGGATGACGCGGGGATACAGCACGTGCTCGACGGCATGGATGGCGTCCTCGAGCTCGTCGAGCGTCATGCCCTCCTCGATGCGCACGGGCACCTGCGCGATGATGGGCCCCTTGTCGTACTCCTCGTTGGCGAGGTGCACGGTGACGCCGGTCACCTTCACGCCCGCGTTGTACGCGTCGTCGATGGCATGCGCGCCGACGAACGACGGGAGCAGCGCCGGGTGCAGGTTCAGCACGCGGTCGGGGAAAGCGTCCAGCATGACCGGCGTGACCTTGCGCATATAGCCGGCCATGACGACATACTCGGCGCCGGCAGCCTTCAGCGCGTCAACGATGTGCTCATCGGCCGCCTCGGGGTCTTCGTACATGGCGCGGTTCATGACCGTCACGGGAATGCCGGCCGCCTGCGCGCGCTCGATGCCGTAGGCGTCGGGACGCGACGACACCGCGCGCACGATGTCGACGGGCATGCCTTCGTCGCGGATCGCGTCGATCATGGCCTGCAGGTTCGTTCCGCTTCCTGAAAGCAAGACGCCTATCTTGAGGTTCGCCATCTTCGCTCCCTTCGAGCCCGGCTGGCCCTTCCCGCCCGGCCGGTTCCAGTTCGCCACGTCGGGCCCTTCCCGCCAGGCCGGCTCCAGCAAGCCTGCCGTCTTGGCCCTTGCTTGCCTTCCTACCTGTAGACGACCTTGCCGTCGCCTTCGATCACGCGCCCCAGCACGAAAGGCTTCTCGCCCAGGGAGGCCAGCGCATCGCAGACGGCATCGGCCCTCGACGCGTCTACGACAAGCACCAGGCCGACTCCCATGTTGAAGGTCTTGAGCGCCTCGCCCTGCGAGAGGTTGGCCGCGTCGCACACGAACTGCACGATGGGCGGCACGTCCCAGGAGCCAAGGTGTACCTCGGCGTCCACGGCGTCGTTGAGCGCACGGTTCAGGTTCTCGGAAATGCCGCCGCCGGTGATGTGGGCGAGGGCGTGCACGGCGCCCGGCACCGCCTCCATCACGCCACGGACGGGCTTCACATAGATGCGCGTGGGCTGCAGCAGCGCCTCGAGGACGCTCATGCCATCGAGGTAGTCGCGCGGCTGCGAGAGCTCCTCGAGCGCCTTTCCTTCCACCGCCACCTTGCGCGCCAGCGAGTAGCCGTTGGAGTGCAGGCCGCTGGAAGGAAGCCCGATGAGCACGTCGCCCTCGCGCACGCGGGCCGGATCGAGCATCTTCGCCCGGTCGACGATCCCCACGCAGAAGCCGGACAGGTCGTAGTCGTTGTCGTCCATGACGCCGGGATGCTCGGCCATCTCGCCGCCGATCAGCGAGCAGCCGGCCATGATGCAGCCCTCGGCAATGCCCTCGACGATGGCCGCCATGGCCTCGGACGAAAGCTTGCCCACGGCCACGTAGTCGAGGAAGAACAGCGGCTCGGCGCCGGTTGCCAGGATGTCGTTCACGCACATGGCCACCAGGTCGATGCCGACGGTGTTGTGCACGCCCAGCATCTGCGCGACCTTGAGCTTGGTGCCCACGCCGTCGGTGCCGCTGACCAGCAGCGGGTCCTCCATGTCGCGCGCCGCCGCGATGGAGAACAGGCCGCCGAATCCGCCGATGTCGCCCACGACCTCGCTGCGGTACGTGCGCCGCACCAGCGGCTTGATGGCGTCGACGGCCCGCGCGCCTTCGACGATGTCCACGCCGGCCTGCGAATACGTGATCTGTTCTGCCATGTTGCGCTCCAATCGTAGGATAGGCCCATTGTACAAGAAGGCGCCATCAGGGACCCGGCGACTTGCGACGCTGGCAGCTGCACGCAGGACGTGGGCAAGACCGCCATGCGAGCGGATTCTCGTGCACGCACTCCGGTCGGCCCGTCGCGCGCAACTGTGCGCATTTTCGCATGCGCCGTCCGCATGTTCCGCATAAGACGCCGTTCATTTTCGCGTAAGGCCCGTCTGCTACGCTTCGTTGCATGGCCATCATCCTTGCAGACGAAACCGCCCTTGCCTTCTGGAGGCGCAGCGGCATGACGGGGTCGAACCTGCTCCGCGCGACACCGACGCGCATGACCCGCATTCCTGCCGGCGCCCCGTCGGCGAGAGACGTCAGAGCGGCATGCAACGACCTCGCAATTGGCTGCGACTGCCTCCACGTGTTGGTAGCATGCGATGCAGACAGACGGCATGGCACGCACGCCGTGGAATATCACCTTCTCTCGAAGACGCTCCCAAACCACTCGCTCTACAGAATCGACAATGGGCTCTACGCGACATCCCCCGAACTCACTTTCGTAAGAATGTCACGCAAGACAAGCCTGATTGCCATCACAAGACTTGGCTACGAGATGGCGGGAACGTTCGCTCGAAACGAATCCGACATGCGAGGTTTCTCCACATGCAGTCCGCTGATGACCACAAGGAGTCTGGAGCGATTCCTCAATTGCCCGCAAGCGCTGCATGGCTTCAATCGCTCGAAGCAGGCCGCCCGGCTCATGCTCGACAACGCAGCCTCGCCGATGGAGGCAGAGCTTGCGATGATGCTGTCGTTGCCCAATCGGCTTGGAGGCTACGGGCTGCCCAAACCTGTGCTCAATTATCGGCTCGACACGAAAGGCCCGCTGAGCAAAAACTTGAGAAGGAGGACGATTGTCGTCGATGTCGCCTGGCCCGCCAAGAAGCTCGCGCTGGAATACGACAGCGACCAGTTCCATACCGGCGCCGAGAAGATTGCCGCGGACTCCGAGCGACGCAACGATATCGAGCTGCTTGGATTCGACGTGCAGACGATCACAAACAAAGAGATCTCGAGCGCGGCCAGCATGGACAAAATCGCTCACACGATTGCGAGAAAGCTAGGGCTGAGAACCCGACGTGAGCCGGACGGCTTCGCCGACAGGCAGGCATCTCTTCGCAGAACGCTCATCAAGCTTCGAGGCGGCAATTGGGGGATGAGCGAATACTAGAGTGCACGAAATTCGACCGGCTGTGCCATAAATTTGCCGTTTCGGGCAAGTTGGGCATCTTCGCCGTCGTCTGACGCTCAAGCCTTAGTCGGTAAAATCAGCGAAACCCCAGGTCGGGGGATTGCGGCCGTTGCGAAAACACGGCAGATTCGCTTGCCGCGTCGCAAAAACGACCCGAAACGGCCATTTTTTGGCAAAAAAGACATTCCAGCCTGCAACGAGAGCCACCCCGAAGGCGCAGCACGAAGAAACCGAGAAGCACGGCAGCGCACTTCAAGACGGCACCTACCCGCGCAGCATGCGTCGCAAACCGCCCGCGACCGCCCGGCCGTCGCCACGACATCACACCGCCCGCCCAACGTCGCCGGCGGCCCGGCTGCCCCGTCGGAAGGAATGCGACGCTGCTACTCCTCGAGCAGGCCCAGCTGCTTGTCTGCAGCTCCCATAGGCGTGCCCACCGGATAGTCTCCCGTGAAGCACGCGTCGCAGAAGCCGTCGTGGTTCGCGTTGCGCACCGCGTCGTGCAGCCCCTCAAGCGACAGGAACGCCAGCGAATCGGACCCGATCCACTCGTTCATCTCGTCCACGCTCATGTTCGCCGCGATTAGCTGCTCGCGCGTGTCGGTGTCGATGCCGTAGAAGCACGGCCACACGACCTCGGGGCTCGTGATGCGCAGATGCACCTCGGATGCGCCGGCGTCGCGCAGCATCTGCACCAGCTTCTTGGACGTGTTGCCGCGCACGATCGAGTCGTCGATCACAATCAACCGCTTGCCGCGTATGACCTCGGGCAGCGGGTTCAGCTTCAACCTGATGCCCAGCTGGCGCATCTCCTGCGTCGGCTGGATGAACGTGCGCCCGACGTAGCGGTTCTTCACGATGCCGTCAGTGTACTTGATGCCGCTCTCGGCGGCATACCCGAGCGCAGCCGGCACCCCGGAGTCGGGAACGCCCAGCACCAAGTCGGCGTCGACGGGCGCCTCCTTGGCCAGGATATGCCCGGTGGCACGGCGCGCCTGGTAGACGCTCTGTCCGTCGATGACGCTGTCGGGACGCGCGAAGTAGACGTACTCGAAGATGCACGACGCGCGTCGGGCCGCCGGGACGCCTTGCGACGACACCAACCCCTCGTCGTTCACGCGCACGACCTCGCCCGGCTCGACGTCGCGCACGTACTCGGCGCCGACGATGTCAAGCCCGCACGTCTCGGACGACACCACCCAGCCGCGGTCCTCGGGAAGCCTGCCGATGCACAGCGGCCGGATGCCGTTGGGGTCGCGGAACGCGTACAGCGCGTCGGCCGTGCAGACGACCATGGCATACGCGCCCTCGATGCGCCCCATGGCGGCCGCGATGCCGTCGCGCAGGTGGTGCGTCTGGCGCGTGACCAGGCCGATCGTCTTCGCCGCCACCTCGGAATCGGTGGCCGAGTACAGCTGCACGCCTTCGGCCAGAAGCTGCGCGCGCATGGCGTTCGTGTTCATGAGCGTGCCGTTGTGCGCCAGCGCGAACAGCACCTCGTCGATGGCGGACATATGCGGCTGGGCGGCCTCCCACGAGGCCTTCGACCCGCTGGTCGAGTAGCGCACGTGCCCGATGGCAACCTTGCCCTCGAGCGCAGCGAGCGAGGCGTCGTCGAACACCTGCGTCACGAGGCCCAGATCCTTCGCCACCGTGACCGTGACCCCGTCTCCCACGGCGATGCCGGCGCTTTCCTGCCCGCGGTGCTGCAGCGCCTGCAGACCGAAGCCCGTCATGCGTGCGACGTCATGCCCCGGCGCATACACGCCGAAGACGCCGCATTCCTCCTCCATGCGGTCGGGAATCGAACGGTTCGTCATCCTTGCAACCTCTCACCCATGGCGGACTCGACGCTGCCAACGTCGGCCGGGTCCACCAGCGAATTGCCCTTGGAAACATCGCTTCCCGCCGGGAGGAACTCCTCGACGGCGCAGTACACCATGATGCGGTACCTGTCGTCAGGCGCGCTGCATGTGTAGAACGCGACCACCTGGTCGATGGTGTCCACCGACGGCAGCGCCGGGTCGGGCTGCGCCAGCGACTCCTGCACGCGCTGCGTCAGGTACTGGCGGAACTCGTCCTCGGTTTCGAAGTTGGGAATGACCGTCACCTTCGACGTGCCGCGGATGCTGTCGCATGCGAACGACGTGAGGCGGAAGTTGCCCTCGGGCGTCAGCAGGTAGAACGTGCGGTGCTCGTTGAAGACGGCGCTGTCCTGCAGTTCCTCCAGATAGGCGAACATGGTGCCGTTCATCATGTTGTGCGCCGCGACGAAGCTGATCTGGTCGGTCCATTCCGGGGAATTGGCGTCGCTGAGCACCGGACAGCCGTACTCGGCACCGAACGCGCCCGCCCCCTGCCCGGCGAAGTTGTGCTTCATGTAGTAGTCGCCGTTGCCCTCGTGCCAGACGATCGGGTAGTTGATGGGGGTGCCCGGCAGGTACACCCAGCCGACGACTTCGGGATTGATGGCGCGCAAGGCGTCCCAGTCGACGTCGAAGGAGCCCAGCGTCAGATAGCTGCCGGAGTCGTCGACCTCGACGTGCTCGACCAGCTCGTCGTAGGAGTTCTGGCCGGCCCAGTACGTGTATGCGATGTATCCGACCCCGGCGAGCGCCGCCAGGAACACGAACAGGGCTATGAAAAACAAAACGCTCCACGCGCTGCGGCGTCGAGCGGTCTTGCCGTATGCCTGGTCGGCATAGTCATATCCCGATTGCTGATATACGGGATCGACGTTTCCCGCCATCGGTCACCTACTTCTTCTTCATCTCGTCGAAAAAGCCCTTCGCGACGAACGCGACGATAAGCAACACAATAACGGCAACGATAACCCAGATGATCCAAGGCTCGATGTGCATTCCGAACAGTTCCATGGAAAACCCTTTCGTTCGTGGAAGGCAGCGCACATTGCGCGCTGCCTAGTTTATATCATAGATGGCCGCCGCATCTTAGCCGAACAGCCTTTTGAACCACGATTGCTTCTTCGGCGCCTCGTCCTGGGGTTGCTGGGCTGCGGCGTCGGCGGCCTGGGCTGCCGTCTCGGGCGCGAAAGCTGCTGCGTCGGCGGCCGGGGTCGAGGCGACCGCCCCTGCGATGTTTGCGGCCGCATCGGAAACCCTCGACGGCTGGCCTTCCGCAGCCGGCATGTCGGCAATCCGGCCGTCGAAGGCGCCCTCGCCCATCCGGCCGGCCACGGCGGTCGCATCGGCCGCATCGGTCGCATCGGGCACCGGGCCTCCCACGCGCTCGACCTCGATGGCGCCGCCCGTCATGGTAGGCACCGTGAACTTGCCGTCGGGATTCGGCTCGGGCGTGTACAGGCCCGCAATGCTCGGCAGCCGCAGACCGGCGGCGGCGTCGCCTGCCTCCGCGGATTCGGCGTCAGCGCCCGTCGCGCCCGCAGCCGACTCCGCAGGCTCCACGTCGGCGTCCGCCGCCAGGGTGCCGGCCTCCGCCTCGCCCGCCTCCACGAACTCGAACACTTCCTCGCCCAGTTCGCTCAGCTCCACGTCGTCGCGCATGGGAGCTCCCTCGACGGGCGCCTCTTCCGGCTCGTCGCCCGCGCCAAGCACGGCCTCGAATGCAGCAGCGGCCGCATCGATGCCGTCGACCGCGTCGTCCGCAACCGGCCGGCCATCGCCCACCTGCTCGAACTCGGACGCCTCCTCGCCCAGGCGGTCGAGCGCGAGCTCGTCGCCGGCGATGGCACGCACCTGCTCCGCGCTGCCCCCTCGCCTGGCCAGCACGGCCTCGTCGGACTCGAGCCGCTTGCGCTGCGCCTCGTGGATGAGGTACGCCTGCGAGTCGAACAGCATGATCTGCCCGTTCTCCTTGTCGGCCTTCGCGAAGAACCCGAGGTCGGTGTACTTCCTGTTGGGCAAAAGGTCGCGCAGCTTCGCCGTGTCGGCCATGCAGGCGCCGATGTAGCCGAGCACCTGGTCGCGCAGCTCCGGGTTCTGCACCGGCCACGCGATCTCGATGCGCTTGTCCATGTTGCGCGTCATCAGGTCAGCCGACGACAGGTACACCTTGAAGTCGCCGTCGAACGGCCCGAACAGGTAGATGCGCGAATGCTCCAGCAAGCGTCCCACGATGCTGACCACGCACACGTTGTCGGTGTAGCCCTTGACGCCGGGCACGATGCACGAAATGCCGCGCACGAACAGGGTGCACTGCACGCCCGCCTGCGACGCCTCCACGATCTTGTCGATGATCTCCTTGTCGGTGATCGAGTTCGTCTTGAAGAACAGCCCGGCAGGCTTCCCGGCCTTCTTGTTGGCAATCTGCTCGTCGATGCCGGCGATGATGTTCTGCTTGATCTGCAGCGGCGCCACCCACAGGTGCTCGTACTCGTCGCTGATGTTCTCCAGCGTCATGTTGCGGAAGAACACGGCGGCGTCGCGCCCGATGTCGCGGTCGGTGGTGATAAACGAGAAGTCGGTATAGAGGCGCGCAGTCTTCTCGTTGTAGTTGCCCGTGCCTAGCTGCGTGATGAGCTGCAGGCCTTCCTCGGTCTGGCGCGTGATGCAGCAGATCTTCGAATGCACCTTGTAGTCGCGGAAGCCGTAGATGACGCGGCATCCCGCCTGCTCGAAGCGCTGCGACCACTCGATGTTGTTGGACTCGTCGAAGCGCGCGCGCAGCTCGAACAGCGCGGTAACCTCCTTGCCGTTCTCGGCGGCGGCGATCAGCGCCTCGGCCAGGTGCGACTGCTTCGCCAGGCGGTACAGCGTGATGCGGATGGACACGACGGCGGGGTCGTTCGCCGCCTCGCGCAGCATCTGCACGAAGGCGTCCATCGTCTCGTAGGGGTACGACAGCAGCACCTCCCGCTCGCTGACCTGCTCGATGATGGAGCGGTTCGCATCGAGCGTGGCCGGCCACTGCGGCGTGAAAGGCTGCGCGGCCAGCTGCGCGCGCTTGTCGGCGTCGAGCATGGAGGCCAGGTCGTACACGTAGCTGAGGTCGAGCGGCACCTTGCTGACGAACGTCTGCAGGTTCTTCAGGTCGAGTCTTCCCAACAGCACCGGCTTGACCGTGGCCGAAAGTTCCTTCTCGGTCTCCAGGCGCACCGGCATGAGGCGCGTGCGGCGCTTCAGGATCTTCTTGATGTGCTCGCGATAGTCCTCGCCCTGCTCCTCGGCGCCTTCCACCGCGTCGAGATCGGCGTTGCGCGTGACGCAGATGACGTTGGTGTGCTTCACCCTGTACATGGAGAACACGTGCTGCACGAACATCTCGATGACGTGCTCGAGCAGCATGAACTGCAGCCCCGGGCCGGGAAGGCGGATGATGCGGCTGCACTGGCGCGGCAGCGGAATGATGCCCAGCGTGACGCCTTCGGCGCCGACGTTCTTGCCGTCCCTGTCGTCCTTGTCGGCCTTGGCCTTCTTCCTGGCGTCCTTGTCGGCCTCGTCGTCCAGGCGAACGACAATGTAGAGCGCGCCGTTCTCAAGGTGCGGGAAGGGATGGCGCGCGTTTATGATCTGCGGCGAGAGGAACGGCATCACGTTCGCGTCGAAGTAGTCGGCGACGAACTCGGCCTGGTCGGCGGTGAGGCTCTTGGCCGACTTGTTGACCACGCCCTCGCGCATCAGCGCCTTGCGCAGCGCCTTGTAGCACGCCTCGTAGTAGGGGTACAGCTCGTGGCAGCGCTTGTACACGGCGACGAGCTGCTGCGCCGGGGTCATGCCCGACTTCGAGTCGATGATGGTCTTCTTCACCAGCGACAGGTCGGTGAGCGACCCGACGCGGATCATGAAGAACTCCTGCAGGTTCGACCAATAGATGGACAGGAAGCTCAGCCGGTCGAGCAGCGGCACCGAAGGGTCGGCGCTTTGGTCGAGCACGCGCTTGTTGAACTCGAGCCACGACAGCTCGCGGTTCTGCAGGTAGGAGTATCGCTTGTGCTTGATGTGGTTGTCGGCCATGATGCTGCTCCTGACGGTAGGGGCGGACGGAACGGATGCCCGGCCAGCCGGGCGTGTTGCGCGCGATGGTGCTAGTCCTTGACGCCGAGCCTTTCCTCGAGTGCCTCCACGATGATTTTCAGCGCCTTGATGCGGGCGTGCTTCTTGTCGTCGCTTTCCAGCACGGTCCACGGCGCGTACGTGGTGGACGTGAGGCGGAACATGTCGTCGATGGCGCTCTTGTACTGCGGGTACTTCTCGCGGTTGCGCCAGTCGTCGGGCGTGATCTTCCACTGCTTGGCGGGGTCTTCCTGACGGGCCTGGAAGCGCGCCAGCTGCTCCTCGTCGCTGACGTCCACCCAGAACTTCAGCAGGATGGCGCCCCAGTCGACCAGGTCGTGCTCGAACTCGTTGATCTCGTCGTAGCCCTGCGCCCAGCGCTCGGGCGGCGTGATCTCCTCCACGCGCTCGACCAGCACGCGGCCGTACCACGAACGGTCGAACATGCCCACGTGGCCCGCCTTCGGCAGGCGCGTCCAGTAGCGCCACAGGTGTGGGTGCGCCAGCTCGGGCTTGGTGGGGGCGGGAGAGGGGATGATGGTGTACGCGCGGGCGTCGAGCGCCTGCGCGACGCGTTTGATGTTGCCGCCCTTGCCGGCCGCGTCCCAACCTTCGTACATGACGATCAGCGGAATGCGTGCCTGGAACATGAGATTCTCCAGGCGAAACAGCCTGCGCTGCAGCCTTTTGAGCTTCTTCTTGTAGTCGTCGGGGTCGATGGACAGGCTGTGGTTCATGGCCTCCACCGTGGGGTAGTCGCGCACGATTTCGAAGCGCGAGGACTCCGGCGCGAAGGCGTGCTGGGCCTCGGCCTTCGCCTGGGCCAGCGTGAGCCCTGCCTCCTCGGCATGCTCCTCGCTTACGACGAGCCGCGCCGATTCCTCGGTGCGGCGCACCGTGTCGATCTCCTTGGCCTCGAGCGCCCCCTCGATGGCGTCGATGAGCGTCTCGGCGATGGCGATGTTGGCCCGGCGGCCGTCCTCACCATCCAGCAGGATCCAAGGCGCGAACTCGAAGTTCGACCCCTCCAGCAGGCGGTCGTAGAGTTTGTAGGCGTCGTTGTAGTCCTTGACGCTGAACAGCTTCTTCTCAGGAACGCGCCAGCGCGTGGCCTTGTCGTCGTAGAGGCGGTTCAGGCGCTTCATCTGCGCCTTCTTCCGCACGTGCATGAAGAACTTCACCACCACGTAGCCGTCGCTGACCAGCTGCTGCTCGAAGTCGCGGATGGATTCCAGGTAATGGCGCGTGCCCTCGCGGGGCAGCACCAGCTCGCTGGTGGAATGCGTCAGCATGAGCTCGGTGGCCTTCGAATACCAGCCGCGGTCGTAGAACGTGATGTCGCCGCGCTCGCCGAGCACCTCCCAGAACTCCTTCATCAGCGGGAAGAACCCGGAGACGCCGTGGGCCCGCCCGGGGAAGTGGCGGTACTCGTCGGTGTCCACATCGGGCGATACGTAGACGCTGGTGGCGCGCGCGTCCAGGTTGTACATGAGGTCGGAGATGCGCGAGCCTTTGCCGGCCCCGTTCCAGCCTTCGAAGAGCACCACCAGCCCGATGCCGTTCGTGACGGCCTGCTGCTGCAACACGACGAGCTCCTCCACCAGCGCCTTGTAGCGCTGCTTGTACTCCCGCTTCGACAGCTCGTCCTTCTTGAAGTCAACCTGTTCGAGCATCCGCGCCTCCTAGGATGGCGCAGGCAGCCGCGTTCGGCCCGCGCCCATGCTTGTCGGATACCATGATTATATATGTTTACTCTGCTATGATTGCACCTCTTCCGCCTGCGTTCTGAGGAGTTTCGATGCCCTACGGAAAGCCTGAAATCCACCCCACCGCGAACATCGCGCAGAATGCGACCGTCGTCGGGGACGTGCACATCGGCGAAGACGCCACCGTGCTCTACGGCGCCACGTTGCGCGGCGACTTCGGCGGCCATGTCTACGTGGGCGCCCGCAGCAACGTGCAGGAGCTCGTCTGCATGCACGTGCCCGTGGACGGCGATGTGGTGGTGGGCAATGACGTGTCCGTGGGCCATGGGGCCATCCTCCATGGCTGCACCATCGGCGATGGGACGCTGGTGGGCATGGGGGCCATCGTGCTGGACGGCGCGAAGGTGGGACGGCGCTGCCTCATCGGTGCCGGCGCCCTGGTGACGGGCAAGATGGACGTGCCCGATGGCATGCTGGTCGTGGGCTCACCGGCGAAGGTGGTGCGCCCGCTGACCGACGAGGAGCTGGAGGGCCTTGCGGTGAACGCCGCCGAGTACGTGCGCTGCGGCCGTGAGCTAGCCGAAGAAGGCCTGCTGTAGGAGCGTGCCCGCTCTACTCAGGTGACGAGCCTTCGGAGTCAGGGGGACGGTTCTTGTGACTCAAAATGGCAAAATGCATGAATGGGCGAGTCAGGAGAACCGTCCCCCTGACTCTACTTCGCTGGCAAGGGCCGGCGAAGGAAGGGGATGCCATGGGTGCGAGCAAGGCAAATTGCACGGTATGCGGCAAGCCGCTGCTCTACTTCGACGAGGAGCAAGATGTACGCTGCGACGTCGACCTGCTGCATGCGCTCTCCGAGTTGCGCAGCCGCAGCATGCAGGTCCCCGGCGGCTCATGCGGATATTGGGGGTGCTGCGGCGCGGCCATCGGCGCCGGACAGTTCTACTCCATTGCGGTCGGCTGCACGCCGCTAAAGCGGCAGGAATGGGCCGACTCGGCGCGCCTGGTCTCGGACATCATGGACGCCATCGCCGACATCGGCGGCCCCCGATGCTGCAAGCGCACCAGCTTCGTTGCGCTCGAGACAGCCGCGCGCCACATCGAGCGCACGACGGGCGTGGCCATGGACGTGCCCGAGCGCATCACGTGCACGTTCATGTCAGGCAACGAGCAGTGCCTTCGTGCGGATTGCCCGTACTTCCCTGCGGCCGACTAGCAAGCGCAGCTATCGCCGGATGCCCGATGCTCCGCATCCGTTTTCCGGCATCAAGCAACGTATTCCGCAGCCCTCAGCCGCCGGATGCCAAAAATCCGGCCTCTGGTGGACAAAAATTGCGGAAATCGGTGTTTTTGAGAGCGTTTGGGGCGAAAAATCAGCGTCACGAAAAATGCGGCTGCAAGAAACCCCCGGTAGGGACGCTGCGAGAAACGAAGGCCATATGAAAACCGGCCGGAATTGCTTGCAAAAGCACCGATTTCCGCAAATTTTGTCCACGACGGGCCGGATTTCTGGCAACGTGAAGCGGAAGGCAACAGGGAAGGCCGCAGCATTCGTCACGCAGCCCCGGACGTCCGAGCAGCAACCTTCCCGAGCAAGGGATTCCGTGATGCAAATCATCACGGAATTTCGAAGCGAGGAGTTGCCCGAGGACGTCCGGGGCCGCGTGGCGAAGCGGCCCGGCCCCGTCGTCACGGCGTGACGATGCGAACGCCCCCCCGATGCGCCCTTACAAAGCCTCGATAACCTCGGCAATCTTGCGCGCCCAGCGGTCGGCGTCGTCTTGCGAGGCCGCCTCCACCATGACGCGCACGACCGGCTCGGTGCCGCTCGGGCGCAGCAGCACGCGGCCATCGTCGCCCAGGACGGCTTCGGCCTCGGACACGGCGGCAGCGACCACATCGCTGTCGACAACGGCCTCCTTGTCGGAGACCTTCACGTTGACGAGCACCTGCGGGAACTTCTCCATGATGGCCGCGGCCTCCGCCACGCTCTTGCCCGAGCGCTTCACGGCGGCCATGAACTGCACGGCGGTCATGAGGCCGTCGCCCGTGGAGTTGTGCTCCAGCAAGATCATGTGGCCCGACTGCTCGCCGCCGATGGAATACCCGCTCGCGCGCATCTCCTCCAGCACGTAGCGGTCGCCCACCTTGGTCTGCACGACGTTGATGCCGGCGTCGCGCATGGCGTGCGTGAACCCGAGGTTGCTCATGACGGTGGTGACCACCGTGTCGTTCGCGAGCACCCCGCGCGCCTTCATGTCGACGGCCATGACCGCCTCCATCACGTCGCCGTCGATCTCGTCGCCCTCGGGGGTGACCAGCATCACGCGGTCGGCGTCGCCGTCGTGGGCAACGCCGATGTCGGCGCCCTTCTCGGCCACGAACGCGCGCAAAGGCTCGAGGTGCGTGCTTCCGCACTGCACGTTGATGTCGGTGCCGTCGTAGTCGTCGTTGATCACGTGCACCTCGGCGCCCAGGCGGCGGAACGCCTCGGGGCTCGTCTGGCAGGAGGCGCCGTGCCCCGCGTCGATGGCCACGGAGTAGCCTTCGAAGTCGATGCCTTGGTCCTTGATGGACGACACGGCATGCGCCACGTAGATCTCGTTCGCGTCCTTGAGCGGCACCGCGAAGCCGAGGTCGTCGCCCTGCGGCATGCCTTCAGGCCCGCGCGCCTCCAAGCCCCCGCCCGTGACGAACGCCTCGATCTCGTCCTCCACGGCATCGGGCAGCTTGAAGCCCTGCGCGTCGAACAGCTTGATGCCGTTGTACTCGGGCGGGTTGTGCGACGCCGAGATCACGGCGCCCCCCGCCGCGTTCAGCTTGCGCACGAGCAGCGCCACGGCCGGCGTGGGCACGACGCCCGCAAGCAGCGCGGTGCCGCCGGCGCTGGCGATGCCGGCGACCATCGCCGACTCCAGCATGTCGCCGGACAGGCGCGTGTCCTTGCCAACCACGATGGTCTTGCCCAGAAACGCCACGGCGGCCTGGCCGAGGCGGTAGGCGACCTGGTTGGTGAGCTCCACGTTCGCAACGCCGCGAACGCCATCGGTTCCGAACAAGCGTGCCATCATTTACCTCGATTCACGTGCTCTGGCTGCAGGCGCACCATACCCGGATGGATGCTTATCTCGTCATCGGTCATGCGGGAGTTCATCTCGGCTGCCAGCTCGTCTGTGGGGATGCCGTAGCGCTCGAGAATCACCAGCAGATGGTAGATTACATCCCCTGCCTCGTAGCGCAGGTGGTCCAAGGCCGCGTCGTAGAGGGCGTCGCTGTTAGAGTACGCGTCCAGCATATCGGCTTCCTTGGCAGCCAAGGCAACCTCGCCGGCCTCCTCCATCAGCTTCTTCACCAACGTGTCCAAGGGTCCGTTGAGCAGACGATAGGTGTAGCTCTCCTCACCGGCGGCGCTACGGGCATGGATGGTGCCGGCCAACACGTCCAGGGACGCCCCGATCTGCGAATCGGGTGCGTCCCCAGCCGCGTCGATGTAGGTCTTGCCAGGCATCTAGCCCAGCAGCTCCTCGTCGTCGGAGCCGTCGTCGGCCGCCTCGCTCGCGCCGCCGATCAGCTCGGCATCGTCGTCGCCTTTGGCCTGGGCGGCGTTGCTCGCCGCCTCCGCGTCGGCGCTGGTCACGCCGAAGCCGAGGTCGGACATGGAGCCGAGCAGCGCGTCCAGCTCTTCCAGGTTGCGCTGGTAGGAGCGCGACGGCAGGCTCTCGCCCAACAGCTCCTCGTCCTCGTTGTCGTAGGTGGGCGCCTCGCCGCCGATCAGGATCGTGTCGTCGGGCGAGAACACCATGTCGAGCAGCTGCGACATATCGTCGCTGGTGGCGTTCAGGTCGTCCTCGATGACGTGCATGAGGTCGCGCTCCTCGAGCCCGGCCTTCAGCTCCTCGATGGCCTTCACGCCGATGCCCTCGATGCGCATCAGGTCATCCTCGTTGTGGCCGATGAGGTCGGCGACTGTCTCGATGCCGGCCTCGCTGAACTTGTTGGCCCAGCGCTGGGACACGCCCAGGTCGTCGAAGATGTACAGGCGCGCCTGCTCGTCGGTGAGGTTGGCGCCGGCGCGCGTCTTCGAGAAGGTGTTGTAGATGCTTCCGTAGCCGCCGGCCCCGTTGAAGTAGCCCTCGCCGTCGAACGACCACTCCTCGGGCTGCGGCAGCAGCTCCTCGATTTCGCGAAGCGCGTCGGGCGCGTAGCCCGGCAGCGCGTCCTCGTCGTTGCCCGTCTTCTCGATGGGCACGCCCTTGTAGGTGAGCCTCACGTCGCGATAGCGCTTGAGGCCCGTGCCTGCGGGGATCGGCTTGCCGATGATGACGTTCTCCTTCAGGCCCGTCAGGTTGTCGGTCTTGCCCTCGATGGCGGCGTCGGTGAGCACCTTCGTCGTCTCCTGGAAGGACGCGGCCGACAGCCACGAGTCGGTGGCGAGCGACGCCTTGGTGATGCCCAGCAGCAACGGCTGGCCCACCGGCGGCTCCTTGCCCTCGGCAATGAGCGCGTTGGCCACGCCTTCGAACTCGAAGCGGTTCACCTGGCGGCCCGGCAGAAGGTCGCTGTCGCCGCTGTCGAGCACGGCGACCTTGCGCAGCATCTGACGCGCGATGACCTCGATGTGCTTGTCGTTGATGTCCACGCCCTGGGAAACGTACACGCCCTGCACCTGGCCGACGATGTAGCGCAGCGTGGTGTTCGGGTCGGTGAGACGCAGCAGATCGTGCGGGTTGACCGAGCCCTTCGTGAGCTGCTGGCCCACCATGACCTCGCAGCCGTCCACGATGCCAGGCATCATGGTGACGCGCGGGGAGACGACGTACTCGCGGATGTTGCCCTGCTGGTCGTGCACGGTGAGCACCTTCGACGACTTGTCGCCGCCGATCTGCAACGTGCCGGAGATTTCGGCAAGCACGGCCTGGCCCTTGGGCTTGCGCGCCTCGAACAGCTCGGTGACGCGGGGAAGGCCGTGGGTGATGTCCTCGCCTGCGACGCCGCCGGTGTGGAAGGTACGCATGGTGAGCTGAGTGCCCGGCTCGCCGATGGACTGCGCGGCGATGATGCCCACGGCGGTGCCGATGTTGACCGGACGCGCCGTGGCCAAATCCCATCCGTAGCACTTCTGGCAGACGCCGTGCTCGGCATGGCAGGTCATGATGGTGCGGATGTTGACCTCTTCGACGCCTGCCGCATGCAGCTTGCGCAGGTCGTCCATCGAGGAGATGTACTCGTCGGCGTCCATCAGGATCTCGCCGTTCTCGTCGGCGACAGGCTCGAGCAGGTTGCGACCGATGAGGTTCTCGTCCAGCTCGCCCTTCTCGTTCACGATGGCGTAGGGCACGCCCTCGTGGGTGCCGCAGTCGATCTCGCGGATGATGACGTCTTGCGCGACGTCGACCAGGCGACGGGTCAGGTAGCCCGAGTCGGCGGTACGCAGCGCCGTGTCGGCCAGGCCCTTGCGGGCGCCGTGCGTGGAGATGAAGTACTCCAACACCGACAGGCCCTCGCGGAAGTTCGCCTTGATCGGACGGTCGATGATCTCGCCCTTCGGGTCGGACATGAGGCCGCGCATGCCGGCCAGCTGGCGGATCTGCTTGATGTTGCCGCGTGCGCCCGAGAACGCCATCATGTAGATGGGGTTGAAACGGTCGAAGTTGTCGGCCATGGCGTCGCCGACCTCCTCGTTCGCCTCGTTCCAGACGTCGACCACCTGCTTGTGGCGCTCCTCGTCGGACATGAGGCCCATCTCGTAGTC